>CAZQUM010000001.1:0-9620 GCA_964596585.1 uncultured Gammaproteobacteria bacterium
TAGCGCGCACGCATGGGGTGCGTGAGGTTGCAGGTTCGAATCCTGTATTCCCGACCAGATTAATTTTACAAACTAAAATTCACTTCTTCCCAAATCTCCGGCAATACTATACGTCCGGGATAACCCCTCTTCTTAATCGCTTCCGCCATTTTGTTTCTATTATCATTGCTCCCGTGCACAATATTGATTAGTTCCAATTCGCTCAAATTAAATCTGTCTAAATATTTGAATAAATCGCTTTCTCCACTAATATGTCCCGAAAAAATATCTAAATGCCTTACTGTAGCCCCCAATTCCCCATCTCTGCTTATGAGTCTTTCTTGCTTGGTAATTTCTTCACCTTCAGTTCCTTCCACCTGATAGCAGGTTAAAACCACTCCATTTTTTGGATTTTTACCAAAATCTCTGTCGATATAATTTCTTACTCTACCAAAACCACACATGCCTCCTCCCGTTAAAACAATTGAAGCCTTTTTTCCATAAGCTAAAGAATCTGACATTCGTTGCGATTCTTTGTTATTGGCAATAACCTGACAATTATTTAAATCAAAACGCTTTTTACTACTACCCAAATTATTATAATAATTTTCATCATTTCCGAATCGCCTAGTCATAAATATATCCGCATTTTCAATATATACAGCTTCAAATTTACCAGCTAGTGGCGCGTCTTTAATAATGGCGCAATCCCTTGGAATAAGGTCTCCTATTTGGGCGTGATGTATCATCTCAGTTATCTCCTGACTTCTTTGCATTGACAGTGCTGGAAGTACCACTGATCCACCACGTCCTAATATTTCATTGATACTGTCCAAAAAAGTTTCGTATTTTTCGTCAAAATTCACTGGCTCTTTGTCAAAATTAGTTGATTCCACAATTAGTGTTTTTATTGGCACCTGTTCCGGTCTCGCCTCAGGTAGTTCACCCCAACCACCACATATAGCGTTTATTTCCTTGCCAATATCTCCAGAAAACAGAATTCCTCCTCTTTTTCCATCCTGTTCAATTAAAATTGAAGCCGATCCGGGAATGTGGCCATTATAAATCCAAGTAGCTGATAAGCGATCATGTCCATTCCCAATCTTGTATTTTTTTCCAAATTGAACCTCTTTAACAAAATTCATAACCCTCGCAACATCATCACTGTCATATAGCTTATCTTGTTCTTTTTGAATTTTGGCGGAATCATAAAGAATTACTTCTGCCAATTTTCTAGTCATAGTAGTTGCTAGAGTCATTGGATGAGCATCCTTTTTATAAAAAAGAGGCAACCTACCCACGTGATCAGCATGAGCATGTGTCAACAAAATATTTTTAACGCCCTTTATAGCACCTATGTCCGATTTATTCCGACTTTTCCCATTTGGGAGTACGGCATCATTTTTACCCTGAAATATACCCGCATCAATCACAATGTTACTTTCTCCGACATCTAGTCGATACAAAGACCCAGTTACCATACCACTAGCTGCACCCAAAAATTTTATGCTGAAATCTTCGTTGGAAATTTCAGCATTTCTTTTCATGCTTCAGATGTCATAACAATATTCTTCACTGTCATTACTTTATATCCTAAATTTTTTTCAGTCAACTAGCAAATTTCTTTCGCCTTTTCTTCGGTTTTACTCCTTGACTTGATATAGTTAAAATTGATATTACTATTTACATGAAGACCAAAAAATCCACTACCGGCAATTTATCTGACAAGAAATCTGAAGCTGTTCGCCTAGCTATGGAACAAATTACCAAGGCTTATGGAGATGGCGCTATTATGAAAATGGGTGAACGTACAGATATGGATATCGAAGTAATTCCCACAGGTTGTCTCCCCTTGGACATTGCTCTTGGCGTTGGTGGTTTACCCCGTGGCCGAATCACTGAAATTTTTGGTCCAGAAGCTTCAGGAAAAACTACTCTTTCTCTTCACGTTATTGCTGAAGCTCAAAAACTTGGCGGTACCGCTGCTTTTATTGATGCCGAACATGCCCTCGAACCTAGCCGTGCTGCCACCGTCGGTGTTGATTTAAACAATCTATTAATTTCTCAGCCGGATAATGGTGAGCAAGCATTGGAAATTGTTGAAACATTGGTTCGTTCCAACGCTGTTGATGTAATTGTAGTTGACTCTGTGGCTGCCCTTGTTCCCAAAGCTGAGATTGAAGGAGAAATGGGGGATTCGATGATGGGAGTACAGGCCCGACTTATGTCCCAAGCCCTTCGAAAACTTACTGGTGCTATAAGCAAATCAAAAGCAGTAGTTATTTTTACCAATCAATTACGTCAAAAAATCGGTATTATGTTTGGTAATCCCGAAACCACTCCCGGAGGCTTAGCTCTCAAGTTTTATTCTTCAGTTAGAATTGATGTTCGGAAAATTGCCAATATCAAAACCCCTGGTGGTGAATCAATGGGCTCCCAACATCGGGCAAGAATAGTAAAAAATAAAGTTGCCCCCCCATTTAAAGAAGCCGAGTTTGATATTATGAACACTGAGGGTATTTCTACCGCTGGTTCCCTAGTAGATATTGCCGTAAATCACGGTTTAATTATTAAATCTGGTGCTTTTTTCAAAATTGGAGAGCAAAACATTCAGGGTCGTGAAGCTACTAAAAAATATCTCAAAGACAATCCTAAAATTGCTCAAGATTTACAAAAACAAATTTGGCAAAAAGTTAAATCTCAAACTGAGGGTGAATCTTCAAATTCAAAAAGTTCTTCAGAGTCGCAGGAATAAAGATCAGTTATACCTGATCTTTTCCAATCATCAAAAGTTACCCTTATACATTGATGATTTCTACAAATTTGGCCTTAAATCAGGTCAGGAGATTAACGAGTCTCAATTTAACAGCCTCAAAGAAAGTTCACTTTACTTCCAACTTTACACCTATTCTTTACGCCAAATTGCTCTTTCTCCTAAAATTGCTCAAATTCTTTTACCAAAAATAAAGCAAAAACTAATTTTCTATCAAAAGAAATATTCTATTCAAGGTGATTTTTCCCATCTTCCCCAAGAAATTATTGACAAATTAGAATCTCGTTCATTACTCAACTCTGAGGCCTACAAGGAATACCTCCTCCGTCGTTTTGCCAAGTATCCCCGATCTCGTCTCCGTCATTTATTTGCCAAATATCAACTTGATTTTCCCGATGATTTTCAAAGTGATGACCCTGCCAAAATCAGAAAACTCTTAACTCACAAAAAATATCAATCAATAAATTGGTCGGATAGAGCAGTCAAAACTAAAATAATGGCTTCCTTTTTTAGAAAAGGTTTTGCCTATGATGACATTAAAAGCGTAATTGACGAAATAGCCCAAAACAGGTAAACTATAACGATTGTTTAATCTTTAAATTATTTATTTTTATCTTTTACTAAAAACTTAAAATGTACCTATATTTAATCTTGTCATTGCTGCATTTTTTTGTCGACTAAGATTTTCCGGGTCTCTAGGTAAAAGATAACAAGGAGTATTATGTTTAATTCGTTTTTATCTAAATTTAAAACTATTTTAGAATCGGACAAAGCACAAGTTAAAACTACAGCTAAAATAACCACAGCCAAAGCTACAGTTAAAGAAAAAGAAAGTAGTAAATCAGAAGATTTAAATCGGGTAGTTTTTTCTCCCAAAAAAATTGAAGTTAAAGAAGAAATTCCCGATGCTAAAGCTAATTTAATTCTTGAGAATGCCCGTCGCATTGAAGCTGAGGCCAAATCCAAAGAGATTGAAATTAAAGATCGTTTGCGCTCTATTGAAGACAAGGAGAAATATCTTTTTTCCAGAGAACAAAGCTTAGATTCTCAAAATGCTGAAGCTAAGAAAAAAATAGACCAAATTGATGAGTTATATCGCAAACAATTAGAAAAATTAGAGAACATTTCTGGTTTGGATATCAATAAGGCCAAAGAATTATTGATGAGTAGCGTTGAAAAGAAAATGGCTAATTGGATTTCTAAAAAAATCGACGAGACAAGAGATGATCTTACTAGTCGTCAGGAAGAGATATCAAAAGAAATTCTTTCTGTAGCATTGACCCACGGTACTACTGATTATGTAGCAGAATACACTGTTTCTACTATTAGTCTTCCCGATGAAAAAATTAAAGGAAAAATTATTGGCCGTGAAGGGCGCAATATTCGCGCATTTGAAAAAGCCACTGGCGTTGAGATTGAATTGGATGAAAGCAATGATATTCGTATTTCTTCTTTCGATTCAACCCGCCGTGAAATTGCCCGCTTAGCCCTAGAAAAACTCATCAAAGATGGGCGTATCCAACCAGTAAAAATTGAACAGGTTGTCGCTCAAACAAACTCTGAAATGGACAAAATTCTATTAAATGAAGGTAAAAAAATATGCCAAGAAGTTGGTGTTTACAACCTGCCTGTAGATTTGATAAAACAAATTGGAAAATATAAATTCCGTTATTCTTACGGCCAAAATTTAGCCAAACATACTATCGAAGCAGTCAAAATTGCTACTGCCTTGGCCTATGAACTTAAGGCTGATATCAATACTGTTCGTTTGGGTGCCCTACTTCATGACGTGGGTAAGGTCATCAATGATGAAGAGGGTACTCATGTTGAGTTGGGAGTCAATCTGCTTCGTCGCTACAAACTACCAGAAGCTGTAATTAACGCCGTTGCCGAACACCACGAAGATAAAGCTTTTTCCTCTGTAGAATCAGTCTTGGTATATCTTGGTGATGCTGCTTCAGGTGCCCGTCCTGGTGCTCGCTATGAAGTTCATGAAGAGTACTTAAAACGGATGCAAAATATTGAAGAAGTCGCAAAAACTTTCCCTGGAGTCACCTCTGTTGCTGCCTATCAAGCGGGTAGGGAAGTGATGGTAATTGTTGAACCGAGTATCGTCAATGACGATGAAGCTACTGTTTTAAGTCAAAATATTGCCGAAAAACTCGAAGAAGAAGCCAAGTGGGCTGGCCAGATAAAAGTTACTGTTGTTCGTGAATTACGGACATCATCTACGGTTATTGGAAGCAAGCTCAATAAAAATGCGGGAAAAAATGAAGACTAAGACTTGCAATTTTCCCCATTATATCCAATAATGGTAGTTGAATTATAAATTCAGACAACAAATGACAAAAAAAGAACTTATCGAAATTGTTGCTACTAAAGCTAAATTGCCCAAAAAAACTGCCAAGGTTGCAATTGAAACCTTTTTAAATGAAATCATGAAAGCCCTCGCCAACGGTGAATCTGCTGTCAAGCTTTCCGGTTTTGGTACCTTCAAGACCAAAATGTTTAAACCCAAAACCATCAAGGCTATCAATACAAAAGAAGCCAAAAAAATTGCTGGTCGACGTATGCCTCGATACATTCCTGGCACCAAGATCAAGAAAATGGTCAAATAAGTTCATCACTTATTTTCTAATCCCTCCGCGTTGCGGGGGGATTTTTATATTGATACCATACAATATAAATATATGGGGACAACAAAAATTCACCAAAACCTAGTTTTTCTCCATGGTTGGGGTACAACTTGGGAATCTCTCTATCCTCTCGTAAATTCACTTAAAGAAAGCTATAACGTATATCACCCTAATCTCCCTTATCCTCAAGATAAAGTATTAAATTTAGATGATTATTGCCAGTTTGTTATTGATTTTCTTAAAAAAGAAAAGATTAAAAATCCCATTCTTGTTGGTCATTCACTTGGTGGTGCCATTTCCTGCAAAATCGCCATTGACCATCCTAATAAGATAAAAAAAATTATTCTGTTATCTGCCGCCGCAATTCGTCACGAACTCCCAAATCACATTAAGCTATTTCAAAAATTTAGCAAGCCACTCCATTTTATTCGCCAGCCAATTTTAAAAATCCTCAAATTAGATGCTTCAGATTATATTGCACTCAAAACAGACATAGAAAAACAGACCTTTAGAAATCTAATTCATCATGACCTTACCCCTCAACTTCATCAAATTACTATACCGACACTAATTTTATGGGGGGATGAAGATACTTCCACTCCAATTACTGATGGTCAAAAAATCCATTCTTTAATCAAAAATTCTATTTTTAAATCTTTCCCTAAAACAGGACATTTCTTCTACCTTACACACAGCCAAGAGGTAGTCGATTTAATTAGCAACTTCGCTATATTATGAAACTTAAAAGTTTTCTTTACTTAACTCAACTCGAAGAATACAATCCAAACCGTATCAATGCTTGGTTAAAAAATAATCCCGGTCGCGAAGTTATTGAGATAAAAAAGCAACTGGTTTGGACTCTTAAAATTAAAATTTTATATTTAATTTCTCGTCTTCTATTTTTTCTCCCACCAGAAAAATCAGTTTTTATTGGCTTAAAACTACTTTCTCCCTTCATCACTTTTTCTAAATTAATTCTGTTAACACTAGCTAAAGTCAAACTTGCACTCTTTCACCGCCAACTAAAGGTCATAGTTATAACTGGTTCTTGGGGTAAAACCACACTTAAAGAAACTTTACTTCGTTCTCTTTCTTCTCATTATAAAGTTTCAGCTACTGTTGCCAACCAAAATACTCTTGAGGGAATTTGCCTGCAAGTTTTAAAGTTGCCAGTCAATACCAGAATATTTATCTGTGAAGCAGGAGCATATTATCCAGGTGATATTGCTGCCATTTGTAAGTTAGTCAAAGCACAAATAGGCATCATTACCGCTATTGGTTCAATGCATTTAGAGCGTTTCGGAAGCTTGGAACGTATCCAGAAAACAAAAATGGAATTGGCTGAATACATTTCTCCGAGTGGTTACCTTTACCTACCTCAGAGTCAACAAAAAACAATCAAAAAGTTTAATATAAAAACTAAAAATATTTTCTACTTTAAACAAATTAACAACATTTACCACCACCTCTCTCAATTACTAAGCATTCCCAAGATCACTCCAATTGAAAGCTCTGAGCATCGCCTTCAAATTATAAAAAATGCTTCTATTACTATTATTGATGACACCTATAATAGTAACCCTGTTGGTTTTGCAATGGCTCTTGATAAGCTTAAGTCATTTAAATCAAAGAATAATATCCTAGTTACCCCTGGGATGATCGAACTAGGAGATTTGCAATTTTCCGAAAATGTCCGCCTTGCCAAGATTGCATCCAAAATATGTCAACACATTATTATTGTTGGTAAAACCAATCGTAAGGCATTTGCTTCAGCCCTTAAATCCAAAGCTAAATTTGTCGACAACATCTCCCAAGCACAATCCCTCCTTTCTTCGCTCTGCACACCTGACTCTGTCATCCTCTTTGAAAATGATTTGCCAGATCACTACTTTTAAATTTAATTTTATCCCTTCACGGCACTCTTCAACAACTTTGAATCAATACTATATATTTTCCTTTGTCTTTTCTCATATCTTTCCAAGCCTAATTGAATTAATTTATCCAATATTTTTGAAAATGGATAACCGCTTTTTTCCCATAGATAAAATGATAAAGAACCTGGTAAGGTGTTAATTTCGTTGATAAATATTTTTTCCTTTTTTATATCCACCAAAAAATCAATTCTTGATATTCCACTACACCCCAAAGCTCTAAAGGCCACCAACGCATAGTTTTGGATTCTTTTTTCCATTTTATTTGATATTGGTGCTGGTAGTAATCTTGATAAACTTGCCATTCCCTTAGTCTTGCTACCCTTCAAATATTTGTTTTCATAACTCAAGAATTTATCTATTTTAATCGGTTGCTCACACATCGACACTTCTAATTTTTCATCTCCCATCACTGATATATTAATTTCTTCGACTCCTTCGATGCCTTCTTCCACTAAAATTTTGGTATCAAACTCCTTGGCTATTAAGACTGCATTTTCAAATTCCTTTTTATTTTTTGCAAAACTAATACCCACGCTTGATCCCAAATTCGCTGGTTTCACACAAAAAGGGTAGTTAATTTTTTTCTCTATTCTGCCAATTATTTCTTTCTTATTTTTTTCCCATTCCCAATCATAAAACCAGTCATACTTTACTACTGGCAAACCCTCTTGCTTATAGATTGCCTTTTGGGCTACCTTATCCATTCCTATAGCTGACGCTACAACTCCGCAACCTACATAGGGCATTCCCGCCATTTCCAACAGACCTTGTAAAGTACCATCCTCACCATAAGTTCCATGCACTGCTGGAAAAACTATATCTATTTTTTGTGGCTTTGGCCCAAATAAAGCATGAGTTCTTACTGGCATCAAATATCCATTTCCCACTCTGTCAGGCATTCTAAATTCCACTAAATTATTTTTGGTTACAAGTTCCAAATCTTTGTAGCTTTCAATTTTATCTAAATTCTTACCCAAATTCCATGCCCCCTTCTTGTCAATATAAATTGGCACTACTTCATATTTATTCCTATCAATATTTTCAAAAATCTGCATTGCTGTTACTATTGACACTTCGTGCTCTACACTACGGCTACCAAAAATTACTCCTACCCTAATTTTTTTTATCATAATTTTTATTATACATTGAAAATAAAATACATTTTGACATATTAACACCTATAATATAAAATATATGTAATTATATGTTAAATTTATGCGAGAATTGTAAAAGTAATTGCTGCCTTAATTTTAGAATAACGCAAGAAATATTAGATCCTGAAGGCCTAAAGTTATATTTAGAAAAGTTCCCCTTTATTCACAAAACAAGCGAAGCCCTAATTTTGGTACATGGTCATGAAAGAGTTGTTAATGTTTATAATTGTGATAGATTCGACTTAACAAAAAAAGTATGTAAGAATTATTCTTCACAAGAAAGACCAAATTTTTGCATAAATACAGGAATTATAAGGAAGCCAAATTCATCATGCTTGCTTTATAGACACGAAAATATTCCATTTTCTAAATAAAATAAAAATCCCTAAATATTCTCCCCTCCGCGTTGTGGGGGTTTTATTTATCATCCCTGGTGAAGTTTTTCGGTTATAATCGGAATATATATGAAATTATCTATTGGAATTGTCGGTCTTCCCAATGTGGGTAAATCCACTCTTTTCAACGCTCTTTTGGGTCGCCAAATTGCTAATGCCAGTAATTACCCTTTTTGTACTATTGATCCCAATGTTGGAGTGGTTGAAGTTCCCGACGATAAACTTTCTGTTTTAGCCAACATTGTCAAAACCGATAAAATTGTCCCCGCTATTGTTGAATTTGTGGACATTGCTGGTTTGGTCAAAGGTGCTTCCACCGGTCAAGGTTTAGGCAACAAATTTTTAACCAATATTCGGGATTGTGACGCTATTATGCATGTCGTTCGCTATTTTTCTGATCCCGGTATTCTCAAAGAGGGGAGTGTTGATCCTCAAGGAGACTTTGAAGTAATTTGTGCTGAATTAATTATCAAAGACTTGGAAACTATCGATAAATACTTAGATACCAATAAAAATAATGCCACTGAACTAAAATCCAAAAAATATGTATTAGCAACCAAGTTAAAAACATCCCTAGAACAGGGTAAGTTGGCTATTAATTTAGATTTAGATGATGAAGAAAAAATTCTACTAAAAGAATTTTTCTTGCTCACCGCCAAGCCTTATTTTATTGTTGCCAATGTTGATGAATCCACCTATAGTGACGTTAATAATTTTAAAACCTCTCTTGAAAATGTTATTCCTCTCAG
>CAZQUM010000001.1:9630-11678 GCA_964596585.1 uncultured Gammaproteobacteria bacterium
ATTTGAATTATCAGAACTTAATTCCGAAGACAGGAAGAATTATCTAAAAGAATTGGGAATGGAAAAATCAGGTTTAGAAAGAGTCATTCAAAAAGCTTACGAAACCCTTGGCCTTCAGTCTTTTTATACCGCAGGAGTCAAAGAGGCTAGAGCCTGGACCATTTCCAAAAATGCCACTGCTCCTCAAGCCGCTGGAGCTATTCACACCGATTTTGAAAAAGGTTTTATCATGGCCGAAATTGTTTCTTACCAAGACTTTGTCGACAATAATGGTTGGGAAGCTGCCAAAACCAAAGGTCTATTACGTCACGAAGGCAAAACATACATTATGCGTCCCGACGATATCGTCGAATTTCGATTCAATGTCTAAAAGAATCCTTATTATTTCCGGTCCGACCGCTACTGGCAAAACTGATTTAGCCATTAAATTGGCTAAATTGTATAACGGTGAACTAATTTCTGCTGATTCCCGACAAATTTATCAAGGATTAAATATTGGTACTGGTAAAGACCATCCCACAGATATCAATATTCATTTAGTTGATATTATTACTCCAGACAAATTCTTTTCGGTAGCTCAATTTCAAAAATTAGCCTTTCAAAAAATTTCTGAAATCCACAATAGGAACAGATTGCCAATTATAGTTGGCGGTACCGGTCAATACATTGATGCTATTGTAAATCCTAATAAAGCAACATATTCCATTAAACCAAATCCTTTTTTAAGATTTTTTCTAAATAAATTCTCTGTTCAAACACTACAAAAAATTTATTGCCTTTTAGATAAAAAATCTTATCTTTCTCTAAATAATTCTGAGCAACACAACCCCCACCGCCTGATCAGGAAAATTGAAATTAAATTATCTATTCCTGTAGAAGGACGCCAAGGGCACCTCTCTACAAATTTAAAAAAGCTTAATATTTTACATTTATCATTAACCGCCCCCACCTCATATCTGTATCCCCGCATTGACTCACGAGTAAAAAAACGCCTAAAAATGGGGCTTTTAAATGAAATAAAAAATTTATTAAAGACATATAAATGGTCAGATCCGGGACTCAACACTCTCGCCTACAAAGAATTCAAAAATTATTATGATAATAAACAAGAGTTAGAAAAATGTATTGACAAATGGCGTTTTGATGAACACGCCTATGCCCGTCGACAATTAACTTGGTTCAAAATCCAAAGGAAAATTATTTTTATCAATATTTCCAAAAAAAATTTTGAGAAAATAGTTTTTTCACAGGTTAAAAAATGGTACAATTCACTATGAAATCACCAGAAGTTCAAAGAGTTGAAATTTCCTACAAGACAATTATATTTACAACTTTTTTTCTCCTTTTTTTATTTTTGCTTTGGCAAATAAAAAGTATTTTATTTCTAATTTTTGTTTGCTATGTTTTTATGGAGGGCATTAATCCTGCAATTATTTGGCTGGAAAAAAAGAAAATATCCCGAACCTTAGCCATTCTTTTAATATACATTTTTGTTTTTCTTTTCCTAAGTGCCTGTGTGGCTGGTATTGTTCCTCCCTTAGTTGAACAAACTAGCAATCTTATAAAAAATTTGCCAGATATGGTCAAGAGGATTGATTTCATGGGGTTTGACGGACAAAGCCTTTCCTCTCAAATGAAATTGCTTGAAGGCTTACCTAGCAACATTGGCAATATTGCCATTGCTTTCTTTTCCAATTTATTTTCTATGTTTATCTTATTTGTAATTACTTTTTATCTCTTAATGGAGAGGAATAATTTTAATCATTATCTAAAAAAACTCTTTGGTAAAAATAACCATCGTGTTATCGATTTTGTCAATCAGGTACAAACTCGTCTCGGTTCATGGATGAGTGCTCAGCTTACTCTGATGCTTTTTATAGGTGTACTCTCCTATTTTGGTTATCTCATTATTGGAGTAAATTATGCTTTACCATTAGCAATAATTGCCGGTATTTTAGAAATAATTCCCAGTATTGGGCCGACTATTACCTCAATATTAGCAGGCTTACTTGGTTTTACAGTTTCACCCTTAACTGGGATTTTGGCGG
>CAZQUM010000001.1:11688-18766 GCA_964596585.1 uncultured Gammaproteobacteria bacterium
ATTATTATCCAGCAATTAGAAGGTAATTTTATTGTCCCTAAAATAATGAAAAGAGCTGTGGGTATTCATCCTCTAGTAACCATTATCATTATTGCCATTGGTACTAAAATCGGTGGTATTGTTGGCGCTCTGATGGCAGTTCCTATTTATCTGGTCCTCGAAAGTTTTTATATTAGCTTCTTCAAAGAAAATACCTCAAAGAAGTAGATAAGCCGGATTTTGTTTATGGACTATCTATCTAGTCTCTCTACCTGAAGCTCTCAAAAGCTAGATATTAGCGCTTCATCTTGAGATTTCCACAAAAAGGAGGCTCGTTTCACATTTCTCGTCTCTGTAGCCTTGCCCGGAGTTCACACCCCGCCCCTTAGAGGTTTTTTGCTTTTAGTGGTCCGGACTTTCCTCCCCGCAATAGCAGAGTTAGTCCTTCGACTTCTTTGAAGTAGTCTATTTTACCAAAAAAAATCCTCCTCAACATACTAAGAAGGATTTTTTTATAAAAACTATTTAAGCATAGCAGCATCAGCTGCAGACAAGATTTTGAACATTTTTGTGCCGGTAGAAGGATCAACAGCTTCGGCAGCTGGACGTCCGTTTTTCAAGGTGACTTTTTTGACTTTTGAAACGTCAACCTCAACGGATTTCCTTGATTTAACAGAATAAAATTTTATTGTGGCCATTACTTTTTCTCACCTCCTTTAAATAAAGCTAACTCACTTCCAAACATAATACAAAGCCAACACTATTGCAAGAGCTATCGAACTCAAAACAAAGCTTTTAATTAAATCTTTACGAATATATCGGCTATTATTATCTTTATCCTCAACTTGTTTCATAGCTTCAGTATACACTCAATTTTTGGTAAACTAAAGCTGAGATGTCACCTTTATTTAATATTCTTACCATCCTAAACACCTTTGGGCTTCTTTACCTTTTGTATCTAATTCTGACAAAATATAGGGGATTATCTACAAAAGATGCCCCTCCAGCGTCAAAAGAAAAATATGGTATTCAAAAAATGAACCTTATTCGCTTCAATCCTTTCGATGATATCGGTGGCAATCAAAGTTTTATATTAGTCTTATTAGATAAGGATAATTCGGGTTTAATTTTAACCTCACTTCATCACCGTTCTTTTAGTCGTATTTATGCTAAACCAATAAAAAACGGCCAGGGAGATAATATAACTTTGTCAAAAGAGGAAAAATCAGCTATATTAAAAACTATTAGCCGTTAATATTTTATGAAAACTAAAACTGCCAACTATTTGCTTTATTCCTTAGTATTTATTTTTGGAACCTTCGCCTCTTACTGGTTATTTGGCAGATTTTTCCCTGTAAATTCAAAAAATGCGGATTTAGTCGATAACTCTTTTTCTGAAGAAAACGGACAAGTCCCTCAAACGGGATCCCTCCAATTCAAGGGACCAAAAACTGAAATTTGTCCAATTAACGGCGAAAAATTTACTACCGAAGAAAAAGAAATTTGGTCGGAGCGCCGACCCTTAATGGTTATGATTGAAAATCATGCTGATTCTCGCCCTCAGTCTGGGTTAAGCAATGCCGATGTGGTTTACGAGGCTGTAGCAGAAGGAGGGATTACCCGTTTTATGGGAGTTTTTTACTGTAATGCTGCCAAAGGCGCCTCTCAGAAATATGATATTGGTCCTGTTCGTTCTGCCAGAACATATTTTCTTGATTTAGCTTCAGAATATGGTGACTACCCTCTTTATACCCATGTTGGCGGCGCCAACTGTTCTGCAGCTACTCCCGGAGGTCCCTGTACTACCAATTCAAAAGCTCAAGCTGTTGAGCAAATTTCAAAATATGGATGGAATAATCAAGGTACTTGGAGTGACCTTTCCCAATTTTCTTTACCCTATAAAGTATGCCGACGTGAACCTGATCGTACCGGTGAAACTAAAGCAACCGAACACACCATGTATTGTTCCAGCACTGAACTTTGGAATATTGCTGCTACTCGTGGATTGACCAACACTACTCAGGCTATGAAAACGTCTTGGGATAAAAACTTTCGGACATGGCTCTTTAATAGTGAGGACAAGTCACTTAGTAGTGCTACCAGTGATATTAGTTTTAATTTTTGGGGTGATAAGGCCTATGCAGTTAATTGGAAATATGATCCTGCTACTAATCGCTATCTTAGAAATAACGGCGGCTCTCCAGTGACTGATTTTAATAACAAAGAGAATATTAGTACTAAAAATCTTATTATCCAATTTACCAAGGAATCACGCTCTGTTGATGAGCACAAGCACAACCTTTACGATATTATCGGTTCTGGCAATGCCCTTTATTTTGCCAATGGTCAAAAGCAGGATATTACTTGGTCAAAAGCAAACCGACAGTCTCGTACTATTTTCAAAGATAAGACCGGCAAAGAGGTTAATTTTGTCCCCGGACAAATTTGGATAGAATTATTGCCTATAGGTAATAATGTAAGTTATGAAGGTTGAAACCTCACTCAATTCTATTCTTACCTCCAAAAGCCGAGCCAAACTTTTGTCTATTTTCTTTTGTCAGCCGCGTGAACAATTTTACGTTCGTCAATTAGTTCGCCTTACTGGTGAAGAAATAACTTCCATTCGTCGTGAACTGGAAAATCCCAAAAAAATTAATTTACTTTTATCTGAGAGAAGAGGAAACCGTCTTTATTACACCACCAATGTCAACCACCATCTTTTTAATAGCCTTTTACTTTTAGCCTACAGAAATTCTGAATTAGCTAAAAAACTAGAAAAATCAAAATTATTATTAGCCTCCTTTTCTTTCTTGTTATGGCAAAAAAAGCGTCCCGACGCCATTGATTTAATAATCGTTGGTGATCAACCTCAGCGAGAAGTTGAAAGGGCGGTTGAGGCCGAAGAAAAACGACGTGATACAGAAATAAACTACATGGTTATGGATTCTGCAGAATTAAAATTACGTCAAAATAAACGTGATCCTTTTATTGTTGATTTTTTTCTTTCTTCGCCCCTTGTTATAATTGGTAATCCAGCTGTGCTGGAAAATTCATGAATAAAGTCAGAAAAGTAATTAGAACGGGTAATAGCCTAGCAGTTACCTTACCCAACAAGGTTATTAAGAATTTCGGCCTTAAAGAAGGGGATTTAGCTCAATATAAGGTTAGGAGCAGTAAAGCTTCGATTACCTATATTTTTAGCGGACACCCTCGCCAACTTACCCTAGGTTATGTCAAAAAATAGTCCCAGAACTCTTCGTATTTTTTGGACCATTATTTTGGCCACCTTTATCTGTTTAGTTATAAACTTACCACGACAATTTACCTTATTTGGCAAAACTTTTTATAAACCAAATTTATCTTTAAATAAAAATTCTACTTCAAATTTGGATCTTCATTATGGCCTAGATTTAGCCGGTGGCGCTTCACTTCTCTATGAAATTGATACTTCTCAGGGTAAGTCTGAAGACCTAACCCAAGCTCTTGAATCTCTTAAAGCCAATATTGAGCGACGGGTTAATCTTTGTGGAGTTTCTGAAGCCAATGTTCAAATTTCCAAACAAGACAACCAATATCGCTTAAAAGTTGAATTACCTGGAGTTACCGACATTAATGATGCCATTAATCTTATTGGCCAAACTGCTACCTTAAAATTTGTTGGGCAAGTTAAAGAATTCCCACTAGAAGCCACCTCTTCTGCTGAAATCAAACTTGAAGATTATTATCAGGATACAGGGATTAATGGTTCGCATTTAATTAGGGCCATCCCTCAACCAAATCCTCAAACAGGAGTTATGGAAGTTGCTTTAGAGTTTAACTCAGAAGGCACAAAGTTATTTGAGCAGGCAACAAGCACCTTTTTAAACAAAAGATTAGCTATTTTTCTTGATGATGAATTAATTTCTGCTCCTTTAGTACAGGTTGTCATTCCCGATGGTAAAGCTGTTATAAGTGGTAATTTTGATATAAAAACGGCTAAAACCTTTTCCGCTCAGCTTAATGCTGGAGCATTAACTCTTCCTATTAAAAAAATACAAGAACAACAAATAGGAGCCACTCTTGGCCAGGATACTATCAATAAAGGTTTGCGAGCGGGCTTAGTTGGCCTTGGCTTAGTCTCATTTTTTATGATAGGTAATTATGGCTACTTGGGTGTAATTTCAGTTATTAGCTTAATTATTTATAGCTTATTCACCTTGACTATCTACAGAATTTTTCATATAACTCTAACTTTTCCCGGTATTGTCGGTTTTATTTTATCTATTGGTATGGCTGTTGATAGCAATATTTTAATTTTTGAAAGAATGAAAGAAGAAATCCATGTCGGTCAAAGCTGGAACAATGCCATGGAATTAGGTTTTGGGCGTGCCTGGAATTCTATAAAAGATGCCAATATTTGTACCATTATCACTGGCTTAATTTTGTTCAATCCCTTTAACTGGTCTTTTCTCAACAGCTCCGGAATGGTTCGAGGTTTTTCCGTTACTCTCCTAATTGGTGTATTTTTAGGGATATTTACTGGTGTAGTCGTTACTCGCAATATATTACGGGTTTTAGCTCATAAAAAAACATGAACATAATGAAATATCGGCCACTTTTTTATTTTATTTCCATAACTCTAATTGTTGCCTCTATTTTTTCTATTGTTTTTTGGGGATTCAAATATTCAATTGATTTTTCTGGAGGTTCCTCTTGGCAAATTTCTCTACCCTCACAGCCCCAACAAAAACAGCTCGAAGAAATTTTTGAAGAACAAGAAATTTCTTTACATAGTATTTCTCAAAACAATGATCAGTACATCCTAAAATATGACAATATCAGCACTGATCAAAAAAATGATTTAGTTGAAGCTATCACTAAAATTGATTCAGGGTATAGTGAGAGTCACTTTGAAACACTTGGTCCTCTTTTAGGCAGAGAGTTACTTAAAAAAACCATTTATGCTTTGCTTTTATCAGCCACCTTCCTTTTAATTTTTATAGCTAGTCGTTTTAAAGATGCCAGTTTTGGAATTTCTGCAGTTTTAGCCATGCTTCATGACACTATTATTTTATTAGGTGCCTTTTCTGCATTTGGCCACTTTTTTGGTGCTGAATTAGATGCTCTTTTTGTTACCGCGCTACTTACCACCCTTTCTTCTTCTACTCACGACACCATAGTTACCTTTGATCGTATTCGTGAGCTAAAGTCTCACCAAAACAAAATCGATTGGACACAATTAGCCAATCAAGCCGTGTCTGAGGTAATTGTTCGCTCAATCAACAATTCTATGACCATTATCTTTATGTTGTTGGCATTAGTGGCTTTAGGAGCTGACAGTACCCGTTGGTTTGCTACAGCCCTTCTGATTGGAGTAATAAGCGGTACCTATTCTTCTGTGGGAGTTGCCATTCCTTTGATGCTGTTAAGTAAGAAAAATAAAAAATGACAGAAAAACTACCCAAGATCGGAGTTGTCCTACCTCTTCGAGAAGGTATTAAATCTATTGCTCCAAAACAATATTTCTTAACTCTTAATTTCTTTAATTTTTTTCAATAAAATTTCTCTATCATTTAGTTTAGGATCTTCCTCAACTTCGGCAAAAATCTGATTCAGCACCTCTCCAACTCTTCGACTCGGTTTTATTTTTAAAATTTTTATCACATCGTTGCCATTGATTTTTAAGTCTTTTACAGTAAATGGTTGCTTCTGTACTTCAACTAATCGTTTTTTAAATAATTCCCAGCGCCAACTACTTTCTTTGGCTCCACTACCCAGACGATCACTTCGTCTTAAGGCTATCATTTCATCCAAGTATTGAGGAGTAACATTTCGGATAAATCGCCTAACCGCCTTATCAGTTTGAGTATCTTCAGTAGTAAACATATGCCATCGCACTAAAATAAATAATTGTTCTAGTTCCTTTTTCGACAGTTTTAATTTTCTGCCAATTTTCACAGCCATTCTTGACCCTACCACTTCATGGTTATGAAAAGTTCTTTCCCCATTTACCATCCTCATTGTTGTTGGCTTACCTACATCATGGAGCAAAACTGCCAACCGTGTTATTGGATTTAAGCTTTGACAATTATTTAAGGCTTCTAATTCATGATCCCAAACATCATAAATATGATGACCCTTTTGTGCCATTCCAACACCAGCCAATAATTCTGGCATTATTTCAGCTAACAACCCCGAACTTTTTAGCAACCGTATACCATCACCAGCTTTTTTCACCTCCAAAATATGAAATAATTCGTCACGAATCCTTTCTCCAGCCACCTTTTGGATTAAATGAGCATTTTTTTGAATAGCCTCAAAAGTATTCTCTTCAACTAGAAATCTAATTTGTGCTGCAATCCGGATAGCTCTCATCATTCGCAGAGCATCTTCTTGGAATCTTTGGTTAGCATCTCCTACCGCCCTAATTAGCTTGTTTTTTAGGTCTTCTTCACCCCCATGAAAATCATATAGATTACCATCAATATCAAAGGCCATAGCGTTAATTGTAAAATCTCTTCTTTTGACATCTTCCTCCAGGCTTTTTCCCCATGCAATTTTATGAGGATGTCTGAAATCATCGTAATCCCTTTCACTCCGATAAGTAGTGATTTCAAAAATTTGTTCATTTTTCCCGACAATACTTACAGTTCCAAAATCATTTTCATAAAAACTGTTTTTAGGAAAAATTGCCTGAAGTTCCTCTGGAATTAAATTGCTGGCAAAATCCCAATCTTTTACTTCTTTTTTTAATAAAATATCTCTTACTGCTCCACCAACCACAAAAATCTCCCCGCCCTTATCAATGATTTTCTGCATCAAATTTTTTACTTCCAAAGGAAATTTACTCTTTTCCATATTCAATTTTACCTTAAAACTGTCAATATTTTTAATTAAAGAAACTTTATCTATAGTATAATCAGATTAATTTTAAAACCTAACCATAGATAACATGACAAAAGAATTGTGTGAATCTGTGAACATAATTGAAAAAATATCAACCCGTGATAAAGAAATAATCCTTTTAGCCCCAGTTTTCTTTTGGGGAAAATATGTAAGAAGAAAAATAAATTTTGAAAATTTTGAACCAGTAACACAAAAAATAGATTTTGACGACCCA
>CAZQUM010000001.1:18776-19304 GCA_964596585.1 uncultured Gammaproteobacteria bacterium
GACTCATCCGCAGCTCCTTCAAAGGCCGCGACCAGGAACCAAAAAAGAACGTCCGCCGGTGGATTATAAAATCATCTACCTTAACGGCATGGTCAGGGGCATAAAGGCCAAGCAGCTGGCCCCGGATGATAAGACCATCACGAAGAGGATTATCTTCTACACCGTTAAATTTCTGTCCATTATCAATATTAAGGGCAGCCTTTGATTTACAAAGACAATCAAATAGTGATATTGAGGGAGATGTTGTTGATTCTGTATCTGACATCTTATCTAAACACTCAGGGAGAAATATTTTTTTTCCACATCTTGGCGATAATCAAATATATAGTATTTGTGGTCAGCTTAATAGTATGTTTGAAAATCAAGAATATTGTGCACAGTGTGAAGCCTGGTCATATTATGATGAGGAAAGCCCAGAAGATTTTGCAATTAAAACCGCAGAGACAATGCTTTATCTAACTGCGCAACAAATTGGACTTTCATGGTATGCAAATATCGACAAAAAGAAAAGTAGACAATCAATCATGA
>CAZQUM010000001.1:19314-29899 GCA_964596585.1 uncultured Gammaproteobacteria bacterium
CGGAGAGAACTAATCTAAATCTAATCACCAAAAACCCGCCTCATCGGCGGGTTTTTCCACAAAAATAACTTTAAATTACATTTGGGGCTTGTCAGGGCGGGGAAGAGCTTCTTTAACAGCCATATTTCGACCCTCTTGTTCACTTCCGTCAAGGGCTTGCATAGCTGCTTTAGCTTCTTCTTCAGTTTCGAATTCTACAAAACCAAAGCCTTTACTTCGGTGTGAGAATTTATCAAAAACTATATTCGCCGATACAATTTTACCGTAGGGTGCAAAGACCGCGTTCAATTGATCGTCTGTCATATTGTAGGAAAGGTTTCCTACGAAGAGCTTATTTGCCATAATACTTTTTGAATCAGACTAATAACATTTCTGATCCTTCAGAGTATAGCATAAAATAGACATATGATTATTAAGTTAAAAATAAACAATCAAAAGACTATTACTAAGCAAACATCTTCCAAGTCTATTCTCAAAATTTTACTGGAAAATAGACAAATAAAAGATTTTTCACTTTTTTTAAAGCCACCATATCCTGAACTTAAATTAAACTCAAAAAAAGCCGTTTCCATTATCAACAAACACCTAAAAAGTAATAAAAATATCCTAATCTATGGAGACTATGATGTTGACGGTCTAACCTCTACCGCCATTTTATGGCAAAGTCTTTATCCGATATCATCTAAAGTCATCCCCTTCATCCCCCATAGACAAAATGATGGATATGCTTTTAAGGCCAATACCTTTTTTCGCCTTCAAAAAGAAAAAAATATAATTTTTGATTTAATTATCACCGTTGATAATGGTATCGTTGCTGAAAAAGAATTTGCCAAAGTTAAGGCAAAAAATAAAGATTTAGAAATTGTGGTTGTTGATCACCATTTGGCTGGAGAAAAACTAACTTCAGTTGATGCTATTTATCATTCCACTCAAACTTCAGCCTCTGCTCTTTCTTGGTTTTTATCCAGAAATTTTACAAAAAATCCTTCTTTACCACTAGCATCCTTAGGAGTCGTGGCTGATTGTCAGCCTTTAACCGGATTAAACCGGAATCTTGTTTTTCATGGCCTTAGTGAATTAAAAATAAATTTTCCTCCCGGATTAAAAAAAATATTAGAAATTACCGGAGCCAAGCAGGATTCTGTTGGTGTATATGAGTTTAGTTACATAATTGGCCCTCGATTAAATGCCACTGGCCGCCTAGCTGATGCTACCGATTCCCTTCGTCTTCTGTGTAGTCAAAATTCATCTCAAGCCTCAAAATATGCCCAAATCTTAGAAAAACACAATCATGATCGTCAGGAATTACAAAAAGAGTCAGAGTTAGTTGCTCAAAAAAAAGTTGATTTAAAATCTAAGTTAATTTTTATTAGCGGTGATTTTAGTCCGGGAATTATTGGTCTTATCGCTAGCCGTTTTACTCAAAAATATGCCTTACCTTCAGTGATTATATCCACACAGGATGGCGTTGCCAAAGGTTCATGCCGATCTATTCCGGAGGTAGATATTATTACTACTCTTAGAAAATTTAGTGATTTATTTATCGATTTAGGGGGTCATCCGGGAGCAGCCGGTTTTTCCATCCTTCCAAAAAATATTCCCAAACTGAAAAAACAATTAATTAAGCATTTTTCCCTTTCTTTGGCCAACTATTTGCCTTCTACTACTATTTTTGTCGATGCCAAGATGGACATATCTGCTGTAAATTTAAAAAATATAAAATTAATTAATTCTTTGTCTCCTTTTGGTATTGGCAACCAAGAACCCCAGTTTTTATTTGAAAATATAAAAATAGAAAATTTACGTACTTTAGGGAAAAATCACGAACATCTCAAGTTTAAATCTAATCAAATAGACATTTTGGCTTTTAAAAAAGCTGCCGATTTTCCTTCCCTTAAAAATGGCGACATTATTAGTTTTGTCGCTCGCCTTAATTCCAATGCTTGGCAGGGAAAAACCTTTCCCCAGCTTATTATTCAGGAGATTATGAAGTAAAATAACAACATGGAGAGAATTTTAATTTCAGACACTTTAAGTAAGGTAAACAATAGCGTCTCAATTTCAGGCTGGGTTGATAATATTCGTGACCATGGTAAATTAACTTTTATAGATTTACGCGATAGTAGCGGTATTATTCAAATTATAATTAATGATCAATGTGACCCTCAGATAAAAAAAATAGTAAAAAAAATAGGTAAAGAATGGGTTCTTGAAGTCAATGGACAGCTTTTGTTGCGTGAAAATTCAACCATAAACCCAGACCTTAGCACTGGTAAAATAGAACTCCTCCCCAAAACAATCAAGGTTTTATCCGAATCACTGGTTCCTCCTTTTCCCATAGACGGGAGTGGTAATGAAATCGATGAGTCCTTGCGGTTAAAATATCGATATCTTGATATTCGACGCCCAAGACTACAACAAATCATCAGCAAAAAACATAAGTATATTTTGGCGGTTAGAAATTGGTTAGATAAGAGGGGATTTACAGAGATTATCACCCCTCTTTTAACCTCCACTTCTCCAGAGGGCGCTCGTGATTATTTAATTCCTTCAAGAATACATAAAGGTAAATTTTTTGTTTTACCTCAAGCTCCCCAACAATTTAAACAATTACTAATGGTTGGGGGGATAAACAAATATTTTCAAATTGCTCCTTGTGCCAGAGATGAAGACCCTCGAGCCGATCGCCATGCTGGAGTTTTTTATCAAATTGATGTTGAAATTTCCTTCCCCACCATAAAAGAAATCTTTTCTACTGCAGAAAATTTAATGCGAGATACCTATAAAACAGTTGCTCCTCAAAAAAATATTTCCAGTTTTCCCTTTCCTCAAATTTCTTATCACGACGCCATGAACAAATACGGTTCTGACAAACCAGACCTTCGTTTTGCTCTAGAACTCATTGATGTAACTAGCCTATTAAAAGATAGAAGCGAATTTCAGGTTTTTAACCAA
This sequence comes from uncultured Gammaproteobacteria bacterium, assembly GCA_964596585.1. Lineage (GTDB taxonomy): Bacteria > Patescibacteriota > Microgenomatia > UBA12405 > UBA12405 > UBA12158. The sequence continues at coordinate 22,270 of CAZQUM010000001.1, forward strand.
GCTGAAGTAATTAAAAGTATTCTTATTCCTGATGCCGCTTCCTTCTCCAAGACACAAATCGAAACATTAGAGACTACCGCAAAAAGTAAAGGTGCAAAGGGACTAGCTTATACAAAGGTGAAAAAAAATAGTCTTGACAGTGGAATTGCTCGTTTCTTTTCACCCGAACTACAATCAGAGCTTATAAAAAATATTTCAGCCAAAGAAGGTGATTTATTACTTTTCGTCGCCGATAAATTAGAAATAGCCAATAAAAGTTTGGGGCTTGTAAGGAGCTTGCTTGGCGATCTCTTGCATCTCAAAAATGAGAATGAATTGTACTTTTGTTGGGTTACCGGTTTCCCCTTTTACGAAATAAATGATCAGGGTAAACTTGATTTTGCCCACAATCCTTTTTCAATGCCAAAAGGGGGGCGTGAAGCACTTGATTCTAAAGATCCACTAAGTATCGAATCTTACCAATACGATTTAGTTTTAAATGGCTATGAGCTAGCTTCTGGTTCCATTCGCAATCATGAACCAGATACTTTGGTCAAGGCCTTTGAGATTTTAGGCTACGACAAAAAAAAGGTAATAGAAAAATTTGGCGCACTTTACTCGGCTTTTCAATACGGAGCTCCTCCCCATGGTGGTTGGGCTATTGGGATAGACAGGTTGCTAATGATTTTACTTGATGAAAATAATATACGAGATATCTACGCTTTTCCTATGAGTAGCAATGGTGTTGATTTAATGATGAATGCTCCAAGTTCAGTTGATAATTCTCAGCTCAAAGATGTCGGCATTTGCCTTGAAAATAATGATCAAAAAAATTACTAAAAATAGTTATTTTTATTATGGATTTTTTTTAAGTTTAATTTTTGTATTGCTTATACTTCCCACAAGCACTCTTTTTTCTCAGCAAAAATCTCAACCAATTTTTACCCACCCTCTACAGCCAATTATATCCAAAAAATTTCCTGTTCAGCTTAGTACTAATTATTACATTTTACTTGACGTTGCCACCAACAAAATATTAGCATCCAGTCGGGAAAACGAACGTATTTACCCGGCTTCTACCACCAAATTAGCCACTGCCCTTACCGCCCTAAATGTTTATCCTCTAAATGAATTCATTACAATTTCTCAGGAATATACCAATGGAAAAACAATGGATTTAAAAAAGAATGAAAAAATTAGCATAAAAAATTTAGTTGCGGGCTTATTAATTTATTCTGCCAATGATGCCGCATATAATTTAGCCACCCAGTATTCTCAAGGCCAAAATGCTTTTATTGACCAAATGAATTTATTAATGCAAAAATATGGGCTAAAAAATACCCATTTCACCAATTTTGACGGTCTTCATGATCTTAATCATTATTCAACTGTCTATGACTTGGCTCAACTTGGCCGTATTGCTATCCAGAATCCCACCCTAAAAAATTTTGTTAAAGAGAAAGAGATGATTTTAACTGATGTCTCCGGCCAAATATCTCATCATGTTATTAGCACTAATGAGTTGCTGGGAGTAGTCCCCGAAATCGAAGGATTAAAAACGGGTTGGACCCCCGATGCTAGAGGCAGCTTCATTGGTCTAATCAACCTTCGGGGTCATTATTTAATTTCTGTCGTCGCTCAAAGCGAAGATCGTTTTACTGACACAAAAACTTTGATTAACTGGGCAAAGGATAATCTTACTTGGCGTAGTTATCAGTAACCGCCCTAACATAACCTACAAAATTACTTTGTTTATCACTTTCAAACACATAAACCGGTTGTAAATAATTATTCAAGTCTATTGGCTCAAAATAGGCTAAATAGATTTTTCTAATCACCACATCCTTTGTTTGACTATCATTCGCTGGCCAATAGTTTCCTTTTTTTAAATCATCAAAAGCTTCCTCTACTGTTTTAATTGGATATGTCGACAAAGAGGCTGGAGAAGTATCAATTTCCAAATGTCTATAGTTTACTTCCACTATTTTTTTGTCATTAATAGAGGATCCAGATACCAATACTGATACTGGTGCTTTTTGTGGTTCAGAAGAAACCATTTCAACTTTTTCAACCATATTTTTTCTAAAGAAATCAACTCGGATAATATCAGCCTCCGATAAACCTTCAACCTCTTGTAAACCATCAAAATTAATTTTCCATAAACTGGTTTTCTGTTCACCACCAGATAAGTCCTCCGGCAATTTATTGATTCTATCCAAATATGATTTTGCCTGTGTTATAGCTTCATTAATACTTGGCATTGCCTCCGGGTTCTGTAGCATTTGATCCGTTAAATAGGGATAGCTCATTTTAAAACTACTTTGTAAAACGTTCATTTCTAGATTGCGATTATTTGCAGAATCGCTAAATTGGTACACTCCAGTAGAAATTTCTCGCCCCTCTCCTTTAAAACCCATAGCTACCGCAGTTTTTTTAGCCTCATTTATAGCCCCCAAAGGACTCTGCGATCGGTAAATTACATAGATATTGGCTTGGTCTTTGAAAGAAGGAAATTTATCTTCAGGCAGTTCGGCCGTAAAGCTTTTTGTTTCAAATTGTTTTTCCGGAAAAGTAATTTTATTTAGCACCCCAAAACGTACTGTTGGTGCCATATAGGGAGGATGTGCTGCTCGGTATGCCTTTATTGCTGCTACTCCCCCTGTCCATAAAACTAAAAAAGCTATCAAACCAATACCGCCGTATTTAATAATTTTTCTACTCACATGAGCAACTTCTGTTAACGATGACATAAAAACATTCTACTATAATGCTAAAATATTGCCATGCCAACCCTTCGTACACGTATTGCTCCTTCGCCTACCGGTGAGTACCATATCGGCCACCTCCGCACCTGTCTTTATGATTATGCCCTAGCCAAAAAATATAATGGTCAATTTATTATCCGCATAGAGGATACCGATCAAAAACGCTACGTTGATGGTGCTGAAAATAGAATCCTCCAAGTGATTAAGGACTATGGCATATCGTGGGATGAAGGACCTGATATTGGTGGTCCCTATGGCCCCTATATTCAAACAAAACGTCTCGATATTTACCAAAAATATATAAAAATATTATTAGAAAAAAAATTAGCATACTATTGTTTTTGTAGTCAGGAAAGGTTGGATAAAATTAGGGCTGAACAGAAAAAAAATAAACAAATTCCCAAGTACGATCGCCATTGTCTTAATTTAAGTCAAGAAGAAATTAATCAAAAAATTAAAGCCGGGGAAAAGTATGTTATTCGCTTAAAACTACCTGATAATGAGGAAGTTGTATTTGATGATTTAATACGAGGTCAGATAAAATTTAATACCAAAGAGCTTGATGATCAGGTGTTAATAAAATCAAATGGTATCCCAACCTACCATTTTGCTGTAGTTGTTGACGACCATCTAATGAATATTACCCATATTTTTCGTGGGGAGGAATGGATTTCTTCAACACCAAAACAAATACTACTTTATCGTTATCTTGGGTGGGAAATGCCTAAATTTGCTCATCTTACAGTTCTTCTTGACCCCGATGGTCATGGAAAAATGAGCAAGCGCCGTGGTTCGGTTTCGGCAAGATCCTTTTTGGATGATGGTTATTTACCCGAAGCGGTGCTTAATTTTTTAATGCTATTGGGCTGGAATCCTGGTACCGATCGCGAATTTTTTACTCTAGAAGAGTTTATTAATGAATTCTCTTTGGATCATCTTCACAAAAAGTCGCCAATTTTTGATCGCAAAAAATTAGATCATTTTAACGCTTCATATATACGTCAAAAAAATGACCAAGAACTCTTCCCTTATTTCCGGAAATTTTTACTAAAAGCATCTGACAAACAAATTAAAATTCTTATTCCTGTCCTTAAAGATCGCTTGACTAAATTTAGCGAATTACCCCAAATTCTAAATTTTCTCTTCGAAGATGTTGATTACAAAAAAGAGCTGCTATTAAAAAAGGGGACTTCTCCTGATTTGGCTGTAGACATGCTTAAAAAAACAAAATCTCTATTCAACCAAAATTTTGAAAATCTTCAAGAGAGGATTATGATGCTAATTAAAAAAAATAATTGGAACCTAGGGGAGTATTTTATGGTTCTTCGAGTAGCTATATGTGCTTCCGATTTTACTCCTCCTGTTGTAGAGTGTCTACCTGCGCTTGGAAAAGAAGCGGTTCTCAGAAAATTGAATATTGCCCTAGAAAAATTAATGTAATATTTGTTACACTAGTATTGTGTTACTTATCTTACTTATATTTTTTTTCTTTTTTTTGTCAAACCCCATACTAGCTGCTCCTGAAATTTTCTTAGAGGATTTACCTGAAAATTTTAGTAGCGGTACTTCTTTTCCAGTAACATTAAAATTTTTCGGCCTAAAAGACAACACCCAATATTATTATAAATTTTTTGGTGGAAAAGACGACGATACATCTGTCTTCAAAATGACACCAGCACTATCCTATACCAGCCCTTGGAAAAATTTCCCTTTTATTACCAGTGATGCCAGCGGTTCCGGTAAACTTCAGAGCACGGTGTATGCCATAGCCGATCTAACTGCTGGAAATTATAATTTAAGGTGTCGTTTTGCTCAGGTTAGCAATACTTCCACCTCAATTACAAGCCAATCATACCCCCTGTCTTTCCTTCCCAGTCCAACTATTATTTCAACTCCAACTCCAATTTTAATCCCAACACCAGTACAAAACTATGATATTAAAATAACCGAAATCATGGCCAATCCACCCGACTCCGTTGAGTGGGTTGAGTTTTATAATTTTGGCAGCCAAGAATTAAATTTGAAAAGTCTCTGTTTTTTTGATTTAAGTCTTCATAAAAAATGCTTATCCGAAGACACCCTTCTTGCTCCAGGTGAATATTATCAATACAAATTTACTGGATCTTTTCTAAATAATTCGGGTGACACTGTTAATTTTTTAAACCAAAGCATCACAATTCCAAAATCACCCAAAAACTATTCATATTCATTACAAAATGATGAATCTTGGTGTTTTACTAATCCTAGTCCTGCCGAGGCCAACAACAGTTGTACCCAAGCGGAAGTAACAACCAAGCTAACCCCAACGCCCCCTCAGTTAAACCTAACCTTTCTTCCTCAAAGCGCAGTAGCGGGAAGCAGTGTAAATATCACCTTTAATCTTAAATCCAATGATCTTTATTCAATTCGCCTTGATCACCCCTTTGATTCTTCCTATTTTGCCTTTAATAATTTTGATGGCACTTATTCTTGGGTTAATCTTTTAGTATCAATTCCCAAAAAAACTCAACCGGGGGAATATGAACTTTTGTTTCGCCTAAAAAAGGCCACTGAAAGCAGAACACATGAATTTCGACTTGGAAAAATTAAAATTACACCCATTGAAGTATCCTCCCAAAAAAAGACAAGCAAATCGTCTCTTCCTCAAATTGTTTGCCCTCCAATTACACCCTCTGTTTTAGGTACCTCTTCCGCCCAAAATAACACTTCTCTTCATCCTTCTCCGCCGAATTCCACCTTTTTCTCCTGGCCATTTCTATTTGCCGGTAGTATTCTACTTTTATCACCCGTCATTTTTCCAAAACTCTACTCCGATTAATTCCTGCCCTAATCTGGATGGGAGTTATTTATTATTTCTCTTCACAATCTACCACAGGGATTTATCCTGTTCTTTTGCCCCGTTTTCTTTTCTTTAAAGGTCTCCATCTTTTTGAATATGCCTTTTTATCATTTTTACTTTTCTTCGCCTTCAAAAAGCTTCACTGGACCATATTAATCTCCCTACTATATTCTATTAGCGATGAGTTGCACCAATACTTTGTCCCGGGAAGAAATGCTAGATATTCTGATATTCTTTTTGATCTGGCTGGAATTCTAATTGGCCTTATAATTGCAATTTCTATTTTTACGCCAAAAAATACTCTTATTCGGAAAAAATAACCTCTTGTCATTTCTCCATTCTTCGTATTAATATTAACATTATAATTGTTATATTATATTCTTTTTATACTTAAATATGAAAAAACTTTTTCTAATTATTTTATCTGCTTTCTCTTTAACTCTAATATTAGCTGTCTCTGCCAGAGCCTTGTTTAGCTCAAATGTTTCCACTGCTTCATTGAGTTTTAGTACTGGCAATGCTGATTTAAAAATTAGTTCTGATGGTAGCACTTGGCAAAACACATACACATTTAGCAACGATTATTCAAAGCTTAGTAGTGCTTTTACTGGAGTTGAAAATTTTTATTTAAAAAACCAAAGCCTTTCCCCCATTTCTTTAAAAGTATCTTCTATTTTAGAAGATCACTCACCTGCCATAAATAGTTCTGCATGGAATATTATTGGTGACAAAATTTTCCTCCGCCTAGAGAAAAAAGATGGTGATAATTGGTCTCAAATTAGTTCTATCAGCCTCAAGCAATGGCGGGATTCTGGCGTTAATTTGGGTGTCCTCAATCAAAATTCAGTCCAACAATACAGGTTATTGGTTTCGTTAGCGGACTTGGACAATTCAGATTCAACTCAAACTCTTAGCAACCTATGTTTTAAATTTTCGGCAATTCAAAATAATTAATTTGAAAAAATTTTTTCTATTTTTAATTTTATTATCAGCAATTCTGCCAAAGCATGTCTTGGCAAAATTCTCTAATGATATTTATACTCAAAAAATATCTTTTTCCATCCCCGAAAAAATCTCTCCAAGCTCTTTTCTACAAATTGAGCAAATCTTATCCAATAATTTAAATTTTATAATTCATTCCACTGCTTCCGATAATAGTCAGGTTAAACAAATAAACCTGTATTATTCACATAATTTTGGACCTTGGCAAATTTATCCTCAAGACATCATCGGCAATCAGGGAAATTTTAATTTTAACTCCCCCTTAGGAGATGGGCTTTATTCTTTTGAAAGTTTAGCCACCGATATTTACGATAATCAGGAAAATAAGGAATTTGATTATTTCAATCATCAGATAAAAGTTGATAGTACTGCCCCCACTACCAATTTGCTTATTTTGACTGATTCACTCTTTTATTCTGGACAAAATTACTTAAACGATAATTGGCAATTCTCCGAACATAGCTTTTCCAATTTTCAGATAGGGGAAACAAATTTCTCTATTGGCTCTTCTGCCCATATTAGCCAAGAAGTGTGCTTACCCGATTCTGTGACCTCAACCTTCTCCTTTTCTTATCGTTTTATTAGCCACGATATCGTCGACTTTGATCATTTCGATGTATTCATTACCGACACAAAAGGCAAAATTATTAAAAACATTCTTTCTGTAGGTAATTTTGATACCGCAAACTTTGATTTTGATTCCGGATGGCAAACAATTTCTCAGGATTTAACCTCCCTCGCTGGGCAGGTATTTAAAATAATTTTTCAATTGACAGATACCGGATTGGGCGATGATTTTAATTCCTATGTTTTTATAAATAACCCCATACTTTCCACACTTGACGCTCGCTTTTCTCCAGATAGTCAATTAGACATAATTTCTACCGATCTCAGTTCAGATATTATTTCTCAAAGCAGTTTGCCTGAAATAATTACCGGCGAAAACATTATTTCTTTAATTGCCACTGATTCTGCCGACAATAGTGAAAATGGCCATTATCAAAACATTATTGTTGCCCCCAATCTTAGTTTAAATAAAATTGAT
>CAZQUM010000001.1:29909-39360 GCA_964596585.1 uncultured Gammaproteobacteria bacterium
TCTGTCTACAACAATTCTTTTTCATCAGAAATCAACCTCGCAGATTATCAGTATTCTATCGGAAATTCTCCTCTTAGTTCTATTGCCACCTTATCCGCATCCCCCCTGTCAGAGTTTATTTTTTTTCCCAATCAAACCCTGCCACAGAAAGCTACCATTAACCTTTACAAAAACAACCAACTAGTCGAATCATTGAATTATGACCAACTTAATTTATGTAATTGGTATCGGCAAAGTAACCCCTTAGGCCCATGGATAAAACAATGTCCCTTGCCTGAATTTAATTTAGAATTTCGACCCTCTGTTTCCAAAATTACTCTTAGCATTTCCGGGATAGCCAAGACTTTACCAGATATGAGTTACACAATAAATTACACCGATACTTCTGGAGTTCAAGAAATATTTGGTCAAATTTTTTCAGGCCAGATTGATGAAAATGGTAATAGTTCCCGCGAATTTTTTCTTGGCACTTGTAGTAGCGGTGTCTGCATTTCGGATTCAGGAATAGTGCCTGTATTTAAGGTCAAATTTAGTAATTTACCGGAAAAAACTTTTAATTTTTAATGTTGTTTTTATTTTTTTTATTACTATTTACTTCAAAGGTTGAAGCTAGTGATTTTTCCATTAGGTGCACCGACAATAGATGCGATAATTTCTCAGATAATGTTTTTTACCAAGCCAAAAATTTATATCCCGGGTTTTCTGATTCCAAAAAAATAATCGTTTACAATGATTCAGAACAAATCTGTTCCTTATTTTTTTCCATAAATAAACCCACAGACAGTTTTTTATCCTCAGCAATAAACCTCTCTATTAAATCTGAACCCGATTTATTTTATGCAGGTACTCTTAAAGATATAAATAATAGTGCTACATATCCTTTAGGTAAAATATTTCCAAAATCAATGAAAAATTTTTCTTGGAATTTTTTTATACCCCAAGATGTAGATAATCAATTTCAACAATTAGACAGCACCTCTAAACTTAGCTTTGATTTTGAATGTGATCAAAATCAAGAAACTAGTTGTTTAGATAAAACACCAGAAAAAATAATAACCAATTTATATGCTACTGCCACCAACAATTCAGTCACTCTAACTTGGGACGAGGTCGACGATATTTATACTTATCATCTTATAAGTTTTAGCGAAAATCCTTTAGCCGACACTTTTTCGAGTTCCAATATCGGCCCCAAAGGTACAAATCAATATACTATAAACAATCTATTTTCTGGCACTACCTATTATTTCAAAATTATGATTGGTAATGGCTGTTCAGCCGGTAAATTTTCCCAAATAATTTCTATAAAAACCAAAGATGATTACTTGCCCCAGTCATCGCAATTACCAGTTGGATTTAGCTATAATCAAGTTCTTGGAAGCCAATCTTTAGATTATTTTCCTACTAAAGAATTAAGTGAATCTCAAAGCTGTTTATCTGTTTACCCCTTTGTTTTTCTCCTATCTCTTTTTATCAACCTCTTTTTTCTAAAAAATCATTCCTTAATCGCCCTGTCTTCAGCTATTGCTTTTGTCACAGATTATTATTTATCAAAATATAGTTGCCAAACATCTACTAAATATATTTTCATAACTCCCTTATTTTCTTTTTTATTGCCTTTGTTTATTTCTATAAAAAGAACCCAAAAATAGTCTATACTGATTAGTATGAGGCGGATATTTTCTTTGCTTGTAATTCCTCAAGAGGGGAACAATTTTCGCGCCCTAATTCTTAAGCCTTCTTTTTTGTGCCTTTTTATTGCTTTCTACCTTTTCAATCAATCAATCATTAAATCCCTAACCATTATCCGTCCCGGCGTTCTCGGTTACTCATCGGAAATTACTATTCAAAAAGTACTTGATCAAACTAACCAAGAGAGACAAAAATTAGGCTTGCCCCTTCTAAAATATAACTCCCTTTTATCTAAATCCGCCCAATTAAAGGCACAAGACATGTTCAAAAACGATTATTGGGCTCATACTTCTCCCTCTGGCGTTGACCCTTGGCAATTTTTTAAAGAAGCCGGTTATCAATATTCTATAGCCGGAGAAAACTTAGCCCGTGATTTTTATGACACTGAAACACTCATCAAGGCGTGGATGAATTCTCCAACCCATCGAGATAATATTTCCAAAGACAAATACGAAGAAATCGGCATTGCAGTTGTCGATGGCATCCTCAATGGAGTAAAAACCACTTTAGTGGTTGAACACTTTGCTGCTCCAACCTCGGCACAAGCCACTTTTAATCAAGAAAATTCTGCAAGTATTTACTCAATTCCCAACTATTCCTCTACTTTAGGGGATAGTGGCGTTACTACCTCTATTCCAAAATTAAACCCCTTAACTATAAGTAAAATTTTTGGCTTAACCCTCTTTGCTATCCTCATTACTGTTTTAGCCATTGACTCTTATGTCACCCTAAAAAACGACACCCGTCGTTTTACTGGTTCTTCTGCTGGCCATATTGGCTTTCTATTAGTTGTTATGACATTGTTAGTATTTTCCCGTTCAGGGGCTATTTTTTAATAGATGGTTATTTTTAAAGAAATCAAAAAATATCCAATCAGTTACATTGTTTTAGCTGCCGGGCTAATAATTACTATTATTTTATTTTTTATCTTTAGAGCTAATTACACCCCTTTATATCAAAGAGTTTTACTATATCTTTTTACTACCTTTTATTTTGCTTGGAGTCTTTTCCATCACTCTCGTCGGGGTGAGTTGCAGCTTTCCATTCTTGCCGAATACTTCCTTATTGCTTTGCTAGCTATCGTAATTGTCAACCGTTTTTAATGTCTTTCCTGCCATTCTTTAATTTTTTTTGGATCTCCAGACAACAATACTAGAGGAACTTTTTCTCCGTTATACTCAGCTGGTCGGGTATATTGAGGATATTCAATCTTACCCTTTTTAGAAAAACTTTCTTCTACGCTAGACTCGTCCTTTCCCAATACTCCCGGAAGTAATCGTGAAACTGTATCAATTATTACCATAGCCGGAATTTCACCACCAGTCAATACATAGTCACCGATTGAAATTTCTTCATCTACTAACTTGGATACCCTTTGATCAAAACCTTCGTAGTGTCCACAGATTAACATGATGTTATTTTCTTTTGATAATCTTTTGGCATCAGCCTGAGTAAATCTCTTGCCTCTGGCCGACAGCAATATAATCCTTGCTTTCTGCTTTCCCTTTCTTACTTCTTTTATTGCCCTATCTATCACATCTACTCTAATTAACATCCCTGCTCCTCCGCCAAAGGGGCGATCATCAACTGCTCCATAATTATTCCACGCCCATTTTTTTAAATTGTGAAAATTAATTTCAATTTTTTTATTTTTTACTGCTCGAGAAATAATGCTTTTTGAAAAAACACCATCAAAAAGCTCCGGAAACAAGGTTAAAATATCAAATTTCATGGCATATTCTAACATTGTGCTAAGATATTTTTATGGCAAAAGCTATAAATTCTAAAACCGAAACTGCAGTTATTGTCATTCCCACCTACAATGAAGTCGACAATATCGGCAAAATGATTGAATATCTCTGCACCAAAACCTTTCCCTCCATTAATAAAAAATGGCAAATGAAAATACTGGTTGTTGACGGTAATTCACCCGATGGTACTGGAAAAACTGTCCAAAAAATGGCTCAAAAATATAAAAATGTCTATCTTTATACCGAAACAAGTAAGGATGGTATTGGCGCAGCATATTTAAAAGGCTTCAAATATGCCATGAATGAATTAAAAGCAGATTATGTTTTTGAATTCGACGGAGATTTTCAACACCCACCAGAAACTATTCCTCTCATGCTTAAGGCCATGGATGAGGGTTATGATTATGTCATCGGTTCCAGAAAAATTGAAGGCGGTTCCAATCCTAAGGGTTGGGGATTTAAACGTGTTTTCTTCTCTGAGGTTGGTGGTTTTATTGCCCGCTTTCTTATGTTTTTCCCATTTAAAAACTTTTTTAAAGTTACCGACCCCACCACTGGTCTAAAAGTAACTCGTGTCAGAGGCTTTATAGACAAAATGGATATGGACTACTCCCGCCATTTAATTACAAAAAGCTTTGGCTACAAACTTCAACTTTTGTATGAAACTCTTAATATGGGAGCCAAATTTAAAGAAATTCCACTTGAATTTCATGTTCGTAATGCTGGTGAATCAAAAATTGAGCCTAAAACTGCCAAAGACATTTTTTTGGTTGCTTTTAAGATGCGCTGGCATGATGAGTTTACCCAAAAATTCCTTAAATTTGCTGTTGTCGGTGGTATCGGCTTTCTAGTCAATATTATTGGTGGCCGGATTTTCAAAAATTTACTTACTCCCATAATTCTCTCAGTTAGTACTGTCAATGGTCTTGCCAACGCTTTAGCTGCAGAATTATCTATAATTTCCAATTTTATTTGGAATAATCTTTGGACTTTCTCCAAAGAAAAAATTACCGGATCTTCTCTTTTGGGTAAATTCTTAACCTTCAACGCCTCTTCATTAATAACAGGAATTTTGATTCCATCTTTAGTAATTGCCTTATTAACCAATCTTTTTGGTGATCATTTTCTTGTTTACCAGATTATTGCTATTTTTCTCCTAACTATTCCATTGAATTGGTTCGTTTACAACAAAATTATTTGGAAGAAAAAATAATGAAAGGAATAATTCTAGCCGGTGGCCGCGCCACTCGTCTACGTCCCTTAACTCTTGTTACCAGTAAACAGCTTTTGCCGGTTTATGATAAACCGATGATTTATTATCCCCTGAATACTTTATTAAAAGCAGGTATAAAAGACATTTTAATTATTATTGCTCCTGATTATTCAGGTCAGTTCCTTAATTTATTAGGTGATGGTTCCGAATTTGGAGCCCGCTTTAGTTATATCGTTCAAAAAGAGCCTCGAGGTCTTCCTGAAGCCTTTATTTTAGGTGAAAAATTTATTTATGATGATAGTGTGACTATGATATTGGGCGATAACATTTTTCTTAAACAAGATTTTTCACAAGATATTAAAAATTTTACCAGCGGTGGCCTAATTTTTGCCCATCAAGTCAAAGATCCTCAGCGTTATGGAGTGGTTGAGTTTGACAAAAAAGGCAAAGTCCTAAGCCTAGAAGAAAAACCTTCTCAGCCTAAAAGTAATTATGCTGTTGTTGGTTTATATGTTTTTGATAATCGGGTTTCCCAAGCTGCCAGAAATTTACAGCCTTCTTCCCGTGGAGAACTTGAAATTGTTGATCTTCAAAAATATTATCTGGAAAAAGGGGAGCTTAAGGCAAAAATATTTGACGGTCTTTGGGAAGATGCTGGTACTTTTGATTCGCTTTTAAGAGTTAGCAATGAAGTGGCCAAAAGTTCTTAATTGACAGACAAAAAAAATATGTTTAAATCAATATAATGACATTAGCCAAATTTTTCAAAGATATAGAAAAAAAATTAAGTGATATTTTTGAGGTAAAAGCCCCCACATTACCCAAAAGTGTCAAAGAATTTATTGTTAAATATGGGCCATACCTTTCCCTGCTTTCTTTTTTGATTTATATTCCAGTTCTCATCCACCTTTCATTTGCAGCACTCTTTTCCTTCTTTAATATAGCCGTAATTTTATCTTTAGCAGCTTTAATTTTTACTGTTTTAGCAATACCGGGGTTATTCAAAAAAACTCGCAAGTCATGGCTATATTTATTTTATGCGGCATTGATTTCTGTTCTCGCCAACATATTGCGCCTTGATTTAGTAGCCTTAATTATTAATGGAGCGATTCAATTTTATTTTCTTTTTCAAATCCGTTCCTACTATAAAAATTAGCTTTCTATCAATCTCAGGCTACTCAGGGTTCCACTCTCCAGCCAGTTGTTTCCGTGAACAATAAGCACCTTTTTCCCCTTCAAAACTAAACCCTTTTTTATTAATTCTTTTAATATTCCTGTTCTACGGTCAAATTTTACATTCTCAAATTTTTTGAAATAGGGGATTATCCCAAAGTACAAAGATAAATTATCGGCTACATTCCTCTCATCAGTTATAGCAATAATGCTTTGATTCAAACGCCGGTTACTTAATTTTTTTGCCGAAATTCCTGATTTAGTAAAAATAATAATTAGGTCTGTAAAATGGCTCGCTGCTTCTGTTGCTGCCAACAGACTGTCTGAAGCACTATCAATCTTATTTTCAATTACTTTAATATCACCATGCCCTTCACTATAATTTATGATACGACTCATAACTTTAACCGCTTCTTTAGGATATTTTCCTACAGCTGTTTCTTCAGATAGCATTACTGCATCAGCCCCATCAAATAAAGCATGAGCTACGTCTGACGCTTCTGCCCGTGTAGGTTTTGGATTTTTGGTCATCGACAACAGCATTTCTGTGGCTACTATAACTGCCTTATGTTGGCGTCTAGACTCATCAATAATTTTTTGTTGCAATACCGCCAATTCTTCAATGGGCACATTTTTCCCCAAATCTCCTCTAGCCACCATAATTCCATCAGCTGTTTTAACAATTGATTCTATATTCTTAAATGCACGTTCATTTTCAATTTTAGCTATAATCGGCAGATACCTACCTTTTTTTTGCATTCTTTGCCGAACTCTCTCAATTTCTTCTGCATTTTTTAAATAGGAAAGGGCAATCATATCGCTTTCCTCAAAAATTTCAAAATCCAAATTTGGAATATCTTGCAATATGGGAATTCTTTTAGGCAAGCTTTTTATATTTCTAATTATTTTTTTATGCCAATCTCTATCATTATATTTCGTATTTAGCCTAAAAACATCCACGCCGTTGTCTACTAAAGCAGACAACATATCTTTTTCCTCACTAGCTGGTCCTATGGTCGCTACAATTTTTCCTTTTCGAATTCTTTCCATGAGAATATGATAACAAAATCAGCCCTTTACTTTTAGAGTTGTCAAAATATTTTTAACTTCTATCGCCATAATAATAATGGCTGGCAAGATAACATAAAAAAAAGAGCCAATCTTTGTTTGGGCGGCAGCGATAAACATACCTATATATGGAATTTGACAAATAACCTTTCCAATAATTTCGTCATTTTTTATTAATTGACTATCTACAGTAAAATTAGCATCACCCTTTGTTGAAAATAAATCTTCCTCCTTCCATTTCACAATTTTAAAAATTCTATGTGTAATCGTGTTTTTATTTGGATTATCCTCATAGATAAAAGTAATTATATCCCCGGGAATATAACTAGACTGAGCTTTTACAATTATCAAAGAACCTGCTTTCAATGCTGTTTCCATCGAGCGACTTTGAACAATGAAACCATGAAGATTGAATTTGTGAGCGCTGGAGCGGGTAAGAGCAACTGTTAACCAGAAAATTACTAAACAGAAAACCGCAAAATAGAAAATTATTTTATTTTTACCAATTTCCACTGCTAATGTAATTACTAACCTTTATTTCATCTCTAAAACCTCCACTTTCTTCAGGATTGTCCCGATATGTTTTTAAATTTAATTCAAACTCACAGCTTTTGTTGGCTAGTTGTTGATTATCACTATCCAAAGAGACGAAAAATATCCAGTCTTCTTTATTTTGGTCTTCAATTTTCTGTTTTTGATTTAACTCTGACAATTTACCTTGAAAAATAAACTTATCATTTTGCATTATTTTTATATTTAGAGCCTCATATAAATCATCGTCTCCATTAATCTTAATTGATTTTAGCTGATAATTAAATCCTAAATCACCCTCTTTTTTTATTCGGAATGCTTTTACGCTAAACCCACCCGGAATCAGCCCGTTAATCTGAAAAAGAGAGGAAAGTTGATTTTCATTGCTTGTGTCTAGACTTAACATTTGAAGAGTTGATGCTAAAAATTTATTATCACTTACAATAATTTTGACAGAAAGATCTGCAGAAGTAGTATTACTTAACATTAAAATTGAGGTAATAAAAACCGTAAGAATTAAACAAAATTTACTTTTCTTATTTAACACTTTGTTTCTTCTTTATATTTTTGATTACTTTTATAACTTCATCACCTATTAAAACAAAACAAGGAATAATAATTAGTACAACTAATCCCGGCAAACTTTTTGCAAAAGCAACCACGTAACCCAATTTAGGTAAAACCAATAACACCTTTCCTAAAATCATGTTTTGATTAATTATTTCAGGATCATCCGTTCTATTAGCATCGCCCTTAGTAGAAATTTTTTCCTGATCAATGTTCACAATTCGGTGCGTAACAACTCTATTTTGGGAATCCTTAAATGTAACACTATCATTAACAAAATAATTTTTTTGGCGATTAATTACCACAATATCTCCCGTCATTATTGATGGTTCCATTGAACCCGATTGAACGAGAAACAATTTATATCCACCTGCAATATTAGTATTCGAAATCGTTGTTAATATTATTAAGCCTGCAAAAAAAATGATAAACAACCATGACAAAATCTCTATTACTATTTTAATTATCTTCGACATATACCCTTAATAAGGAGGGCCTAGGATAGACCCTCCTTATTGATTAAATTATTTATTCGTTTGTTAATTGAACCAAATCAAAAATAGTATCAAAAGTTAGACTATCGCTTTGAATACTATTGTTGTAATCATTTTGATTGGCATTCCATTCCATGACTATTTTAATAGATTCGCCAGCCGGAATAACTATTTCTGATTTCTCATTCCATTGGGTGGCATAATCGGCCTGATTGGCATTTGCCAACTTGGACTCTACCATAGCAGTGTCATTGGCAGATACTTTGACTGAAATAACCTCACCAAGTTCACCGATATTATCAGCTTCACAATTAGCTTCATCAGCCTTTTCGGGACGATTACAACCATTTTCCTGATTGTTGACATTAGCCAAGCTAAAAAATAATCGGCCAGGAAGACTTCCGACATTTTTAACAGTCCAAGTCTTACTACCAGCGATATTACCAGCAGCACCGATGCCTTCGACGACAAAATTATCAACTGCCTCTTGTTTGTCGTTAACAGAGAGGTCTAATGTGCCAACAGTAAAAGAGCTGTCGGTACTTCTCACTCTGGATTGGAAGAAAGCTCTAGTAGCTGCAAAACCTGCCGCTCCCACACCAGCGATGATAAACAAACTGATCAAAACCTTTTTTTTCATTATTTGTTTTAATTTATAATTTTCCTATAAAAATCTGCTTTTCACAGTAAACCAGCAGGAAATCAATGGTTGTTATCATAACCTTATATCAATAAAAATTACTTGTCAATCCTATTCAATTTAAACTACATTTATTGTATAAAAACCTCCCATAATATTTTCCTTACATTCAATATTTTTTTATCTATACTGTTACCCCGCATGGATTCGAACCACAATTATTGCGTTCAGAGCGCAATGTCCTACCATTAGACGACGGGGTATTGATTAACTCAATACTTGACCCCTAGTCCCCAGGCGGGACGATGGGGTAGTAATGGCC
>CAZQUM010000001.1:39370-41949 GCA_964596585.1 uncultured Gammaproteobacteria bacterium
ACGGGGTAAGGTTTACATATTTTATCTCAAAAGGTTATAATTCACCATGAAAACAATCGATGAGTTAATCCAAGAGCTAAAACTAGATGAAAAACAAGCCGCTACCCTAAAATCTTATTTTGAGGAATCTGTTATTGAATTATTAGACTCTCTCAAACAAGATAACCTTCAAAATTTTGAAGAAACCATTAATTCCATTCGCAATACTGACAATTAAACAATTCTTTTGCCTCCGCAATATTGGTATTTTCTCCATGTCCCGGTAATATTTCTATATTTTTAGGCAGCTCCAGTATTTTACAAATACTTCGAAATATATCTCTATTTGAACTATAGCTATGCTGACTATCACCTCTCATGCCTCCTGCAAAAATTAAATCTCCATCAAAAAGATAATTATCCGCCAAAAAAGATAAAGCGCCAGGAGTATGCCCCGGAGTTTTAATAATTTTTATTTTATTTTTTCCCAAAAATAATTCTCTCTTTTTATCCAAGTCAATATCAATTTTTTTAAAATTTGGAATTTTATTTTTAACCCCCAAAAAATGATTAGCGCTTTCTTGTTGTCGTTTTAATAGAAAAAAATCTTTTTCACTGGCGCAGAAGGGGACTGAATAAATTAATTTCAAGTCCAAAGCCCCCAAGTTATGGTCAAAATGACCATGTGTTGACAAAATATATTTAAGTTTTAAACCTCTATTTTCAATTTCATTAGCAATAAAATCACTTTCGTCGGCAACATCAATCACCACTGCCTCTTTGCTATTTTCATCCCACAACAAATAACAATTGGTCGCCAACTCTCCTAATGTAAATTTTTCAAATTTAAACACCTTTTTATTATATAATACCCATATGGAAAAAAATCGCCCTGTTAGCAAAAGATTATTTGTAGGTTCAATCCCTTATCGTTTCACCGAAGGAGAGCTTCTTTCTCTTTTTGTGCCTTTTGGCAAAGTTGTTTCTCTCAAAATTATGCATAATCGTTGGGGAAAAAGTCGTGGTATGGGTTTTGTAGAATTTGAAGATTTAGACTCTGCTATTACTGCCAAAAAAGAATTACATAATCATCGCCTTGGCGATTTATCTATTATTGTCGATTATTCAGAACCTGATCCCTTTCTAACCCCCGAAGGTCAAGCCCGCCACGAGGAGGCTCTCAATCGCCATCCCAAGCGTCGTGAAGAAGAAAACAGGGTCTACCCTAAAAAAACCGCTCAAAAAATAAAAAAACAATTTCCAAAAAACACGCAACATTCCCGGCAATCGGTATATGATTCTCGAACCCATCATGCTCGGGTTGGAGCTAAATTCTCCCGAAGGAATAAGAAAAATAAATGAGATATTTAATCGCCTTTGCCGGACCTATCGGTTCTTCGAAATCTCCTATCGCACATTATTTGAGCCTTAAATTTAATTTACCGATATTATCAAATGATGTGATCAGAACTGAAGTTATAGAGGATATGGGAACATTGGATGAATCAGAATTTAGAAACAGATTAAAAAGCAGACTTTTATACTTTTTAAAATCTGGAAAAGCATTTATTTTTGATGCTAGCGTTGATCGTCAGTGGCAAAATATTGAAGGAGAAATTTTTAAATATAAGTATAAAGTTTTTTTGATTAGTTTAGATCTTAGTTTTGAATTTTTAGAACAAATTTATAAAAATAAAAACTACCAAGAATCATTACAGCGTTTAAAAATTAATTTT
Organism: uncultured Gammaproteobacteria bacterium; assembly: GCA_964596585.1. Taxonomy (GTDB): domain Bacteria; phylum Patescibacteriota; class Microgenomatia; order UBA12405; family UBA12405; genus UBA12158. Next base: position 41,086 of record CAZQUM010000001.1, read on the forward strand.
CAAGATCATCAAGATTTTTTAAAAGAAAATTCTAAATTTGTTTCGTTGTCTATCAATGACCAAAACTTTTTAGATCGCCTTTCCCTTTCTCAAAAAGCTCTATCAGCTTGGCTAAAGAAATGAATCTCAAACAAATAATTAATTCACAAAATATCGTCGCTCTTTCACCCATGGATGGTATTACCAATGCTGCTTTTCGACTCACCCAATGCCAAATCGCCAAACCAGATATCCTGTTTACTGAGTTCGTTAGTGCTGAAGGTCTGGCTCACAATGCGGTAAAACTTTATGATACTCTTCTATATTCTTCAATAGAACGCCCTATAGTTGGGCAATTATTTGGTAAAGATCCTAATTCTTTTTATATTGCTGCGGTAATTTTATGTCATCTTGGCTTCGACGGTATCGATATTAATTTTGGCTGTCCTGCCAAAACTGTTACCCAGCATGGCTCAGGCGCTGCTTTGATAGAAAAACCTGAATTGGCTAGTCAAATTATTAAACAAGTTCAGCGTGCGGTCGCTGATTTTTCTCAAAAAAAAATTACCTTAAAAGACTTAAAACTAAAAGAAAAAGTATTAAAGGCCATCGAAAGAAACCAGCATTTTTCACAATTTTCTGACAAAATAATTCCCAGCATCTCTGTTAAAACTCGCCTAGGAATTAATTCCGATACTAGTCAAACATGGATACCTTTTTTGTTAGAGCATAATTTAGATTTTTTAACACTCCATGGGCGAACTCTAAAACAAGCTTATGCGGGTTATGCAGATTGGGAGGCTATTTTAAAATGCGCCAAAATAGCCCACAAGTTTAAAACTCCTTTTTTCGGAAATGGAGATGTTTCCAGCCGTACTCAAGCCC
>CAZQUM010000001.1:41959-50416 GCA_964596585.1 uncultured Gammaproteobacteria bacterium
AATATGCCGTCAATGGTGTTCTTATCGGTCGAGCAGCCATGGGCAATCCTTGGTTATTTATCGATAAAAAAGCTGATTTTAGGGAAAAATATCAGGCTATGCTTTTACATGCTCAAAATTTTAAAAACATTTTTCCATCCCGCCACTTCGATTCTCTACGCCGCCATTTTTTATTTTATGTTTCCGGCCATCCCAATGCCAAAAATCTTCGCCAACAGATAGTCCGCTTGACTGATATTGACGGACTTTTATCTCTTGAATCCCTGATTACTAGTTGCTAAAGTAAAACGGTATGTCAACATCCAACGCTGCAAACAATCTTCTCAATATTGAATCTCTTGTCAAAAGCCATGACGATCGTCTTGGAGTTCTAACAAAAGAACTAAAAATAAACCAGGAAATGCTTAATTCTATTTTAGATAACAATCAGGAATATACCGATTCAGCCAAAGAAGCTTCCAAATTTGTCAAACTCAAAACCCTAGCCAAGCAAAAAGTGCTCAAAGAACCAGCATCAGTTGACCTTGTTGAAAAGATAAAAGACTATCAGGCTCAAATAAGAGAGTTAAAAGTTGCCCTTTCCGATTATTTGGCTCAATATGTCACTATTTCTGGCCAAACTCAAATTGAAAGTACTGACGGTACACTAAAAAGTATTGTTTATACCGCCAAATTAGTTAAAAAAAATAATTAAATATGGCCATCAATTTAACCAGCACCAATTTTGATCAGGAAATTATTAATTTTTCTGGTACGGCCATAATTGATTTTTGGGCCCCTTGGTGTGGTCCTTGCACCATGCTTTCACCAGTCATTGATGAAATTGAGGCTGAAAACAAAGATTTAAAGATTGCAAAAGTAAATGTTGATGAAAATTCAGATTTAGCCTCAAAATTTAATATTTCTTCAATCCCCTGCATCCTAATTTTTAAGCAGGGTCAATTAACAAACACTATAATCGGCTTTAGACAAAAACAGGAATATTTAGATGCGATAAAATAAGTAATGCTTATCGACGAAGTATCTTTAATTGCCAAAGCTGGTAATGGCGGTTCCGGCTTAGTACATTTTTATTCTGACGGCTCTCGTCCAAAAGGTGGTCCTGATGGTGGCCGTGGCGGTAATGGTGGCGATCTTTATTTTCGGGCAGTATCTGATATTAGCCGTTTAGCTCAATTTCGTTACTCAAAAAAATTCTCCGCTCAAGATGGCCAAAAGGGTGGCCCCAATAATCGTAGTGGCAAAAAAGGTGATGATTTAATTTTAGATGTTCCTATTGGCACAATTATCAATTATGATAATGGCACCAACCACGAGCTAACCCATGTTGGAGAAGTCTATTTAGTTGCCAAAGGCGGTCGCGGCGGTTGGGGTAACTGGCATTTTCGTTCCTCCACCAATCAAACCCCCAAAGAATTTCAGACAGGCCAAAAGGTTGAAGAAAAAACACTTTTTTTACAGCTTATTGCCGATATTGGTTTAATTGGTTTGCCAAATGCTGGTAAAAGCAGTCTCTTAAACGAGTTAACTTCTGCCAATGCCAAGGTGGCCAACTATGCTTTTACTACTCTTGAGCCAAATTTAGGTGTTAGTAGGGGAGGAAAAATAATTGCCGATATTCCCGGATTAATAGATGGTGCTGCCTTTGGAAAAGGACTTGGCACCAAATTCCTAAAGCATATCGAAAGAACTAAATTGCTGATTCATTGTCTCGCCCTCGACAATTCCGATTTAAAAAATGCTTATGATACGGTTCGGCGTGAACTAGCCTCCTATTCCACTCAACTAGCCAATAAACCTGAAATTTTGATTTTAACCAAATCAGATTTAGTTAATCCAAAAAAGCTTCTCAAGATTGAAAAAGAATTCAACGCAAAACTATCGGTCTCAATTATTGACACCGATAGTATAAAAAAGCTAAATAACTTGATCAGTAAAATCAGCTAAGGGATTTTTTAATTTTATCCCAATCCTTTTTTAAAAAAGTAGACAATTTACTGATTGTATTTTTGTCTCTTTTCAAATCTTTTTTAAAAGTAGCCAATACTTCGTCGACCAACTGTCCATATTTATCTTTATCAATTTTTTCGCCAGCAGTTTTAACAGTCGCTACCTTTGATACAATTGCATTTTTAATTTCAACATATTTAGCCTTGCCTTCATCGCTGTATTTGCCAAAAGCATCTTTAACGATCTTTTCAGTTTCTGATACTTTATCCTTGGCTTCTATAGATAATTCTGCAGCCAAATTTGAAATTTGCTGACGAGTTTTCTTTCCGCTTTGTGGGGCCAGCAATAAACCGCCAACTGCTCCGGTTATTGTTCCCAAAATTCCTGCCAATAACCATTTTCCTTTTTTTTGATTTGTCATAAAAAATTAAATCACTAACACTCAAGTTTAAATGAAAAAGTTTCTTTGGTCAATTTATACTTTTTCCATCCAATGTCTATCTGTTTTCACCTGTAAATCCAAATATATTTTTCTTTGACTCATTAATTCCAATTCCTTTCTGGCTGCACTTCCTACTTCTTTAATTTTTTTCCCATTTTTACCAATAATAATTTTCTTATACCGGTCATCTGTCGTATAAATTAAGGCTGAGATATAAATTAATTTCCTTTTATCTCTAATTTTAGTCACCTCTACCTGTATAGTATAAGGGATTTCATCACGTAGGTACAAGTAGGTCTTTTCACGGATAATTTCGCTTATAAATTCATTTGAATCCATATTGATTACCGGTCTATCAAAAGCAATTAGACTATTAATTTCTTCTCTTACCTCTTTATCGGCTCTCGCTGGCAATAATTCAAAAATCGCTCCAATTACACTCTTAACACCCCTTTCTTTAATTGCAGAAATAGCTACTGTTTTATCAAACTCTTCTTCTAAATAATTGTATTCCGCCAAATGGTCTTTGCTTCCCTTTGCCCTATCTATTTTGTTGTAAACCAATATTTTTTTGGCATTCATTTTCCGCACTATGCCCAAAGCTTTATTTTCCTCTTCATTTTTAGCTCGGGATATATCCACCATCATAATAACTACCTGAACACGGCTACTACTTTTTGATACTTCTTTGTTTACTTTTTTACTCATTAAATCCGTAACTTTTGCAAGTAGTCCGGGGCTGTCAATAAACAAAATTTTTCCGCGATCATCACTATAAACAGCATGAATATTTTTTCGGGTGGTTTGGGGTAGGTGAGAGGTAATCGCTACCTTTTGCGACATAGCCGCATTCAAAAAAGTGCTTTTACCGGTATTTGGTCTACCCAAAATTAATACCCGTCCATATCTTTGTTTATTTTCCATTATGGCTATATTTTAACCCATAAATATCTTTTTGACACTTAGCAGTAAAAATGGTAGACTGCTAATCATGAAAAAAGTATTGCCCCTAATTCCGCTGCGCAATGTAGTTTTATTCCCTTCAGTAGAAACATCTCTTTTTTTTGGTCGCAAAGAATCAAGTAATTCATTATTGGAAGCCTACGATAAACACGATCGCTTGGTTATCATTACCACTCAAAAATCTCCAAATACCGACAAGCCCTTATTAACAGATATTTATCAAGTTGGAGTAATTGCCAAAATTGAACACATCCTCCAAACAGATGGAAGTATACACGCTATTGTCCGCGGTCTATCCAGAATTAGAATTACTAAATTTGTTCACAGTGAACCCTTTATTTTGGCCGAGTATGAAGAATTGCCAGTTATTGCTGAATCTGTAACCAATATTCAGCAATCCGCTGAAGCTCTCTTATCTCAACTTAAAAAAGCCTTCGCTCTAGGCCGACAATTTGATCTACCAGCAATGATGCAATTGTCAACAGGGGTTTCTTCCTCTGATTTAGCCGACCAAGTCTCCTTTACTTTGAACACTAATTTATCCACAAAACAGGGACTTTTAGAAACACTTTCCGTGTCACAGCGTCTGACCAAGGTTACTGAACTTTTGATTGAAGAAATGAAGATTGCTGATATTGAACGCAGTATCGAAGAAAAAACTCAACAAAAATTCAATAGTGCCATGAAACGTAGTGTTTTAGAAGAACGCAAGCATCAAATTGAAAAAGAATTAAAAAAATTAGGCCAAGGTGCTGAGGATGGAGATGATTTGGAAAAAAAGATTAAAGCTACTAAAATACCTCCGGAAATTAAAAAGAAACTTCTAAAAGAAAATAACCGTCTTCAGGAAATGGGGTCAATGGCCCCCGAATCAAGCTATATTCGTACATATTTGGAAAATGTTATCGAATTGCCTTGGGGAAAATATTCCAGCTCCACAATCTCCCTTAAAAAGTCTCAGACCATTCTCAACCGTGATCATTACGGTCTAAAAGATATTAAGGAAAGAATTTTAGAATATTTAGCCGTAATTAAACTCAAAAACCAGCAAAAAAATCAGGTTCCTACCACCAATATTCTCTGTTTTATTGGCCCTCCGGGAGTAGGTAAAACTTCTTTGGGTAAATCTATTGCTAATGCTCTAGGCCGTGAATTCATTCGCGCCTCTTTGGGTGGAATACGCGATGAAGCCGAAATACGAGGACATCGTCGCACCTATGTTGGAGCTATGCCTGGCCGAATTGTCAACGGAATTAAAGATGCCAAATCAATGAACCCCGTTTTTATGCTTGATGAAGTTGATAAAATCGGGTCTGATTATCGCGGTGACCCTTCAGCAGCGCTTCTAGAAGCTCTTGACCCCGAACAAAATAATAGTTTTACCGACCACTATCTTGATTTTCCCTTGGATCTTTCCAAAGTGTTTTTTATACTAACCGGAAACACTTCTTCAACTATTCCTTATGCACTCCGTGATCGCCTAGAAATTATAAATTTTTCCGGCTACACTGAAGAGGAAAAATTCCACATTGCCAAAAATTATCTAATAAAAAAACAGCTGGATGCAAACGGGTTGAATACCAAACAAATTACTCCTCTTGAGGAAAGCACCCTTCGTTTTTTAATTGATAAGTATACCCGGGAAGCCGGAGTTCGTTCTTTAGATCGGGTTATAGCCTCACTTTTCCGTAAAATTGCCAAAAAGGTAGTTACCAGTAAAACTAAAGAAATAAATTTAAACAATAAAACCTTGCTCAAAAAATATCTTGGTCCGGTGAAGTTTTCTTCTCAGCTCAGGGGCAAGAAAGATGAAATTGGAGTTTCCACAGGTCTTGCTTGGACCTCAGTTGGAGGAGATATTCTTTTTATTGAAGTCAATATCATGCCCGGAAAGGGTCAATTAATTCTTACCGGAAAACTCGGTTCTGTTATGAAGGAGTCAGCCCAAGCCGCTATTTCTTTTGTCCGATCACAAGCTAAAAACTGGGGAATTAAAAGTGATTTTCATAAAATTGATATTCACATTCACGTTCCCGAAGGGGCCACCCCAAAAGATGGTCCTTCTGCGGGGGTAACTATCACCACCGCCCTTATCTCAGCCCTTAAAAACGAGCCAATTCCTCGTGAAATTGGAATGACCGGAGAAATTACTCTCCGCGGTAATGTTCTCGAAATTGGTGGCCTTAAAGAAAAATCCATTGCTGCTCATCGGGCTGGTCTAAAAACAATCTTTATTCCTTTTGAAAACAAAAAGTCGCTAGTGGAAATTCCAAAAGAGGTAAAAAAAGATATCAAATTTATCCCTGTTTCCCACTATAATGAGATTTATAAAAGAATTTTTAAAAAATAAGTTACATCTGTTCTAAGGCTTCAATTCCCAACAGCGTTAATCCTATCTTTAAAATATTCGCTGTAGTTTCTGTTAAAAATAAACGTCTATTCTCTTCTTTTTCGCCAATAATTCGGTTTTTAGCGTAAAACTCATTATATTTTCTAGACAAAATTAATAGATATTCAGCTATTACTGCCGGTGAATATCTTTCTGCTGACTCCGTAATTTTTTCTCCAAATTTATAAAACTCTCTTAACAAGGATTTTTCTTCTTCATTCCATATATTTTTTTCTTGTTTCTCGTTATTTCCCCCTTGTTTCTTTTTTGCAATCACACTTTTACATCTTGCATAAGTGTATTGAAGATAGGGTCCTGAATTTCCCTCCATACTCATTACCCTTTCCCAATCAAAAACAATATCCTTTTTTGGATCTTGAGCCAAATCATTAAATTTTACAGCCCCAATTGCTACCGCTTTTATTTGCTCCAAAGAATTATTTGGAGCAAGTTTTTTTGCCTCTTCCATAGCTTTTGCTATCACTTCGGAGAGGTGAATTGTATCTCCTTTTCTAGTTGAAAACTTCCCTTCTTTCCATCTAATCAATCCATGAGCTAGGTGGACAAATTCTGTAGAATAACCCAGCATTTTTGCACATTCAAACAATTGTCTCATGTGTAAACTCTGATCAGCTCCAATTTCATAGATAATCAAATCTGCCATCCAGGTATCAATTCGATATTTGATTGCTGCCATATCTCGAGTAAAATATGTGCTTGTTCCGTTTGATTTTTCCACCATCGCCGGAGGCATATTTTCAAATTCAATAATTTTTGCCCCCTGACTTTCTTTGATTAAATTTTTCTCTTCCATTGCCTTTATTATTCCTGCCATCTTATCCTTATAAAAAGATTCACCGTGAGCATAATCAATTTTTACTCCCAGTAATTCATATACTTCATTAAATTCCTTTAGAGAAATTTCTACACATTTTTGCCAGATATCCATGGCTTCTTTGTCTCCATTTTCTAACTTGGAAAAGTATTCTCTAGCCTCGTCATTTAATGAAGCCTCTTTTTCTGCTTCTTCATGAAATTTAACGTACAAGGTTTCTAAATCCTCAATAGTCATTTTTTCAACTGCTTTGTTAGCCCATTTTTTAATAGCCACAATCAGCTTTCCAAACTGAGTTCCCCAGTCTCCCAAATAATTATCGCCAATGCATTTCCAACCAAGTATTTGATAAATATTGTAAACTGCTTGACCAATATTAGTTGACCGCAAATGCCCTATTCCGAAAGCCTTGGCGATGTTTGGTGAACTATAGTCAATCACCATTTTTTTACCCTTACCTTCTGTCATTAACTCTTCTAATAATCTTCCGTTATTTATTTTTTCAGCCTCTTTAATTAAACTTTTTTGACTTAAAAAAATATTAGTAAAGCCGCCCACATACTCAATTTTTTCTATCAAATTTTCATTATCGATTTCTATTTTTTGATTACTTCTAACAGCAAAATCCCCAAATTTTTCATTTGCAGGGTGTTCAATTTTCCCCTCTATTCTATTTTCTTCAAGCCAATTTTTTACCTGTCTTTTTAACACTAAAATACTCTGCTCCCTTTTGCTATTTCTTTTTCTAACAATAAAATTGATATTTTATCCTCTGCTTCATCTTCAGCTGCAAAAATCATTGCCTGACTTTCTTCCCCCATAATTTTTTTAGCCGCCATATTGACTATAAAAACAGTTTTTTTGTTTAGTAGCTGTTCCGGTTCATACCATTTTCTTATTCCAGAAAATACTATTTTTTTACCAAATTCTTTACCAAAATCAACTACCATTCTAATTAATTTTTCAGATTTTTCGACGGTCTTCGCCTCTAAAATTTCTCCCACTCTAAATTCCACCTTGGCAAAATCATCATATGTAATCAATTCCATAGCCAATTTTACCATTTTCTATTGTGCTATCCTTTACCATATGAGCAATATTGATCCCTCTATTTTTAAATCATATGATATTCGTGCAATTTATCCAGATCAAGCTGATGAGGCATTAGCAGAAAAAATTGGCCGAGGCTTTGCCAAATATCTCAATTTCCCCGATAAAGTTTTAGTTGCTCGTGACGGTCGAATTTCTGGTGAGTCAATGAAAAATGCCCTAATTTTAGGTTTAACTAAAGTTGGTGTTAATGTGGTCGATATAGATTTAGCTTCAACAGATTCTTTTTATTATGCTTGTCAAACCCGCGATTTACCCGGAATTTCTATCACTGCCAGTCATAACCCCAAGGAATATACTGGCTTCAAAATGGTAAAAAAAATTCCTGAACTCCTTTCTGGTGAAGCAGGGATAAAAGAAATCAAAGAGTGGATTTTAACCGATCAATTACCCTCCGATGCTGTCAACATCGGAAATGTAGAAGAAATTGATGTCAAACAGGAGTTTGTGGATTATGTGGCCTCACTTGTTGATTTATCTCAGGTAAAAGCTATGACCGTGCTTGCCGATACTGCCAATGGCATGGTTGGACCTTTTTTAGAAATTCTTTCCCAAAAAATTCCTCAAATAAAATTCGTCAAAATGTATTGGGAAGTTGATGGTAATTTTCCAAACCATGGCGGTGATCCGTTATTAGCTGAAAATCGCCAACAAATCCAAGCACGAGTACCAATAGAGGGAGATTTAGGAATCATGTTTGATCCTGACGGTGACCGCTTTTTTGTTATAGATAAAAAAGGACGTTTTATCTCTGGTGATTTTATGACT
>CAZQUM010000002.1:0-9593 GCA_964596585.1 uncultured Gammaproteobacteria bacterium
TAAAACCTTAGAAGAGTTTTCAAGTTTCATTCCACTTTCTAAGTTATATTTTAAAATTTGCTGGTGTTGTCGCTGGAATTATTATGGTTATCCAACTTATTATAGCTGGTATTGATTACATGAATGCCGGTGGTGACCCCAAAAAAATCGAGGCCGCATGGACTAAAATTTGGAATAGTATTCTTGGTCTTATTATTGTCGCTTGCGCCTTTCTAATTGCTAGTATTGTTGGCCGTATTACCGGCATCGACATTCTTAATCCCACCATTGAAGGCCCCAAACCCAAATTATGAAACAAATCAATTTAATTTCTCAAAAAACTACCTACAAAATTACTGGTCCAGGTATTGATCCTGGCACATCTCCTACCCAAACTCTTGAAAAAATAATTAGCAATATTATTGGTGTTCTTACTCTAGTTGCTATTCTTTGGTTCGCCCTTCAAATTATTTTTGCCGGATTCGGCATGATTAGTGCTGGAGGAGATGAAAAAAAGCTTGAAGAAAATCGTTCTAAATTAACTAATGGTATTTTAGGATTATTTATTGTCGTTATTGCTATGGGCTTTACCGCTCTCTTATCCAAGTTGTTAGGTCTAAGCAATCCCTTCGACATTGAACCCATTTTTAAAAGCATGGGCTTATAATTTTATGGCTATCTGCAACCCCCTTCTAAAAAACTGTAAAGAACAAACTGAAAATCCAACCCTTTATACAAATACCGTCATTCAGTCTATTTTTTCTATTTTCCTAATAGTAGGCGTTCTTTATTTTATCTGGTTTGCAGTTATGGCCGGCTACAGTTTTATTAGTAGCCAAGGCGATCTCAAAAAAATTGAAACTGCTAAATCTAAGCTTACAAACGCTTTTATGGGTATTTTTATCGTTTTTGTAGTTTTTGCTCTTCTCAAGTTTGTCGGTTATATTTTGGGCATAAACAACCTTGAAAATCTTACCTTAAGTCTGCCCACTCTTTAACTTTTTACTTTTAATTGTTAAAATTTATTAATTATTTTTTTAAAATTTCAATATGTTTTCTAAAATCAAAGAAAAACTGTCCTATGCTCTGTTAGCTGCTCCTATTTATGCTCAGGAGACCATAAAACTTGAACCAGAAGGTTTTGGTAAAGAAGTAACATCTCTTACTATTGGTGGCATCGTTTCTGGTGCTATCTCTTTAGCCATGTTATTGGTTGCTCTTGTTTTTTTCTTCATGCTTATTATGGGTGGTCTTAAATGGGTTATGGCTGGTGGTGATGAAAAAAAGGTCGGAGAGGCTCGTGGTCAAATTACCAACGCTCTTGTTGGCTTAGTCATCGTCTTTGCCGCTTTCGCCATTATGAAACTTATCGAAACCATATTCGGTGTCCAATTACTCGGTGGAATTTCTATTCCCACCTTCAACCGTTAAGTTTTTGTTTCTATTGGTTAGACCCCCGCAACTGCGGGGGTTTTTTCTGGTTTATACTATAATAGTAATATGAACAAACTCTTTATTGCCGCCTACTATTTACTATTTACTATTTCCCTCTTCCTAGCTTCTCCTGTCTACGCCGCCCCCACCAGGGAGTGGGGAAATCGCTGTGTCCAATATGGCGATGTAGCCACTATTCATGGTTTTGAGTGTATTTTTTACAATATTCTTCAAGTAATTGTTATTCTCGCAGGTTTAGCTTTTTTTTACATGTTTATTAGTGGTGGCTTTAAATATCTCACTTCTGGCGGTAATGAAAAATCCGTTGCTTCTGCATCCTCCACCATCACCATGGCCATCTTTGGTCTAATCGGTATCATTGCTTCTTGGTTAATCCTAAAATTCATCCAAGATTTTACCGGCGTAAATGTTACTATTTTTCGAATTCCCGGCTAATGAAAAAAGTTTTTATTATTTCTTGTTTCTTATTTCTTGTTTCTTGTTTCTCTTTTCCCAAAGCCGTCCACGCTTTTTCTTTCTGGGACCTCCTTTTCCCTCCCACCCAAATCAACAACGCTACCCGTAAATCACCAGGCAAAGCTATAGCCCCTGAAATTCCCAGCAACGATAGTTATTCCAACACACTAAAAGACAACACCAAAACCTGCAACGGCGAAACTGTCGTTTCCGACAGTTGGACCCCAAAATCTGAAGATATTTTTGATGGAGATGGCAACAAAATTGGCACCACCGAAATTCCCCAAGATGCCTACAATCTAAACGGCAATCTCGATTTAAAAAATATTTCAAATGAATATTACCGAAACTTCCAATCTTTTTTTGCCAGAGGTGCCATCAAATGCACTCAAGAAGCCGCCAACAAGGCTTTTAATAGTCTGGAAATGAATGGAACTAGTGCCTCTCTCCGCTCCATTCCTAGTAATCAAATTAATTACCACCGAGGCCAATTTCTCATCAAAGCCGCCAATTCTCTCAATGAAAGTGAACAGCTAGACACTGTTGCTCAAGATTATCAACTTGTTTGGGATTGTCAGGGAACCTGTAAAGAATTAAATTCCGGCACAGATATTTCTTCTTGCCGTCCAGTTTATCTCAGCGAACTTATTTTTGGACTTCAAAACGAAAAATTATATTATCCCAGCCCCGACTCTGAACCTGAAAATTTCCCACCAAACATTCTCACCCCCGTTCTCAGTCACTATAGCGGTTCTTGTGGCAGCTATGGCTGCTACTCCCAGCGTTCCGAAGGTCAAAGTTTTGTTCCCTTACCCAAAGAAGATTATCTTTTATTCTACAAACAACTCAACTACATTCCCAAAGGCAATGTAAACAGCAAGGTAACCATTACCAATTACCATGGCTGGGATGTTGACAGCCAAACTGCTACAAACCCGCAAGATGAAACTTATGACCGGACCTTGCCCAATGCCGCCGCCGCCTATTCTCCCAACGCCAGCACCCTATCTTTTGTCAACCCTAGCAACCAAAAACCACTGGAAAATACTGACATTTGTGATGATACCACCATTAGCTCCTTAGCTAGCCGAGATGCACCACAAGAATTAAATATTTTTGCTTTTGTAAAAGGATTAATCAAACATCTCGCTCCCGGTGAATATTTTTCAAAAAGCAATGCAAACCACACCACCAGCACCTACGACAAACAAATTGAAGATAATGTCAAAACTAGCGAGCAGGCCTATTCAAATATGCTTCCTTCAAAAGTAATCAGCGACAACAAACTTCTCGAGGAAAGTTTTTCCAGCAAATCCTCCGCCAACGGCGAGGCGCCTATAGTTGATCCCGGTTACCGCTCCGACAAAATGTATCAAATTATGCGTTCACTTCTTCGTCCATCAAATTGGTAAATATTTGTTAAAATAATTCTATGGGTAGTTATACCTTCAAAAAATACTTCATCTTTTTGTTATTCTTGTTTTTTCCCTTTCTTTCAATTCCCGCTTTAGCTCAAAGCGACAGTCCTAACCCCACAAGCTCTCCAACCGGTAATAATAATATTATTCTCCAAAAACAAAAGGCCATACAAGAAAACACCGGCCTTGAATCATGGACCAACGAAGCCATGGGAAGTAATTTCACCTCCCTTTTTCTTGGTTTAAATGGTTCTATTCCCGAAGAAGTTTTTGATTCCATGGAAAACGGTGAAGAAGAAGAAATTTCTTATTTTCCTGGTGGTGCTATTGGTGAAGTCAATCAACGTATTGCCGCTCTTTACACTCCCCCTGCTTCTGGTATTGAATATTTAGCCCAAGTTAAGGATGATTTTCTAGGAAAACCCGTATACGCCCAAGATAGTACCTTTCAGCAATTACAATTTTTACTCCCCATGTGGCGTTCCTTCAGAAATATTATCTACCTAATATCTAGCCTACTCTTCGTTATTGTTGGCATAATGATTATTCTTCGAATCAAAGTTAGCCCTCAAGCAGTAATCACCCTCCAAAGCGCAATCCCCCAAATTATCACCACTCTAATATTGGTCACTTTTTCTTATGCCATTGCTGGCTTAATTTTAGATCTAACCAATCTAATTCAGGGTTTGTTTATGTCAGCTTTCTTTTCCGCCAGTGGCAAAAATTTAGTCGACGAACAAATTTTTTCTAGCCAGTTTTGGCATCAAACTTGGTTAAACGGAATTTGGGATGATATCCAAAAAATTTTCGTAAAATATCCTACCCTCGACTACAGTTTTTCTTCACTTACAAACATGGATGCTAAAATCTTTCGAGGGCTAGCACGAAGACTTACTCCTCGTCTCACCACTTCGATTTTCCTTGGAAGCTTACTTGGTAAAGTTACCATGGGTCAATTAGCTGGCTTCCTTGGGGGAAACTTGTCAGGACTAATCTTGCCCCTAATTACCTCTGTTCTTGTCTTTTTTTGGTCAATAAAGTTATTTTTTGGTCTTATCAAGTGCTACCTTATGATTCTTTTTAAAATTATTATCGCTCCTCTGGAAATTGGCATGGGTAGTATTCCAAACTCTAAAATAAATTTTTCTAGCTGGTTTATAGATTTACTCTCCAACGCTCTTACTTTTCCTATCGTTGCCATTTTTATTGTTCTCTCAAATATGATTGTTGATGTCTTCGAAAAAGGAGGTCAAGCTGGAGGCTCTTTATGGATGCCTGGACTCATTGACGCCACCCGCCTCTTTACCTTTCAAGACCGAGCTTATGTATCTCTAGGTGCCGCTCTTGGTCTTGTTTGTTTAGCACTAATGAGCAAGCTCCCCGATCTAATTCCTGCTACAATAAAGAACATGAAAGGCGCCGATTTCGGTAAAGCTATTGGTGAAAGTCTTGGCTCTGCTGGAGCATTCGCTGGCAAAGCTTCTGGATTATACGGAGATTACCAAAAAACTAGAAAAAATATCATCGAAAGGAGAGCAGCTGAAAGTACTCTTAAATCCATGAGAACAAGCACCGAAGGGCAAGATGCCATTATTAATGCAAACCAAGACACAAACACACCTGCAAACTCCGGAACTACCAACACCCCAACCCCTTAATTATTTTATTGACCCAATAGCATCAAAAACTCTTTGTGCAAAACTTGCTACATCACCAGACATTGAATTTCGAACCGCTTTTTCAGCCTTTTTAAAATACTTCACAGCCTCTTTCACGTCTGGAGTATCCATAAATACCCTATAAAAAGCATTGTAAAACTTAGGATATACTGGCAATTTAGTATCATTATCAATTGCTGTTAGATCAATATGGTACAGTCTCCTTAATTCAGCCACCCACCCATGAGCAAAATTGGCATCTGGACCCATCATTCCCTCTAACGCTTTTTTCTTTTCAGCTTCTCCTGAAAACAAATCTAGTCCTGCTATCTTGTAATAAACCTGTTTTGCACCTGGTGGATAACCGGGATAAAACATAGCATCTGCCTTTAGACAATATATATCTGCCAAAAAATTACCAAACTCTTTATTATCACTAACTTTACCCCAATAATTAGCCGCTAGTGGTAAAATTTCATCCATTGACGTCATGTTATCAAATTCCGTCCCTTGTGGCCCGCCCATAACTTTTGACATCAATTTTCCATACTTTCCGTATATATCAACATTATTCGGACTATCTGTTTCATGACCACTCAAAGTTATCCAGTGACCATCATTTGTCATCATCCGTTTTTCGATCAACCCTCCCAACACTCTTTCCATGCCCCACACAATTTCTGGTCTTTGTTGATATGCCGCTTTTGGACCCGACATTAAATCCCACGGTCTCAAAACCCTTGGGTGTTTGTATCCAATCTTATCACCGTCAACTGTTGTCATGTTACTATCAAAAGCAAAAGAATTATAATCCAGAGCATTCGGATCAAAATCATTAAATTGTTTTAACCAAGTAATATCATTCCCTTCATGGCTATCTTGCTTATAAGACAACTTATTTACATGAGCCCATCTAATCCATTCTGGCATATAATCAACTTCAAACATGGCCATCGCTATTCTCCCTTTAGACAATAATTGACTCTCTGACATTTCCTTATTAAAAACACTTCGCTTATTTTGTAATACCTGTAATAAATAGTCATTTTGCGAATCATAATTTTTAACATCTGAAAAAGCCTTCACTATTACCCCTCCCCGATCACTGGAAAAAGCTGTGTTAAAAATTTCCGTAAAAAAAGCATTTATTTCGGTATCGTCTTTAAGTAAATCATAATAATTACCTCCATCATCCCAATGAAGAGCATGTGCCATTTCTTTTGGTGGTGAAAATTGGCCCAAGTTATCAGAGTTTGAGTCTGCATTCCTATCTTCAGTCTGCATTCCTAATACAGCCATAACTGCAAAAGTATAATCTCGTATTTCTTGATAATTTTTTCTTTCTGTTTCATTACTACTCAAGTTTGTATAACCCAAAGAACTATTTAATACAGTTTCAACTTGACTAGCCGTATTTTGCTGCCACCAACTAGCAAAAAACAGGGGGTTTTCTGACATTTTCACAAAGGTAGTAGCTATTATTTTCTTAGCACCCTCAATATCATTTTCTCTCAACCCTCTCATACCATTCATAAACTCTGGAGGAAGTTGAACTCCAGACACTCTATCAAATCCCTCCACATCACCATATCTTTTCCCATCAAATTCACCTCTTCTTCTCGCTTGTTCTATATAATCTTCATAATCTTCAGCCATATCAATATCTCTTCCAGTATTTTTAAACCCATTTCCTTCCTCCCCCAACCATTCCACCACCATTCCCAACTGGTCTTCCTTCGTACTGTCAACTTCCAGCAGTATCAATTTCTCTTGTGCCTTGTTTACTTGGTCTTCTAAAACCTTCTGCCCTGTTTCCCCTGCCTTAGCTGCTCTCTTTCTAACTATGTCTAAAGGATCTAATATTTTTTGAATTTCAGGTTCATCTATTACGGAATCTCTTACTTTCTTTTCCAAACCCTTTAATTCCTCTGGCAATCTTTCTTTTATTTTCATCACACTTCCCACTCCTATCGCTTCCTTGTCTTGAATATCACCCCCCATCAATGCTTTAGCTGTTCCCAACACCAACAGTTCCTCTGCTTCCTCCGCCAACTTCTTCTGTTCATCCGTCTTATTGTTATCATTTTGCACCAACAAAAGATCTTCTACCTTTCTAAAACCATATCCAATTTCAGTTTGAATTTCTTGAAAAATGCCAGCCCGTTTTATCCATGCCTCTTCATCACTATTACTAGTATTCATTAAGTGGCTCACCAAACCAGCCACCTTATCAACCCTACTCTGTAAATTATTATTAGATTTGTCCTCTGGCGTATAGCCAACAAACTCACTCATGGCCCAATTATATCAAAATCTCCATATTTTTTACTATTATTCTTGTTTCTAGTTTCTTGTATCTTGTTTCTCTATAATATATCCATGCCCTCAATTGAATCTATCGAGCTCCATCTTCGTACTTATCGTTCCGCTCTCAAATCCAATCTCGAGGTCACTGTTCATTCTCTCACCAATTCTTATCTAAAAATGGGTACTATTCTTCATCCCTTTGCCGCCGACCCTACCAAAATCGACCCTTCCGCCGTTGTCTATTCCCTTCTTCGTCTCCCCAAAAATATTGATAAAGCCAAAAATATCATCATGGGCCAAGACCCTCAAACCTTTGCCGACTCTGGTTTAGGTAACGTCCTCTCTTGGAAAAAATCTCCATCTAAAGCGCGCCGCCGTAGCTACTTTTTTAATTCTAAAACTAGCCAAATGGCATCCTTTATCAGCTCTGTTAGTGATATTGACGATTTGGTAAATTTAGCCATTGCTTATCAAATAGAATGGAACAAGTTTCATAATCTCGTCACCTCTGCCTACCCCAAATTTGAAGATTTTAAAGCTGCTCTTAAATCCAAGGAAATCCTCAAATTAACTCAACTTTCCCCATTAGACTGGGATAAAATCATAGTCGCTCTCGGTCGCCACTGGCGTCTTCGCCTTAAACGTATTTACAAAACTCCTCGCGATCTCCGCCTCCGTCTTTTAGCAGGTAATTGGATTGATTATGCCAAAAGCACCCAGCAATGGTGGATATCCCTTACTAACGAATGTTTTTGTAAGCAAAACTTATCTCAGTCTCGCATATATTTCGTTAGTAGCAATTCACATTCTCTCAAAAACATCATCTCTGGTTTTCCCGTAAAATCAGAAAAAATACTTCAAAAATTTACGCCCAAAAATTATCAAGCCACCAATCCTTATCTAGACCACCGTGATTTTACCTACTATCTCTCTCGCCTAATGGACAATAATCCTGATTACCAAAAAAATTATCAAAAATATCTCCATCATTTAGGAATACAAACTCCAAAAAACAACCATTATATGGACATTAATGCTCAAATTATTCCCGTCAATAGTCTACTCAAATCCACTCATCTTGACCCTCGTCTTACCATTAAAAAAACAAAGAATATATCCCAAAGTAAGGCTATAATTTTTAATATTGATTATCCTCTTGGTTTTGCCGCCTATCATATTCTCAGCAAATTTTTAGAAAATATTAATCATGTTATGGGCGTCTACATCTTAGGTAAAGCCGCCGTTCTAAACTCTGAAATCGGCGATATCCAAATTCCCCGCCTAGTTTTCGATGAACAATCTCAAAATTCATATATTTTCAAAAATGTTTTTAACTCATTTTTCCCTTTCAGCAACCGTCAAGGCTCCATTCTCACCAACCAAAAATCAGTCAGCGTATTAGGTACATTTATAGAAAATGAATCTCTTTTAAGAAAATATTCCCAAAATGATCTCACTGTAATCGAAATGGAAAGTGGCCCTTACCTTTCTGCTGTCACCGAAGCCACCTACGACACCCGCACACCAAAAGACACCCTCGTCGATCTAAATTCTGCCCCTTTTGAAATAGGAATTATCAATTATTCATCTGATACTCCCTACTCTCAAGCAAAAAATCTCGGCGCTGGCTCCCTTGCTCTTTCTGGTGTCGAGCCCGTCTACCTCGGCTCCCTTGCAATTTTACAACGAATTATTGACCTAGAAGAAAGTCTCTAACTACTTTCCCATCACTTCTTCAAATTCTTTCATATCGATACTCTCTTTTTTCATCAACACATCCGCCAATTCGTCCAACTTTTTTCTATTTTCTTTTAACACTGCTCTCGCCTTATCCAAAGAATTTTCCACCAGTTTTTTAATTTCCTCATCAATTTTTGCCTGCATTCCGGGAGAAATCTTGCTCGGCTCTACCCAAGCGCGACTCGTATTAGAAGCATCATATTGCACCCCCCAATTTATTGGGCCCAACTCTGACATACCCCAATCCTCCACCATACTTCTGGCAATATTAGTTGCATGATTAATATCACTGCTAGCTCCTGTCGTAATATCTTTAAAAACCAATTCTTCTGCCGCTCTTCCACCCATGGCCATTGCCATTTGCTTAATTAATCGTGACTTAGTTTCATGAACCCTGTCTTTCTCTGGTGGAATTAAGGTAAATCCCAATGCCATTCCCCGCGAAACAATCGAAATTCGATGTACTGGATCTAATCCCTCAACATAATTTACAATTGCGTGTCCAGCCTCATGATAAGCCGTCATTTTTCTATCCTCTTCGCTCTGCATTCTCTTTTTCTCTGCTCCTAATTTCACTTTT
>CAZQUM010000002.1:9603-23376 GCA_964596585.1 uncultured Gammaproteobacteria bacterium
TGCGCGATCATTTGATGCGAATACTTTAAACCAAGCTTCGAACTCAGGCCCAGTTAAAACTTCTTTATATTTTTTCTAGGCGCGTTCCCAGTTTTTTGCTACTGTTTCTGTGATGGCAAACCCTTCTCTAGCCGCTTTTATAGCCGCCTCATTAAGCATATTTTCTAGGTCTGCCCCCGAAAATCCTACTGTTCTCCTAGCCACATTTTTCCAGTCAACCATTCTATCAAACGGCTTATCCTTTGCATGTATTTTGATTATTCCTTCTCTTGCTTCTAAATCGGGCATTTCCAACACCACTCTTCTGTCAAAGCGTCCTGGTCGTAATAATGCTGGGTCCAATAAATCCCCTCTATTAGTCGCCGCCAACACCACCACCGCACTGTTTGTTTCAAAGCCATCCATTTCTACCAAAATTTGATTCAATGTTTGCTCTCTTTCACCATGTCCTCCATCAAAACCACCCCGCACCCGACCGATTGCATCTATTTCATCAATAAAAATAATTGCCTTCCCCGCCTTTTTCGCTGTACCAAATAAATCCCTTACCCTTGATGCCCCTACACCAACAAGCATTTCCATAAACTCACTCCCCGCCATTGAATAAAAAGGTACGTTTGCTTCTCCTGCCACCGCCTTAGCCAAAAGAGTTTTTCCGACTCCTGCTGGTCCCACCAACAACACACCTCTCGGTGCCCTAGCCCCCATTTTTTGATATTTCTCCGGGTGTTTTAAAAAATCTACCACTTCTTCCAAATCTCTTTTTGCTTCCTCAACTCCAGCCACATTTTTAAATTTAATATTTTGTTTCCCTTTAATAAACAACTTCGCTGTAGACTTTCCCATTCCAAATATTCCCCCGCCTTGAGCATTTCCTTGTCGGTTAAACATCCATAATAAAAACAATATTGGCAATCCTACACTCAGCAATAAAGTAAATATTTCTCCCACCGCCTTCCAACCATTTCTGTTTTCCACATTAAGTTTAATTTTCGAAATATCCACCCCATCTCTTTGAAACATTTCTGTCATTGAAATATCATTTTCCTTCGAGGAAACCAATGTCTGATTCTCATTTTTTAATTTAGCTAAAATTTCATTGTCCATTACAGTTACCTCTTCGACCTTCTCTTCTTTTACTGCACTTACCAATTCAGAAATAGGTACTTTTTTTACCGAACCTCCTACAAAAAATGATAGTATTGTTGTTACCACCATGTACATCAACAATAAAGACAAGGCCCAACGAATTAAATTTCCTGGACCAATTTCAATCCTTTCTATTTTTATCCCAGGAGGCAATTTATCTAATATTTCTTGAGGAATCTTTTCATCTCTTTTTTTATCTTTTTTTTGGGATAAAACTTTCTTTTTTATCTTTTTGAACATCGCTTTAAATTATACCACGCACTATTTCCAACAATTTTTCCCTATTATCGCCCTCCCCTTCTCTTACCCAAAATTCATGACTACAACCATTACATTTATAATGAATTTTAAATTTCCCGTTTTTATAGATTGTTTCCACCGGTTTCATCAAATTTTTACACAAAGACTGCCTATCCCCAGGAACAATTTCATCTAAGTGCTTTCCCCACAAACACTTCGGACAATGATCTGTATAACCATCTCCCACTACTTTTTCACCACAATTTTCACACTCAAAATCCTCTACTACTTTTATAAAATTTTTCATCGACTCATCTCCACACCAAAACTTACATCTTTTTCCAAACTTCCATCAAAAATAATTTTCTGTCCATCTACATTGGCTTGCGGTTCCACCCCTACAACCACCCATCCTGTGGGTAAATTTACTTCTATTTTCATTGGTGTTTCTCCAAAACCACTTTGTCTCTGAATATAACTTAAATATGAAAAATTATTTATTTCCGATAAATTAATTTTTTGTCGGTATTTAAGTTCAACCTCAGCTTTTTTTCCCGCTTCCACCGTTACCAAAAAACCCACCTCCCTTTTCCCAAAGCTTGTTTCTAATTTTAGATCCTCTCCTCCCAACACCCTCTCATTCTTTCCCTCTTCTTTTACCAAAACTTGATCAACTTCTGCATCTAAGGGCAGGTATATGCGAACATAATTTTTGTAATCGCCACCCGGTGGCTCTCGGCTCCTTGCTGTATTTTCATAATTAATAGTTAGACTATTAATTACTTCTTTTGCTTCAACCCTTATTTCCCTATTTATCTTACGTCTAATGAAATAATTTACCTTATTTACCCCAAAATTAGATTCCACCACATACAAGTAATCTGCCAAACACCTCTCTCCGCTACAAGTACCTTCATAAATTGATCCGTCCCACCCCGCTTTTTTCATCACAGTCGCTGCCGACGCTTCCTTAAAAAACATTTGTACTTCATTTCTATCCATCAAATCAATTAAGGCTGCAATAAATTCTTCGCCTTTATTTCCACCAATATTTTTTATTTCTTCCATTAATTGGGTGCTTAATCCTCCCAAAAAACTGGCCTTTTGTGCTGAACCCGGGAAAAATTCATTTTCTGAATAATATTCAGCCTGTTGATATAGATTATCTGCGTTTACCTTTTCTTTAAAATCGGGAACATACACTTCTCCTATAATTTTTAATATTGCCTTAGCCGTTACTAAATTTATTCCGATAACTCCATCTACCTTTCTCCCTGTTTCCTTTTCTAAAAACCATAAAATATTTTCTGCTGCTGCTGGAAAACTTGCTTTCCAATTAGCATCTCTCATATACCAAGCCGCCTCACCTAAATATTTTTTTATTTCTTCCGGTGCTTCCACATGTCCTTTTAATTGTCCATCAGCTTCATAAATATCCTTTACATCAAAATCGATAAATTTTCCATCTTCAAAACTTAAAATCGCATAAGAGCCTATAAAACCTCCTCCAGCGCGCAGTTCGTTTTCGTTTTGAAGAAGCATCATATACTCCTTTCTTTTTCCCTTTACTCCCAAAATTTCTGGAACTATCGGCAATAATTCCTGTATACTCTCTGCTCTTTGTCGATTTTTACTTAATTCGTTTTTAATTTTATTCATTTTGTCTCTCACTCTTTTGGGTAACTTTCCCCAAGAACCCGATAGTCGCCCCTCTAAAAGACCCATTTTAGAAATACTCTCTACTAATAATTCGTTGCTTTTCTTTATTTCCGCCTGCATATCCACGTTCTTATCATCAAAAACTCCTTCCCTAATTTTTTCCACACTTTTACCCATCTCGATTAAAAGACCCATCAGCTCCAAACCATCCTTCTCCGTTTTTAGCAATCTTCCTATTTCCCCTCCAGGGAAAACAGCTTGAATTTTTTGATTATTTCCTTTCATTTTTTTTATTTCTTTATCCGCCACATCATATTTACCTTGTTCTATTAAATTTTGGGCTGCTTCTATTTTTCTAGGAATAGTCAATAAATTAATTGCCGTTATCACAACCCACCCCAACCCTATTATCAGCAATCCAAAGCTGCCCCACCACACCCATTTACTAATCTTTTTTTTGTCTCTTGTCTTTCTTATTTCTTCTCTTTTCTCATTTTTTGTTTCATCTACCAACGACCCTTTTCTAAGCTGTTCCAACTGAAATTGATCAATTAACGACTCCTCTTTTAACTTTATTTCTTCCTGTTTTACCACATGATCTTCATTAATAACCCTCTTTTTTCTCAAGCTCTCAAAAGTTAATTTTTCTTCTTCCTCACCGTTCTCATCTTTTATCTCTTGTCTCTCATCTTCCACTTCCACTACAAATCTCCTATTTTTTTCTTCTTCCTCTCCCACCTCTTGTTTTTCTTCTCTTCTTTCTTGTTTCTTTTTCCTGCCCTGTCTATTTTCCTCATCCACTCTCCCCACCATTTCTGCTACTACCCCCCTCACTCCTTCCTGAAACTCAATTTTTGCTTCCCAGCGCAATATGTCTGTTGCCATTTCAGCTTCACCCAATTCGTCTAATCGGGAAAATACCAATTCCTCATCTTCCACTATTCCTTGTTTTGTCATTTTGGCTAAATCAATCAAAACTTTAGCCACCTCAACCGTATTCGTCATTTTTCCACTTACAGCTATTGTTTTTCCTAAATTTCCCGATAAAAAACAAGCCCTCATGATTGCTTCCACCACGTCTTCCACTGATACTGTAGAAAAATTAAAATTCGCCGAAGGTAAGACTAAATTCTGATTTTTTGCTGCCATCCATATTGCTTTTCCCAAAAAAGCATCCGTATCCATCTCCATTCCATATACATTTTCTGCTCCGACAATCCTCCAATTTAATTCACCACCCTTTAGTTTTTCTTGCCATCTTTTTACTTCTGAAAAATCATCAACTGCTACCACTACTAATTTTTGATTTTTGCTCAGCCTTTGCCAAACATCCTCCCTACCCTCAAAATCAAAGACATAAGCTGCTTGTGTTGCCATTTCCTCACCCTTCCACCACAAACGGATGTCTTCCTTTTCCAGTCTTTCCTTCAATTTTTTTGCCACAAAATTGTCGCCTAAAATTACAGCTCCATTAAATGTGACATCCATGCTTTTATTCTAAAGCAAAAATAGTCTTTGCGGAAATACTTCGGTTATTATACGGTTATTATTTGTTTAAATATGTCATAACTTGTCAAACCTCTCTTATATTACGTGAAAAAGTGTCAGTACTTTAGCTATGTGAAAACATCAAATATCCCTACATTATTCTTGCTTCTCGTTTCTTATCTCTAGTTTTTTCTTTTTCTCAGTCTTATCAACATCAACATCGTCGCCACCATCTCAGTCATAACCGTTACCATTGCCGCTCCCATAACCCCAAAACGGGGGATGGCTATTAAGTTTCCAATCAAATTAAAAACTAATGCTACTAGCCCCAATCCCAATACTTCTTTTTGACCACCCTTGGACACTATAGTAAATCCAAATAAGTGTCCCAAGTATGAAAAAAATAACGAAAAAGCCAACATCCTTAAAATTTCAACTGAAGCTAAATATTCTTCACCCGCCAACACGCCAACCATCCAACCAGCTAATAAACGCGTTCCCATTACCATCAAAATTCCTCCAGATATCAGTCCCCAAAACCCTATCTTGAAAGCCTCTTTTTGAGATTTTTTTGCCGAAAGTAGGGGAAATAATCCTGAAACCAAAAAATATGCTGGTTGTATCAACACTCCATATATTTTATAAGCCAGGCCGTACCATGCCACCTCACTGGATCCTAAAAACTTTTTTATCATCAATGAATCTACAGCCCGATCATAAGTTGAAAAAACAAGCATATATACTCCCATCGGCCAACTCATCTTTAAAATATTTTTAACCATTTTTTTGTCAACCATCTTTGTATTCAAACTGCCTTGTCCAAACCACCACCCTAAAATTAAACTTATAATTCTTGCCACCAGATACATTAAAAATACCCACTTTAAAGTGACGTCTCCCTTATTCAGCCACAAAGCCCCCAAAAATACCAAAGGAAACATTATTTCTACCACCACCTTAATTTCCATCTTCAGTTTTGTCTGCCACACAATTCCTAAACTTCCAGCCACTGAAGTCAATAAAATCATCAACCAAGCTAAAATTGCTTCCAATCTAATTTCTTTTAAATCAGGCCACATAAACACAAATATCATTGCCAATCCAAAACTAATAATTGCCATTAATATTCTCAGCCATGCCACGCTTGACCAAACTTTAATCCGATCTCTTTCAGCATTACCTCCCCCTATTTTCGATGCTTCTCTCACTCCAATTGTTGTTGTTCCAAAATCAGCTAAAGAATCGAAAAATATTAAAATTGAAGTAATCAACAAAAAATTGCCATAAGCATCAATTCCTAATTTTCTAGTTAATATTCTAGTTGTCAGTAAAGTGGTGCTTACTGTTACCGCCTTCCCCAAAATTTGCACTACAGTATTTACAGCCAGCCTTTTAAACATATTTCAATTTTACCTCATAAGTCCCAAAATTATGGCTATCAACCAAGAATTTTGCGCTAACGTCACCCAATAATGATCTACAATTCCGCTAAGTATAATTATTCCCAATATCTGCCAATCCTTTTTTCTTATTTTCCCAAGTAATTTATACAACAAAATCACTCCAAAAATCCCTATTTCACTAAAAACCAATAAAAAAATGTTATGCACTGGTTGCAGCCAAAAAATGTCATTTCCCTGATATTTTGGTAAAACTGCCACAAAATTTCCTTTTCCAACTCCAAAAAGAGGCGAGTCCATAAACATTTTTTTTGCAGAAACTGCCAAACTTACCCTCTTAGTCCAACCATCTTTATCCCACCCCCCCAAAAAACCCTTTAGTTCATACTCATTTTTCACTATTCCCAAAAGCATTACTACTATCATCATTGCCACCAACATTTTTCCAAATATATTCTTTTTTAATTCTCCTTTTTTGTTGCCTCTTCCTAATATCAACACCAATATGCTTAATATCCATACCGTTCTGCTTCCAGCCAAAATTATCCCCAGCACTGCACTCCAATTCACTATCCATTTCCACACCTTAGTTTTCAATTTTTCGTTTTCTTTTTCCCCCTTCTCCTTTCTCTTTTTGAAATAAACCCAAGCCAGTAATAAAAAACCGGCTAATGAATTGGGGTGGGAAAAAGTGCCATATGCTCTCACCCAAGCTTTATTCACTACTCTTATCTCAGCAATTCCAAGATTCCCCAATAAAAAACGCCTTTCCCCCAACCACCACCAAAGACCATCCAAACTTCCACCTTTTACCACCTGCGCCAAGGCCAAAAAAGACTCCACTATAATCCAAAAGGGAATTACTTTTAATAGTTTTTCTCCTATGTCTTTTTTATTTTTTGAAACTAAATAAAAAGTCAACAACCACTGTCCCATTCTCAGCCACCGATATGCTGCCACCCATTTAGCTTGTGCAATTGCAATATTTCCCACCACTACCACTAAGGCCACCGACACCTTCCACCATTCCTTGTGTCTCGTTTCTTGTTTCTGCTTTCTAGTTTCTAAAAAGACCCACACCACCCATAACAAATCTGTTAAATACAAAATTATTGATAAATAATCAATTTTTATGCCCCACACACGGCTCTCTGTCAACCAAAAGTGTTTTCCCAACTGTCCCGGAATTAGCGCCAACCACAAATAAGTAATAATTTCTCTCACGCCCAATCCTACCACACTTCTTGTTTCTACTTCACCCTAATCACAATATGTCTTTCTTCTCCTTCACCTTCCGAATCAGAACTAATCCCCTCAATTTCAGCCAAAGCCATATGACAAATTCTTCTCTCATAAGCACTCATATTAGCCATATACACTTCCTTTCCGGTGGCCAGTACTTTATTAGCCAAATCTTTAGCCATTTTTTCTAGCCTTTCCTTTTGCTCACTTCGATAACTGTTTATATCCAAGACCACTCTTACCCATTCTCCCAATTCTTTTTTTGTCATCAAAGACAAAATCAACTGAAGTGCTGCCATATTTCGACCTCGAAAGCCAATTAATCCGCCCGGTTGAGGAACAGTCACACTCACCAACACCTGCTCTTCCTCGCCCTCAACATCCTCCACAAAAGCATTTTCTACTTCACAATTAATTTTCTCCAGTAAATCACAGGTTAATTGTAGTATTTTCTGGTTTCGCTTTTTATTGTCCATTTTGGGATTTTAGCACAATTTTTTGTTGCCCTAACATAAAACTACTGTTCACAAACCAATACAACAAAACTCCTAACGAAAAATTTAAACCGATAAACAAGGTCATCATCGGCATCATATAAAGAGATTGCATTCTCATTGCCGCCATCATATCGTCCTCATTTCCAGGAGTTTTTTCTGTATAAGTAGTATCTTTTGGTGCTGAAGCAGGCAACATCATTTTAGCGGTCAGATATTGAAGTCCAGCAGAACCTAATAATAAAACCAACACCAACAACCAATTCACCGATACACCGTTTTTAAAAATTTTCATTGGTGTTTCCGATAATCTAACCCCAAAAAATTCATCATTAATTTTAAAATCATCTTTCACTTGAAAAGAGGGGATTAACTGTTGATTAATCTTTTCCCTTTCCACCTTTCCTTCCGCAAAACCCGACACCATGTTGAAAGCTGAAAAGAAAATCATCAATACTGCTATTTGTAAAATACTTGGCAAGCACCCTGATAGAGGATTAATCTTTTCCCTTTTATAAAGCGCCATCTGAGCTGTCGCCAAAGCGTTTTTATCATTTCCGTATTTATCATTCATTTTTTTTAACTGAGGTTGTAAATCCTGCATTTTTTTAGATGATTTTAGGCTTGGTAAAACCAACGGTAACAATAAAAAACGAATTAATAGCGTTACTAAAATAATAGAAACCGCTAAATTCCCAAATAGATAATAAAAACCAAACAAAGCGTTGACAAAGGGAGCGACAAATAAATTCATGAGGCTATTTTAACAAATCCACACCACCTTTATTAAAGGGATTACATTTAAATATTCTCTTCAAACCTAAAAATATACCCTTGATCACTCCGTATTTTTCCACTGCCTGGTATGTATATTCACTACAACTAGGCGTAAATCGACAGTGGTTTCCACGTGAAAGATATTTTTTGTAAAACACCAATGATTTTAAAATATATTTTTTAAACATTTTTCCATCTCCTCTTCACTTTTATTTAAAATATTTTTCTTGACCAAAAAAATTCCTGCAAAATTGTCTGGAAAAATATTCATGTTTTTACCTATAATTCGGTACATCTTTCTCCTAATTAAATTTCTTTCTACTGCTTTTTTAGAAATTTTCTTTGATACCACCACTGCAAACCTTTTTAAGCCAACAATATTTCCCACAACCACACTAAAACATTCTCCTTTTCTCAATACTCCTTTCCTCTTAATTTCCTCAAAATCTCTTCTTTTCCCCAACCTCAATTCTTTCTTTAACACCGTCTCTATTTCCTTCTAACTACTAACTATTTACTGCTTACTGTCACTCTTTTTCTACCCTTATCTCGACGTCTCTTGACTATTTTTCTACCTAAAGCGGTTTTCATTCGCTTCAAAAAACCGTGAACTCTAAGCCTTTTACCTTTTTTTGGTTGAAATGTACTCTTTTGTTTCATGTCCAAATTTTATCACATCCTCCCCCTATTTTTCTAAATTTTTCTTTCTTATTTTTCATTTTTCTCTTTTTGACCCATTTTCAAATGTGGAAAACTAATTTATCATTATGTGGATAACCCAATATGCCCCCTTCCTGCCGGATATATTTTTGCCCTAATTTAAGGAAAAAAATGATAACTAATTTTAAAAATTATTTTGGTAATTTATGGACCTAGCTCAACTTTGGAAAAATACTCAAGAGGAGTTAAGGGTTGTGCTAGCTCCTGCCGTATATCAAACCTTTGTCGTCAAAACTCAACTTGTTTCCCTTGCTGACAATCAAGCCACCATTGCATGTGCCAATTCTTACCTCTGTGATTTAAACCAAAAACGCTATTATCAATTATTCAAAAACGCTCTTGATAATCAAACCAAAAACAGCAACAATTTAATCTTCATTATTCAAGACATTATTAACCCTGAAACTCCCAGCACCACCAACACCCCTCTTTTTTCTTACCAACCAAAAAATAATTCTATAAATTTTACCACCGCCAATCTTCACCCTCGCTATACTTTTGACAATCTGGTTGTTGGAAATAGTAACAATTTTGCTTACGCTGCCGCTCAAGGAATTATAAAAAATCCCGGTCTTTCCTACAATCCTTTTTTTATTTGGGGAGGTGTCGGCGTTGGTAAAACTCACTTAATGCAAGCTGTTGGTCACGAACTTCTCAAAAATAATCACGACCTAAAAATTAAATATTTTCCCGCCGAAACCTTTGGCAATGAACTTATCAATTCTTTAAAAAACAAATCTACCGCTCAGTTTAAAAACAAATACCGTCAGCTTGATTGTATTTTAGTCGATGACATTCAATTTTTAGCTGGTAAGGAATATATACAAGAAGAATTTTTTCACACCTTTAACGCCCTTCATCTAACCGGTAAACAAATTATTCTCACCTCTGATCGTAAACCCAGTGATATTAAAGATCTTGAAGATCGTCTTGTCTCCCGTTTTATGGGTGGTCTTACTGTTGATATCCAGCCTCCTGATCTGGAAATGCGATCAGCCATAATTCAACAAAAAGCCCAAGATAAGGGCCTTGATCTTACATTTGAAGCTGTTTCCTTTTTGGCTGATAACCTAAATTCCAACATACGTGATATTGAAGGAAAAATTCAGGAACTTTCTGTTATTTCCCTTTCTCAAGGCCATAAGCTAGTCGACATCGACCTAGTTACTCAATTTTTTACCGGTCATCAAAATTCAACATCTACAACTTTTCTATCTAATTCTCCCAAAACAAACGCCCGCCATCTTATTTCTGTTTGTGCTAAATATTTTAATCTTAAAACAGGGGAATTATGTGGTTCTTCACGAAAAAAAGAAATTGTCAACGCCCGCCATCTTACTGCCTACCTTCTACTTACAGAGCTTAATTTACCTCTAAAGGAAGTAGGTTCCCTCCTTGGGGGACGTGATCACACCAGTATTATGCACGCTCGCGATAAAATTACATCCGATCTTCAGACTTTTCCACAACTACATCAAGTTATTAACCAAATTAAAAATTTACTTTAATTTTTTCCACATTTATTATTTACTTTTCCACTGACTTATTCACATTTTTTTTAAAACTTTTCCACCGAAGCTAACCCAAAAACCACTACTGCTTATAGGCCATAAAATCGATTTTACCTCTACCCTTACTTCTTTTTCTTCTTTCCACTGTCTTACTTCTCGTTTCTTGCCTCTTGTTTCCGTCTTTTTTATTTTCTCTCCACAATTCCACCTCGCCTATAAATAAAACTACTGTTTTCTAAACTTAAATCTGCTAATATATAGGTCAATGAAGCTCTCCCTTTTAAGTGAAAATCTAAATGAAGCCCTAACCCACACCTCTCGCTTTGTTGCTTCTAAAATCCAATTACCTATTCTAAATTACATTCTTTTTTCCACCGATAATGGAAGACTTAAGCTATCTGCCACCAATCTTGAATTGGGTATTAATTATTGGTTAGGAGCTAAAATTGATGATCAAGGTTCTTTTTGTCTTCCTGCCAAGGAAATTACTGAATTTGTATCTTATTTACCTTCTGGTCCATTAACTCTCCTTTTAAAGGAAAACACACTTTTAAATTTAAAAACAACAAAAAGCGATTCCAATTTTGCCTGTCTTCCTGCTACTGATTTTCCAGACATACCTAGTCTTGACGAAAAAAATTCCTTTGAAATTAATCTTAAAGAACTCACTGACGCTGTCAATCAAATTGCTTTTGCCGCTGCCACCGATGATTCTCGTCCAGTATTAACTGCTATTCTATGCACTTTTTCTAATAACAAAATTCGTTTAGTTGCTACCGATGGCTTTAGATTATCTTTAAAAGAACTCTCTTTAGAAAATCCTCTTAATCTTGATTCTGAAATCAATCTCTTAATTCCTGCTCGATCCTTACTAGAAGTAGTAAAAATAGCCAAAGGTGGGGGAAAAATTAAAATTGGTTTAACTAAAGATACGCGCCAAATCGTTTTTGTTCTGGAAAATTCAGAGATTGTTTCCCGTTTAATAGAAGGGGAATTTCCCGACTATAATCGTATTATTCCTACTGATACTACTACCAAACTCCATTTAGACCGTGAGGAATTTATTTCTGCTATTCGCCAATCATCTGTTTTTGCTCGTGAATCAGCCAATGTAGTTAAATTAACCCTTAAAAATAACTCTCTTCAAATTTCTGCCAACGCTCCTCAGATCGGTCAAAATATAGTATCTGTCGACACTCGTTTAGAAGGGGAGCCATTAGAAATTGCTTTCAATTATAAATTCATCGCCGATTTTTTGAATATCTGTTATGGAGACGAAGTAGTTATAGAACTAAGTGAAGCGCTTTCCCCTGGACTCTTCAAAGACCCTTCCAATCCTGGCCTAACTCATATCATCATGCCTGTACGTATTCAAGATTAATCTATATTGCTTCTTGTATCTTATATTCTATCCTTTGACTTTCTGTTGCCACCTTATTTTCCTCCATCCATTCGTATATTTCTTCACTAACCATTTCCTCGTTTACTCCCTTATCAATTTTTACAGACAACACCCCTGGACTCGTATAACGCTCTATTACAAAACTTTTACCCTCATAAGGTAAAAGTTCCCAGAGTGGGTATTCTTCGTTAATTCTAGGAACCATTGAGGGCTCAGAAGTAGGGGAAATATAAATACTTGGTATCACTTCTTCTGGCCAAACAACATTTTTATATCGTAATTTAGTAATAGTCATTAATCCAGCTATAATTGCCAAAACTAATACCAATGGATACTTAAATATTTCTTTCATTGTATTGCTTCTCTCAAAACATTAACATTAACCGGTTTTTTATCATATTCGGAATAAGTACTACCCTCAAAAATAAAAAAAGGATTAATAGTATTTTTTTCATTTGAAAAAATATTTACCAGTTCAGCTCTATTAGCATTTACAGATTCAATCGGGTCATAAAGATCATTAACTCCTGCCCTAAAGTCTTCAATTAGACTGTTTTTTGCTTCTTCCAAACTCATAATTTGCCAAAAACCTTCACCTTTACTGATTACTGGTTTTAAATATAAACTTAACTTTAGTAAATTACCTTCGCTATCAAAAAAAGCTCGAATTGCTTCCCCATGAAAAGTAGTACTTCTTATTCCTTCAATAATATAATCTCCGGTAATTTCCATAAATTGCGCTTCATCAACACCTGCTTCTATCATATAAGGCTGAGTATATTTTCTATAACCGGCATTTATCCATTCAATATCTACATTATTCTCTTCGTTTAAATCACTTACTATTTTTTTTAGCTTTGTTTTTAATCCGTTTTCATCCCAATTAGTTACTATTGGTAAATTTTGCGGATTTTCCGGAATATTAGAATATTGAACATAGGCAAACTCCTTTTGAACATATATATCAGCACTGTTATTTTTAAAATAGCCTTTAATTTCAGTTTCCCTGGTAGTGTCAATTATCCTTCTACTTACTATTAATTTAGGTAATTCTTTTGGAAAATCTGTTTCCATATTATTTCCCCAGTTAATTTTTTCTATTGTCTTCAACGTTTCGGGGAAAACCTCACTTTTTGTCGTTCCTGGTTGTAGTGCCTTTTCCGGAATTGTAACCGAATCCTTTTTATCCTTCTGTTTATTAGTTATAAAAAACATTATTAAAAACAATGTTCCCAATACTACCCACCAATATTTTTTAATCATATTTTATTTTAACCTTAACGACAGGCACTGTTAAATTCCTCCTGACTTAATCCAAAATAGGGACCGGCATTATCCCAGTTTATATTTGCCCCCACCACTTCATAGTGTAAATGATTTCCTGTGGAAAAACCGGTGTTATCAACAATTCCAATTTGTTGTCCTGCTTGTACCGCTTCTCCATCGCTTACCCTATAGCCTCCGGGCGGCATATGAGCATAACGAATAAAAAAGTCATCACCATTAACATTACTATGTATATCAATAAAAAATCCGTAACCATTACCTTCACCCAACCTTGCTGTTCCTGAAAACGTGGAATAAATTGGT
Organism: uncultured Gammaproteobacteria bacterium; assembly: GCA_964596585.1. GTDB lineage: Bacteria > Patescibacteriota > Microgenomatia > UBA12405 > UBA12405 > UBA12158. The sequence goes on from CAZQUM010000002.1 coordinate 23,276, forward strand.
GTTCCGAATCCTGCCCCCCAATCAATAGCCCATTTGTTGCTGTGTGAAAAAGAATCAAAGGGGCACTGTGTTATATGTCCGGCGACAGGTGCTCCCCCAGG
>CAZQUM010000002.1:23414-27510 GCA_964596585.1 uncultured Gammaproteobacteria bacterium
TTAATGAAGGTCCTTCTCCACCACTTCCGACAGTACAAATATAGACCAAACCGTCATCTCCAATTATTTCTCTGGTGGGTCCGGTTAAAGAAAAAGGTGCTCCCGCCTGATCACAATTTTTACCCCCTTTTTCCACATGAATATCTTTTGGTATTGGTACATTCGCTATCCAGTTCCAAGTTTTATTTTTCATGTCCTCGTAATATCCCCGACCCGTTTGCCCCGTCTGTACTTGTCCCACATCAGGATCACATTGTCCTGTCAAATATCTCGATGCCCATGCCAACCAATATCCTTCGGGCCCACTTAATTTCGGGTCGTTTAAATCGCAACCACTAGCTGGATCCAACTGTAAAAAATTTTTAATTTGTGCATCAAAATTATTTTGTATAGAACTATCATTTATTCCAAAATCTTGAATTGGTCCATGATCATAATTGCTAGCATCTGATTCATGTACCCATGCCCACAAGGAATATAAAGGGTTTACTCCAGCGCATAAAGATCTATTAACTACATCATTAAAACATTCTTTAGCATAATTTTTTCCTTCCCACCATTCTTCTGCAATTCTAAAATAATTTTCCTTTCCTCCTCTTAATCCCGGCACCTCATTTTCTGGCGCATTTTGATCACAATTTATCACTCCTCCTGGCAAACCTCCCGGCCCACTACCCCTTTTTAAAATACAGGTAGTTAAATCTGCAGGTGGAACAATTGAGGAAATTTGTTGTTGTTGAAACAAGGTGTAAAGAAAAGATCCAATAAAAAAAATAATAATTACCGGTGCCATCATTACTCCCAATTTTATAGTTCCCAATAGTGCTGGTATTCCTACTAAAAAAGTACCAATATCAAAAGCAAATTGAGCTGCTTTTCCAACAAACTTACCTAATCCCAAAGTCTCAGAAAAAAATTTCTTTACCCCGTTCATATCGGTATTTAAAATTTTCCCGATAAATTTTTTGCCTGCATCTATCACTGGTTTCACCACTAATACCACCGCCGCTGCAGCTGCTGCCACCACAGCAATTACTTGACCAATCACTGGCAAAGCTTGAAAAGCCGCCACCACACCCGCCAGGGATCCACCCGCTGCCGCTGTTCCCCCTGCTCCTGCAGCCGCCGCCCCTCCAGCCTCAACCGCCCCTTTACTCAAGATTGATTTTAAGATCATTCCTATTCCCTTAGTTGTCCCTTCCTTGGCTATAACCGCAGCTGAATTTTGAATAAAAGCTGCCACTGCCTGATTACCAATTTTTTGAATCACAAAAGTAGTTACTTTTTCTGACCCTCTTAAAAATAAAGTCTGGGGAAAAGTTCGCATTTTACCAACAAGACCGGTTACTTTTTGTACTTGATTTATTGCTTTTAATAGTTTGGGATTTTTTTGTATAATCCCCATAAATTTTTCTGTTAGACGTACACCCTTAACTTTTGGTAGTTTTTCCGGTCCGATTTTTTCTCTGATTGTGTTGTATCTACTAATCAATGAATTTAATTTTTTTGGAGATTTTACTAGGTTTTTTGCCAGAAATTCTGCCTCTCGAGCGCTTTCTTCCGCTACCCAAGCACTACCACCTTCTACATTTGCTTGCACAAAACCCACCATTTGTTCTTGAGGAGCTTCCTCAATTAAATTATTTGGGTCATTATTTAATTCATTTACTATACTGCTGTATTCCCTAATTAAATTTTCATCCCCAACTCCGCCCTCTCTCAATTCACTGGTTATTTTTTCTTCCAGTCTTTCAGCCCTAAAATAGACAATATCCTGCAAATTCTCCTTTTTAAAATTTTCTGCAGAGACTTTTAATTCTCTTATAGTGGTACTTTTGTCAGCAAGTTCTGCCAATTCTTTGGGTAAAACCAATTCTTCATTATTTTCCCAAGATTCCAATATTGAAATTCTCAGTTCTTCTTGACTTTTTTTAGAAACAGGCAAGCTTTCAGCCTTTAAGTTTTCTGCTACTCGTTGACTAATTTTTTTTGCTTCAGCCTCAACCTTTATTTCTGCCTTAATTTGATTTACCTGAGAGATTATCCTTTCAACCTCTTCATTGTTTTTTCCATATTTTTCATTTAATTTTTTTTCAAGGCTATTTTTTTCTCCCATTACCGCCTTCTCAATTTCCTCATTCAATTTTTTCGTTTCTTGTCTCTCTCTTTTTATTTCTTTTATTTCCTTTACAACTTCTTTTATTTCTTTTTTATCAAAACTTTTTTTCAGTTCCTTTTCTAATAATTTTTCATTAAAGTTTTCCTCTTCTACCGCCTTTTTAACAATTTCTCTCGTTTCTTGCTTCTCGTTTCTTGCTTCTCGTATCTTGTTCCTTTCTTCTCGTTCTAATTGTATTTTTACTATTTTTTCTACTTTATGATTTTCAATTTCCGGATTTTGTTTTTTTAGTTCATTTTGTTTTTTAATAAAAGCCTCTACATTTTTATATCCCGTCAACTCATAAATTTTTCTTGAAATTATTTCTTTCTCCCTTTTATCTTCAGATTTTTCGTATTCTTCCAATAATAATTTTAAATCCTGCTTGTTTAAGGACTTAGATTCACTTTCTATTACCTCGTTGGCCAGCTCCTCTATTAATTGCTCTTTAATTTCTGGTGGCAAGACTTCTAGCCTAGAAATAATTTTATTTAAATCATTTTCATCGAAATCACTCAGAAGACGTAACTTTTCAAAAACCATCCGAGTCCTATCAAACAAATCCCTATTTTCCGTTAATTTTTTATTTCCAGATTCTTGAAATTGACGCAGAGAAGCAATTAAATACGAAATATTATCTTGCTTCTGACTCATGATTTAAATTATACCCTAGACTTTATCTTCACCACCAAACAATTCGTCGTAAGTTAACTGGCTATTGTCTTCAGTTTTGGTTACTTCTTGTTGTTGAGCTTTGGCAAGCTGTGGGGGCTGGGGGATTTTTACCTCCTCTTGTTGATTTAGTAAAAATACTGGCGGTTTAGGTTCTTTTTTAGGCTCTTCTACCACCGCTTTAAACAGTTCTTGCGATTTTGGCAATCCCTCATCTTGTCTTCCTACCTCTTCTTTTCCCATCTCTTCCATCTCTTTCATTTCTTCCATCTCTTCCATTTCCTCAATTTTTTTCCTTAGTTTTTCTTCAGGACTCTCCTCAACCTCTACTGCCATTTCCACTTCTTCAATTTCTTTTTCTTTCTCCTCCTTAAATTCTTCTCTGGGTTCTTCTTTTATAGATTGTTTTTCTAATTCTTCTTGTTTCTGGGCAATTTTCTTTCTCAACAACTCTTCCGGATTAGAAGTAATTAAATCATGTTCTTCCTTTGAAGCAATTACCTGTATCGCTACATGATTTTGTCCGGCAAAAAAGATACCTTCCCCCTTATCTGCCGACAACAACAATTGTTTTTCTCCTTCAGATAAATAAAAAGTATTTCCCACCAAATCTATGGCCGCACTATGCTGTTTTAACAAAATTTGAATAGCGCTATTAGTTACTATTTCCTTACCATATGGGGTTTGCAAAAAGTCGTCCACATCCTGAGTAATGGTGGTTACTCCCAAATAATATTTTCGCCCTCTTTTTACGATTCCTCTCAAAAATGCTGCCGAATCATCATATTGCATCAAATACCAAGCTTCGTCGACCACTAATATTCTTTTTTTCAGTTCTTTTTTTATCACCGTCCAGATATAGTCCAAAATTATATGCATCGCTATCGGCCTCAATGATTCTTCTAGATTTTTTATTCCAAAAACCACAAAGGGGTTAGTCAAATTTACTGTTGTTTTTTGATTAAAAATACCCGCAAAAGAACCTTTAATATATTTTTCCATTCTTGCAGCTAAATTCTTTGCCTTTTCCTCTTCCATACCAATCAAAGCCTTATATAAATCTTCAATCAAAGGAGCTTCTTTTGTCTGTGTTTCCGGGTCTGGGGTAATACCCTTGGCTTTATAAGCATCCATCACCGCCTTATCTAAAATTGATTCTTCTATATCTGTTGCTTTTAAGTTTTTAAACACTACAGTTTTTGCAATTCCTCCTGCGTCTTCAAACGCTTTTACAGAGTCATATTCGCAATTTGTTCCTGGGAATAC
>CAZQUM010000002.1:27520-44852 GCA_964596585.1 uncultured Gammaproteobacteria bacterium
AGCATTATCTTAAACATTTTGTGTAAGGTTAGAACCTTATCGTTAAGAGCATTTTCTCCCTCTTCTACCACCAACGATAAGTCAAAAGGATTTATTTTTGATTCTTCACCATATCCGAAAGCAATATATTGTCCTCCTACTGATGCTGCCAAGCTTTTATATTCGTTTTCTGGATCTATTACAATAATTTCTGTCCCCAACATCAACGACCTCATCGTCTCAAGTTTTATCATGTACGATTTACCTGCACCCGCCGAAGCAAATACAACCGAGTTATAGTTTTGCATTGAAAAACGATCAAAAATTACCAATGACCCGTTATGCTCATTGATACCATACATTATTCCCTTATCATCTGATAAATCTGATGAAACAAAAGGAAAGGTTGACGCCAAAGAGCTTGTATCCATGTTTCTGGTGATATTTAATCGGTCTGAGCACAAGGGGAGTGTTGTCACAAAACCTTCATCCATTTGCAAAGTGGCATTTTTAGAAATTATCATTAATGCTCCTAAGGCTGATTCAAGATTTTTAGTGGCTCTATCCAAATCTTCTTTAGTATTGGCTGACAGGGTCATATAAAGCCCAAACTGAAAAAACCTTTCCTCTCCCTTTACTAGGTCGGTTTGCAAATTCAAAGCGTCTTCAAGTTTAGCCTGTGTTGCCGGATTAACCACTCTCCCTCTTTGTATATCAGTATTAATTTCTGCTTCCATCTCAGCAATTTTTCTTCGTAAATCATCCAAAATTTCCTTACCGTCTGTTGGATAAACATACATCGATACTCTCATTGATGCGTCAAAATTAATCAAAGGCGACAGCCAATTTAACCCCACAAAACGAGGATATCCAGCCACAAAACAAGTCCGATAGTATTTATTGTTAATACGAAGATGATTAAAATCTACTTCCACCGCTGCCGGAGCTATTAAATCCTTAATTGACACCAAACCTTCTACAAATTCTTTTGTTGCACCAGAGTTCGTAGTACTGGGCTTCACTTCTTCTGGTGTCTCTTTTCCAAGCTCCACTTTATTTTTTTTAAATTTATCCAATATTCCCATATTATTTTTTCTGACTCACCACTGGAGCCGTATAATCAACATTTTGTAATTTTTGGTTGCTAAAAGTATCTTCATTGTAGCTTCTATAATAAAGCTCAATCAGCTCTTTCGTATTTAACACCTGCACGTCTAATCCTAATCGGGAAAAAAGCCTAGTAACGTGGTCTCTCTTTGGTTGCAACGAAGCTTTTGCCTTTTCTAATATATATTCTTTAGAAAAAGGCAATCCTTGCTCTTTTTTTAATGGATTTATTGCTCCTAAAATTTGCTTTTGTGCTCCCTTAATACCTAGCTCTATGTTAGAAAAAGGGATTACTACATAAAAAGTTTTTGACAAAACATCATTTCTTTTTACTGTTTCCTCAATAAATTTTCGATAAGATACAATCCGTTCTTTTAATTTTGGATTGTTTTGTTGTTTTATTGCCTCATCCAGCCGGGTTAAATAATTACCCACATCTTTTGTTGTCGAACTAATTACAATTTGAATATTAAAATTCAATGAATTTAAAATTCCCCCATAAGCAAACACCAAAGCCTCCTGCTCCCTTTCTGATAAAAGATCAAAATTAACCGAAGATAACATTAATATTTGAGCTGCCGATCCATCACGTAAAAGCACTATTCCGTCAATAATATCTTCTATTGGCAGGTTTTCTTGAGTACTCCCTTTAATAGCAAATTTTAATGGCTCGTTTGACATGTCTTTATTAATAATAACTTATTTTAAGCCTTAGCGATTATTTTTATGGGTTCCACGATTTTATTTTCCAGTATTATCTCCACCCGATCAAATTTTAACCCTTCTTTGTCGGTAACAATCAAATATTTTCCACTGCTCAATGGAGTTAATGTTTTAAATTGTCCCAATTGATTTGTTTTTAATACCCTAGATGAATTACCATTCTTATCCTGCAAATCTACAATCGCCCCCTCAACAATTTTTTGCCCAGCATCCAGAACCATTCCTACCAAGATATTGGGTGATTTTGGGATTGTGGGCATGGGAATACTTCCAAACATCACTTCTCCGGTCGCTTCGAGTTTTTGCGTTTTTAAGTCCAATCTTGGCGCCACCTTTATCTCTTGTCTTTCGCCTACCACTTCTTTTTCCTCATTTTTTATTTCTTGTATTTTTTCCCTCTCCACCGATGGTAGCGAGTTTATAAATTCTTCTACCTTTTCTTCTTCTTTTTGAGGTACCTCAATTTTTTCTTCAGTTGTTGTTTTAATTGTTTTACTTAAATCAATATCGAGCCAATTTTCCGGTTTATTTTTTTTATAAAGGTAAATCGTTGGGGAATAAATTGATTTTATAAAAGCCATTAACCAAGTTTCCAGCGGCCTGTCTTGATAGGGCAAAAAAGCCATTGCCAAACCCCCCACCGCAAAAATAATCATTAGTGGCCATTTTATAAAAAAAACAATTGGCATAGCATTCACAATAACCGCCAAAATTATTCCTCCCGCCGCCTTACCAAATTGTTTTAGAGTCATTTCCCCAACCAGCTTAAACTCATACGAGCTAATTTGTTGTGGAATTGGATGCTGTTCCATAATCAAATTCTACCTTATTTTCTTCTTCCTCGCTTCTGTTTCTCGTTTCTTGTCTTCTCTTTAATTATATAATACCCCTATGTCACACCTTGTTATTGTTGATGGTCATGCCATTGCTCATCGAGCCTACCATTCAATTCCTGCCCTTACCGTTGATGGTCAACCGGTCAATGCCATCTACGGTTTTTATTCCATGTTGCTGTCATCTATTGATACGCTTAAGCCTAGCCATTTGCTGGTTTGTCTTGATTCTCCCGGGCCTAATTTTAGAAATGAAGAATTTCTTGGTTATAGAGCCAAGCGTGCTCCCGCAGACCCTGCGCTTATTTCTCAATTACCACTTATTCCCGAAACTCTAGCCCATGTCGGCATTCCCTCCCTTTCTATGGGTGGTTTTGAAGCCGATGATCTAATTGGTACCTTGTCTCATCGGGCCTCTCATCTTAAAAACAAAAAAACAAAAAAAGCTTTTTTTAAAAAAATTACCATCATTACCGGTGACAAAGATTTAATGCAACTGGTCGATTTCAAAACTACCCTTTTTGTTCCCATCCGAGGCATTTCCGAAAGCAAAATTTATGATGAATTGGGCGTTAAAGAACGTTTAGGAGTTACCCCAAAACAGGTAATTGACCTAAAAGCTCTAATGGGGGACATGTCTGACAACTATCCGGGCATTGCTGGTATTGGCCCTAAAACTGCTATTGATCTCTTAGAAAAATATCAATCTCTTGACAATATTTATCAAAATTTATCTGAAATAAAACCTATTGTTAGGGAAAAATTAATTAAAGACAAAGACAATGCCTATCTTTCTCAAAAGTTGGCAACTATTGTTTGCAATATTCCTCTAAAGTTTAAATTTTCCTCTACCAAGCTAAATCAAACAAAATTTACTAATCTATTTTCACTTTTTGACCAATATCATTTTAAATCTCTTTCCGCCCGCCTTAAACGACGCCTCAATCTCAAGGAAAATACTAAACCTCTTAAAGAAGCTAAGATCGACCCCAACCAAACCTCACTATTTTAATTTCTCAAAATTGCAATTCCAATTACCCCAATAAAAGCCAAAATAACTCCTAACCACTTAATTTTGGATATTTTTTCTTTTAATAAAAATCTTGATAACAAAACTGTGATTACTCCATTGCAGCCGGTAATTGGTGAGGCAATTGAAGCAGGAGCGTAGGAAAAACTAAGCCATAAAAATCCAGTTCCCACAATATTAAATAATCCACCCAACATTGCAAATTTATAGTCTTTAAACTTTTTTAAAACTCCACGAATAGATTTAAAAAAAGACTCTTTTTCAATTTTTAAATAAGCTAATGCTACTGGAATTTGTATAAAGCCCAACATGAGTAAAAAACTAAAATCATTAGATCTATTTATATAACCCTTTGAAATTGTATCTGAAAGGCCAACACAAATTGCCGCCGCAAAAGGCCAAAAAACTGCCTTTTTTAGTTTAAATTCAGATTTCTTTATTTTTTCTGGCAAACTTGCAACAATACTTCCTAAAATCGCTACTGCCACAAAGAAAATAATTCCACCTGAAAGTAATTCTTTATTTAAAATTCTTGAAAATATTACTGTATAAACTGGATATGTTGCAATTATGGTGGCAGTTACTGTCAATTCACCATGTGACAATGCATAAAAGAAAAAAGCTTCTGACAGAATTGCCGAAATTAAGGCAAATATGAGAGCTTCTCCAATCTTTGCTCCCCCCGATATTCCCATTAGAAATGCTAATGGTACCCAAATTAATAGCCCAAAAATTGAGTCAAATAAAAAAGCCACCGATGGCGATAGTTCTTTATAACTTTTTCGCAGCGATGTCTGTGAAAAACCGATAAAAACAGCACTAAATAATGCAAATATTATACCGACCATATTCGTATTATATCCAATATGTTCAGAGAAAAAATTATTAATTCATAGGCTATAATCACTTATGCGTATTGCTCTTGTTCAGGATTATCTAAAAGAATATGGCGGAGCTGAAGCGGTTTTTGAAACCTTAACTGACCTTTTCCCCAAAGCAGATATCTTTACCTCTCTTTACAGCCCCTCTTATTTTGGTCCACACCGCCAACGCCTTGAAAAAAAATGGCAGGGGAGAGTCCACTCCTCTTTTTTTAAATACATTCCTTTTGCTTATAAAATTATTTCTCCTCTTCGTTTACTCTCCCCCTTGGCTTTTAAATCCTTTGATTTCTCATCTTATGATCTTATTATTACTTCTGCCACTGGTGCTTATTTTCCCAATTCTTTACGCAAAAAGAATGCAAAACTCATATGTTACTGTCATACTCCACCCCGATACCTCTATGGTCTTCCCACTGCACGTAATTTTAAAAAATATCCCTTTGTCGAATTTTTGTCTAATATTGCCAACCATTTTTTACGTTTAGCAGATTTTAAATATTCTCAAAACGTTGACCAGTTTGTTGCCAATTCTAAAACTACCGCCGCCCGTATCAAAAAATTTTACCGCCGCGATTCTATTGTCATCAACCCTCCGATTGATATCCCAAGCCAAATGACGCAAGCTGCAAAGCGTAGGCCCGAAGGTAGCAAGCACTGCAAAAAATTAGATAAGCCATATTATTTGACCGGTGGTCGTTTGGCTCGTGCAAAGCGCTATGACATTGCCATTAAAGCATGCAACCAATTAAAGGCCCCCCTTAAAGTATTTGGCCGTGATTTTGCTGGTTTTGAGGCTGAATTAAAAAAAATAGCTGGTCCACAAACAGAGTTTCTTGGAGAGATTACCCAAAAAGAAAAAGAGAACCTATTCAAAAACGCCACTGCTTATCTGTTTTGTTCTGACAATGAAGATTTTGGTATGGTATCCGTTGAAGCTCAATCTTATGGCTGTCCGGTAATTGGTTACAACAGTGGTGGTATTCGTGAAACAGTAATTGATGGTAAAACTGGCATTCTTTTCAACCAACTCACTCCAAAATCTTGTGCTGCCGCTATCCAAAAATTAAAAAAAATAAAAATAAAACCAAGTGATTGTATTCACAATGCTTCTCAATTTTCTACCGAAAATTTCACCTCTAAAATAAAACTTCTAGTCTCTGGTTTCTAGTTTCTTTATTTTCTATTGCTTAACCATTTTTCCACGTCAATTCCTGCCTTTGCTCCCGCCCCTGCCGCGACAATGGCTTGTCGGTAGAATTCATCCATACAATCACCAGCCGCAAAAATTCCCGGCATAGAAGTCATCGTTCTATAAGCCGAATCTTTTCCGACAACAATGTATCCATACTCAGTTAATTCCACCATATCCTTAACAAAACCTGTCGCTGGTTCTCGTCCTATAGCTACAAATAACCCGTTTACAGGTAAAATTTTTTCTTCATCACTATTAACATTTTTTATTCTTAATGCTTCTAATTTTTCTTTACCAATTATTTCCACTATCACCGTGTTCCATATCTTTTCTACCTCTTGATTTTCTAATACTAATTTTGCCTCCACAGAAGTAGCCCGAAGTTCATTTCGGCGGTGAATCAAATAAACTTTTTTCGCTAATTTCGATAAAAAATCAACATCTCTACAAGCTACATTACCTCCTCCCACTACCGCCACCTCCTTGTCTCGAAAAAACATTCCATCACAAGTGGCGCAGGCACAAATACCCTTACCTATCAACTCTTTTTCATTATCCAACCCCAACCATTTTGTTTTTGCTCCAGTAGCCACAATTACCACCTTTGCTTTTAAAATTTCCCCGCCATCAAGCGATACTTCAAAAATTTCCCCTATTTTTTTAACATTCTCCACCCGACTCTGTTTTATTTCTACTCCCCATTTTTTTACCTGTTCCTGAATATCCATCATCAATTTAAAGCCTCCAATACCGTTGAAATATCCTGGCCAATTATCTACCCTTGTAGTAATCGTTAGCTGACCTCCTGGAATGTCGCCCGCAATTACTATCGCTTCCAAACCAGATCTAGCATTATAAATCGCCGCTGTTAATCCCGCTGGCCCTGAGCCGATTATTATAGAATCATAAATTTTTTCTATCATGTTCCAATTATACTAGCTTTTAGTTTTATTCTCGTTTCTTGTCTTTTATTTCTTTATAATGTAATCAATGCACCGTTCTGGCCCTAAAGTTTTTAAATTTATTCTCAAAGTTATTACCGATCGCTCTGCTCTTCTTTTTTGGACTATTATCCGTTTTATTTCTGCAGTTTTACCCCTAATTACCATTTTTTTATATTCTCAAGTCATCGAGCAATTAGAATTAATATTACCTCTAAAAACAATCACTTTGACCATTCTCCTTATTTTTATTGTCAGGGTGATTGATAATTTTCTCCGCCTCAAATCTATTTCCAAATTAGAAGAATTAATCAACGGATTAAGCTTTGATATTCATACTTATTTTTTATCCGAACTGAAATCTGAAAGCCGAGCTGAACGTAATGCCACCGTCCAAGCTATTCGTAATTTCTCTGATGCTGCTTCTACCACCCTTAATCTCATTAAACAACCTGGTATTGATTCTATCGTTTCTTTAATAGTTATTCCCATTATTTTGTTTTTTGTCGACTTTCCTTCTTTTGTTATCACTATAGCTTACTCTGTTACCTATTTTTTTATCGATATTTACACCACCCAACGTTATTCTGAATTAAAAGATATTCAAAATTCAAAAACTGAAGCTTATTATGCCAAACTTCAGGAAACTAAGGATTTTGATCTTGAACAAATTTCCTTTACTCGTCATTTTCGACGACTTTCTAATTGGTCCTTCAACGAATGGTCATTTCTTCAAAATACTTCAGTTATTTTTTACGTCATTAATCTCTTTTATTTAGTTATTTCTGTTTATAACGGCAACAAAGACTTGTCTACACTCGTTTTAATCATGGGCTATATTACCCAAACACAAACTTATCTCAACGCCTTCTCTAATATTATGGACAGTACTACAGATATGAATGTTGGTTTACGCCATCTAGCCAAAAATAAAACCATTACCTCGGTCGATATCGACGACCTAACTTAGATATAATACGTTTATGCCCGAATTACCAGAAGTTGAGGTTGTTAAACTTTTTTTAGAATCTTCTTTAATTGGAAAAAAGATTCAAAAAATAGACATTCTCACTCCAAAGTCTTTTATAGGTAATCCTAATCTTGTCAAAGGTGAAAAAATTGTTAAATTTGCTCGCTTAGGCAAACAACTCTCAATTTATCTAAGCAATGGCTATATTTTACTCGTCCACCTCAAAATGACCGGCCAGTTCATTTACAATGGTGTTTTAATGGGCCACCCCACCAAGAATGCTTTCGATCACCTTCCCAATAAATCTACGAGAATTATTTTTTACTTTAACGCTCAACAACTTTTATATTTTAACGACCAACGTAAATTTGGTTGGATTCGACTCTTTACCCCCAAAGAACTAAAGCTCTTTCAATCAAATTTAGGCCATGATATTTTTTCCAAAAAGTTCACTTTTCAATATGTTTTTTCCCAGCTCCAAAAATCACGCCGTCCAGTAAAAGTTGCCCTTTTAGATCAAAAATATTTTGCCGGTATTGGCAATATCTATGCCAATGACGCTCTTTTTTTATCCAAATTCCTTCCCACTACTCCTGCCAACAAAATTACCCTACCTCAGGCCAAATTAATACACCGCCATTTAATTGATATTATGCGCCAATCCGTCTCCGCCGGGGGTTATACTGCCAAAGACAATCAATACCTTCATCCCGACGGATCCAAAGGGAAAAGTCAATTCTTTTTTCGGGTCTACGACAGAAAAGGGGAGCCTTGCGTTAGATGTGGCACCAAAATAGAATATCTACAGCTAGCTGGCCGAGGAACTTTTTTCTGTCCCCATTGCCAAAAATAATCTCTTTCTGGATTATCTAGTTTATAGTTTATAATCCTCTCATGAAAGGTTTTATCGAATTTATCAAAAAACAAGGTGTTGTTGGTTTAGCCACCGGTTTTCTGTTGGGTGGTGCTGTTTCCAAGCTGGTTACTGCTCTTGTTACTGACATCATTAATCCTTTTTTAGGAATTCTCTTAGGTGTGGCAGGCGGTCTTGCCGATGCTGCTTTTAAAATAGGTCCTGTTACCGTTTCTTATGGTCATTTTATTTCCGTACTAATTGATTTTTTAGTAATCTCTTTAGTAGTGTATTCCCTTATCCGTCTCCTTGGTTTAGACAAAAAAGAAACTAACAAAAAAACTGCCAAAAAATCTTCCTCAAATCGTGTAAAATAGGACATGCTTTTTTTATCTTTTACTCTTTTAATATCATTTGGTTTTTTATTTCTTGCCTCTCCCCTTCAAGCCCAATGTCCAGTCTGTATTGTTACCGTTGGAGGAGGAATGTTTTTAGCCCAAAGATTGGGAGTTGATAATCTTTTAGTTTCACTTTGGATATCTGCTCTTAATACCGCCATTGCTTATTGGCTATCCACCAAAAGTAAAGCAAAAATTTTTAAAAATCCCTATATAAATTCCTTAATTTTTTTTATTACCACCTTAGCTTATTTTAAATTTGCCAATCAACTCAGTCAAAAAATTACCATTGGTCTAAGTGTAGGTATGCTCACCATGTTTTTTGCCAATTGGTTTTATCCCTATATTAAGGCTAAAAATGGTGGTAAAACCCCCTTTGCTTATGCCAAAGTTGTTATTCCCTTAGTTTCACTTATTCTTATAACCTTATTTTTAAAATTTATTTTTAAACTCTAAATATGGCTAAAAAAAACCAAAACCCCGATATAGACCTTCAGGTCTTTATGGATAAAATAAAAGCCGCTGAAGCTGGCAACAAACTCGATTTAAGTTCTGATGAAGATCTTTCTATCGGTATCATGAACTTAATTAGTATCGAAGAACATTTATTTTTTACTGCCAACAAAACCGGTAAAAGCAAATACTTTACTCTTCTCAATGAAGTTCGAGAAATGAGAAAAGAATTATTAAAACTCATCGTTAAAAATTCGGAAGGGGAGATTTGGTGTACCAGCAAACATCTCTTAGCCGCTTCCATGCGCCTCTTTGAGGTTGGCACCAAAGCCCAAACTAAGGGCGATAAAAAAGCCTCTCTTGATTTTTTCCGAAAATCCTATCACCTATACAATTTATTTTGGGCTATTAATCTCGGTCTAGTTAAGGATATTAATCATCCTACCCCGTCAAAGAAAAGGGAAGAGAAGGGCTTTGATATTCCTATTTCTTATGAAAAATCAGATTTTATGGGTAAAATCAGTGGTGTTATTGGCAAAATTCTTGATTGTTGTCGCGAATAGCTAATAGCCTAAACTCTCTTTAAGTCTTTTTCTATCCAAAACTGTTACCTGTCTTTTTTCATTATCAATTAGTCTGTTCTTTTCCATTTTTAACATTTGCAGAGTCACCGTTTCTCTAGTTAGACCTGTCATGCTTGCAATTAATCGGTGAGTAATCTTAAACTTAATATTAATTTTTCCACCGCGCTTTACCCCAAACTCCCTTACCAGGTTATACAAATAGCCAGCAACTTTTTTATAGGCATCGCCAGAAACTAATTGAGACATATAATCAGTCAAACTCAAAAATTTTTCCGCTACTGCCAAATCTATCATTTTTGCCACATCTTCATTGTTTTTTAAAAATTTTTCAAAATCATTTTTTGGAATAATCCAAACTTCCATAGGCGTCAAACTCTCAATATTATGCCGATTTTCCTCTCCTGTTTTTACAGATAAAATAGACAAAAATTCTAATGGGCGAAAAATCTGAATCCCAATTTCTCTGTCCATATCATCCAAATCGTATGCCCAAGCATAACCACTTTTTGCCCAGTAAATTGCCTCCACTCTCCGACCAGTTTCCAAAATCACCTGACCCTTTTTATACTTTTTTAGGGGGTATTTAACTAAAAAAGCCTCAAATTTTCTACTAATTACATCAGTCATTTTCACCTGCTCTACTAACTTTCTGATTGTATCACATTTGTTACAATGCTTCCAATTCTTTTTGCCAGTTACTTACAACCTCAAAACCTTTTTGCCAGAATTCTTTTTCTTCAATTTTCACCCCGACTTCTTTTAGTAATTCTACAGGATTTTTACTTCCTCCAAAGCTTAGTAATTTTTCAATTTTTTCCAAAAATTTTTTATCCTGTTTATATTTCATAAATAACGAATAAGACAACAACTCTCCAAAATTATAGGCATAACAATAAAAAGGACTCTCAAAAATATGGGAAATATAAGACCATTCATAAGCAAACATTGGCTCAATTTCTACTGAAGTTCCAAATTGCTCTTTCAAATTTTTTAGATACATCATGCTTAGTTTTTCTGAATTTAATCCCTCAGCCATCTTCTGATGTGCCTCAATTTCAAATTTAACAAAATAATTTTGGCGACAAATAGTTGCGTAGGCATCTGACATTTTTTCCACTAACCACGCTTTTTTTACCTCTTTATCTTTTTCTGTTGAAAGCATTTTCTCAAATAACACCAATTCCGCCAGAGTTGAAGCTGTTTCTGCCAAGGGCAAGTTTGCCTGTTGAACCGACGCTAGATGTTTATTGGCTAAAAGTGAATGAATTCCGTGTCCTAGTTCGTGTGCCAATGTGCTTATATCACGGCTTTTCCCAGTAAAATTAAGCATAATATAAGGGCTTATTTTTGGCTCTACAGTGGCGCAAAACGCCCCCGATCTTTTATTTTCCCCCGGATTTACATCAATATGCCCATCATTAATTATTTTTTGTGCACCTTCATAAAACTTTTTAGAAAAACCACCAAAGGCATCAAGCACTAATTTTTGTGCTTCTTCATAGCTATATTTTTTGTCTTTTTTTGTTAAAGGGGCATAAATATCGCTTCTTTTTAATTTTCTCAATCCCAATTCTTTAGCCTTCCATTCAAAATACCGCCAAAATATTTTTCTATTTTCTGTGCATACAGAAAGTAAACTTTCTACTGCTTTATTGGGAATATCATTTCCCCAATTCCTTACCTCTATCGAATTCTTATAACCTCGCAATTTCGCTTCATAAGCCCAATCCTTAACTATTCCCTGATAAATAGCAAAAAATTTATCTATATTATCTTTTTGCTTGTTCAACAGGGCTTTATATGCCGCCTCCCTTAATTCTCTTTTGGGATTATAAACCAAGGCCAATAACTCTGCCTGAGTCTTTATTTTTCTTTTACCTATTTTATAGCTAAATCCTGTTGATATCATTTCTCTTATTTCCCCCAAAACTTCTGTCCCTGAAGCGTCTTTATGTCGAATAATTTCTTCCTCCCTTTCTTTAAGCGAATATTTTGCTCCTTGTCGACTTTTTGTCAGCGAATATTCCAAATCATCTATTACAGAAAATAGTCTTTCAGCATTTTTCTTGTCTAAAAAAGGCCTTCTCTTCCCTTGTATCCATAAACCAATCTTTGCTCCATCATTAGAAATTTTTAATCCCAAATCTTCTGCCCGACTTTTCATTATTTTGGCCTTTTTATTTTTTTGATTTACTGCCCCTATCAAGTATGGTAAATAACTTAACCTAGCCATTTTTATACCCACGGCTTCTTCAAACAAAAGCAATTTTTTAAAATCATCCCGAGTTATTTGAGGAGATAATTTTTTTACCCATTTTTTCAGTTCTTCGCCATCTCTCTCAATTTCTTTATATAAGATATCAAACTCATTTTCTTTCAAAATATCATCAAGTTTCCATTTCATTCACTATTTTACCTCACCTTTCTATTTCATTCCTTTCTCCAATTTTTCTCTTTCTTTTTCACCAAGTTTATAGTTTCTCTTACTAAAAAGTGATTTGTGAGAGGTAGACCTTTGCCTATTTATTTCATACATAACAATCCCGGCAGTTACCGATATATTTAAACTTTGTACCATTCCCTTCATCGGAATATATATTTTTTCATCAGCTCCCTTTATCGCTTCGTCTGACAATCCCCGGTGTTCGTTCCCAAACACCACCGCTGTCTTCCCCCCTTTAAATTTTGTTTTTAAAATATCTTTTGCTTCTTTGTCTAGTACCGTAACGTATATCCTAAAACCGTCTTTTTTTAGTTCTCTGTAGCATTTTTCAATGCTGTCAAAAATTTTAAAACTTAACCATTTATTAGCGCTGCTTGAAGACGCTTTACCAATTTTTTTTGGATTTATCGGTTTTTCTTTTGAATAAACCATATAAATTTTTTGAAATCCAAAAGCCTCAGCACTCCGCCACACCGCTCCTGCATTATGTGGATCAGCAATATTTTCCAATACGATTACCCCCTCCTGTCGACCATCAATCACCCTCTTAATTTTTTCTTGTCTTGATAATATTTTCATAAATTCTATTTACAATTACTCCTAAAACAACCCATCCAAAATAAGAGCTTACTTTTATTTTTAATTTTAGCATCGATTTTGCCACTAGATTTGATAAATCACCATTAATTATTCTTCCCTTATTTGTAATTCCAAAAAATCTAAAATTATCAATTAAAAATCCAAACATTTTTTCTCCATCTACCACCGAATATCTTAATTTTTCTAACAAAAAAATCAGTATCCAAGATATTCCAACAATCAACAACCATTTTCTTTCTGGCCATTTTTTTACCACCAAAATTCCAACAATAAAGGCTACAAAATAAGCTATAAAATTTTCAGGAAAAAATCTTTTCTTAATTAATTTTTTTTCATTATATATCCTATCTAAAAAACTGCCCTCATCCTTTTCATAATAATCAGCAAAAACTAAGTTGTTTTTGTAATTGATTCTTTCACCAAGTTTTTTGTTTTCCCTATATTGTGGCGTTAATTTCCATTCTTCAATTTGTATTTCTGTTGGATTTTTCCCATAAGCTTCCTTATAACTATCGGCTATTTCGCTCATCTTCGTCGAGATTATTCCTTCACTTTTAATCCATTTAATTTGCCTTTGATATTCGTCAATAAAACCCACACTTTCAATTCCAGTTTCCAAACCGACTGTGATTTGCCCCAATCTATTTCTCTGATCAAAATAAATATTTGCTAATTTTTCAAAATATTTGATATCCAATTCTTGGCTTATATAATCATTGGCTTGCATCGAATAATTTGACACCTTTGGTCCACTTCCAAAAAATGCTTTATCAGGATCTCTTAATGCCCACTGAATCACCAACACTTTTGAATCTCCAGGGGCCAATATATTATTTTTAGATGGAAAATATGGGTATCCCCACCATTGTCCCCATATACCGTAATTATCGGTTGTCTTTTGGTCGGCACAAATTAAAGCAGTTTTAATTCCATATTTATTCTCCAAATATGACAGTGAATATGAATCAATCCACCAAGCCCCTACCGATTTTGGAAAATAACCAAAACTTTTATAAAAATTATTCATTATCTTGTCTATTAGTTTTTTTCTATCATATCGTTCATATGCTGACAAAAATATTATCCCCGGGTCATGCCACGGTCTTTGCTCATCAAAATATACCCTTGATTTTAATGCCAAATTTTTTGATATTTCTAAAAATACTCCTACTTCCTGTTTCTCGTTAAAACCTTTTATTTTGTCTATTAGTTCTTCATCATCCAAAACATCGTCCTGTAGCAACCATGTCGCTTTTACCTCATTATTATTAATAATTTCATATTGTTTCTCAATTGGCTTTAAACTTTTGTCTTTCCATAATTCTCTTGATCTTACCGGATTTACAATCGTAGCATATTTTTCCGCCGCCCATATTGTCTCATTGCTCAAAAAAAACAAGAATAAAAAAACTATTCCACAAATTATTTTTCTATTTTTCATTATTCCCCAATAATTTTCTTTCTTATTTTTCTCCATACTGGTATTTTACACATGTAAAAATACTTTCATAAGCTATAATTTCTCTATGAAAAAGAAAAAGCTTCTCCCAACTTTTAATCGCTCTGAGTTGGCCTCTGGTTTTTTTGCTTCTTTTTTTTCTTTTCTAATTCTCTCAGCTCTCGCTTACATTAAAATTTCTCCTCAAACTCAAGCTGAATTTGTCTATACTTGTGACAAAATCCCCAGCCCAAATTGTTTTTCTTGGTTCGAAACTACTCGTCCTTATTTTCAAAAGTTAACTATCGGTAGTTTAATTCTTGCCCTTCTATCACTTTCCGCCGCCCTTTTCTTTCATTTTAGGAAAAAATAAACAAATTCACAGTTTTTACACAATTCCTGTTTGTTAATCACTGTATTTATATAATAAATATTACTGTTATAATTCAATACCGTGACAAAAGGTCAAAAAACGGAATATTATCGAAGTAAATTAGTTGACTCTCTTCTTCGTCAAAAAATTATTAGCAAAGTTGAGATTGAAAAGGCCTTTCGAAAAGTTAGAAGAGACTTGTTTTTACCCGGGTTTCCATTGGAAGAGATATATACTGATGGTTCTATAATCACCAAAAGCATTGGAACAAATTATTTAAGTTCTAGCACCTCTCCTTCACTAATGGCTTCAATGGTAGAAATCCTAGACTTAAAAAAAGGTCACAAAGTTTTAGAAATAGGTACTGGTACCGGTTATAACGCCGCTATTTTAGCTGAAATAGTTGCTGATGAAAAAAAAGTATTTAGTCTTGATATTGATAAAGATACTGTACTAGAGGCAAAGGAAAATCTAAAAAAAGCAGGATACCAGAAAATAAATCTACTTTGTCGTGACGCTAATTATGGTTGGAACAAAAACATTAAATTTGATCGGATAATTTTTACTGCGTCTGTCAAAAAAATTCCACCAAAAATAATTAATCAACTTCGGATTGGCGGTATTGTCGTTCTTCCGTTTTGGATAAATGGTACCCAAATTACACCCGCATTAAAAAAGAAAAAAGACGGAAGTCTATTTAGTCAAAAAATCACTCTAGGTGGTTTTATGCCTCTTAGAAAAAAAACTATCGGTCAAATCAAAAACTTTTCAGACCCAAAAGATCTTAAAAAGAACATATTAATTTGTTCAGAAAATATAAAATACTTTAATTACGATAAATTACTTAGATTGCTTAAAACAAAACCGAAAATAATCCCAAATTTATTTAAAGGACTTTCTCTTCCCCGTGCGGGGAATTTTTTTAGATTCTTAGCTACACAGGAAAAAAAATCAGTTGAAATATTTATTGAAAAACCAAGCCCTTTTTTATTTATTAAGGACAGCGGAGCTGGAATCATTGATATTTCTTACAACAGCGCCTGCCTTTTTCTAGAAAATAATCAAATACAAAATTACGGAAACGATTTTTGTTTCAATAAAATCCAAAAACTATACCAGGAGTGGCTTCGTCTTGCCTCACCTGACATTGACCGTTTCAAAATTACTTTTCCAAATGATCTTTCTCATTATCAGTTATCTATTTTAAAGAAAGGAGGTGACAAAAATTGAATCAAACAGAAAATGCTATCGCACCTGAAACAAAGCCGGTTATTAAAACTACTGTTGAGGGTGAGATGCCAATAATGCGCGTTGTTTCTGCCGTCAAAAGTGGTTGTGGAGCCTGTGGTTAACATGAAAATAACACACCCTACACCAAATGATGTGGGGTGTATTAAAATATGCCTAAAGATATGACGAATTGTGAAAAGAAATTCTTTTGGGAAATAGTTCCTGGTGAAACTTGCAATCTTCATTGTGGTTCATGTTATGCAGCTGAAAATGCCAGACCAGATCAGCGGATATTAAGAGGAAAAGAACTCATAAGGGCAGAGAATATAGCCATTGATATCGGAATGACCTCACTTGAAATATTAGGAGGAGAACCTTTATTGCATCCTGATATTGACGATTTTGTCGCAAATTTTAAAAAAAGAGTTCCTTCAGGTTTTTGTGGAATTGTCTCCAATGGAATTTTAATCACCGAAAAGAAAACCAAATCACTTAAAGAATCTGGTCTTGATCAGCTAACTGTCTCGATTGATGGAACCACGGCAGAGATAAACGATAAAAACAGAGGCTTAGGTTCTTTTGAAAAAGCTATCAGAGGAGCCAATTTTGCCATGGAAGCAGGAATCGGAACCACCCTGGCCTATACCATTAATCCCTATAACATTGAAGACACTGCTAATATTTTTCCTTTTGCCAGCAGAATTGGTTTTGAGGCCATTGGTTTACAAATATTGGAAATGACAGGTAGAGCCAAAAATACCTTTAAAAATGAAACCAACTTTAATCGCATTACAGGCCTAAATGCAATGGCAACTGCCTATAATTTCTCCCGGAAAAACATATATTCAGAAGTTAATACGAGAAATAAATACAAGACTCTCATAAATCGTTTTTATAATGCCGGATTAGAATTACCCAAAATCCGTTGCGATGGCGGACAGGAAACCTTTATGCTTTCTTCAGGTGGTGATTTTTTCCCTTGTTCCCAATATGCTTACGGACCTAGTGGAGAGACTAGAAATCAAGGTGTTAATCTATCTACTAAAAACATTGACTCAATTGGCCTCTTTCAAAAAAAATACTTGGAGTTTAATTCCAGTATGTCACTCTTAGAAAACACAAACTTTAGTACTTGTCAGGCTTGTGGGCATCGTGAATCTTGTGCCCCATGTCCACTAATTAATCCCAAAGGACAAATACCTGAATGTGAATGGGTAGATTCAAAAACAAACGAACTTAATAATTTAGTTCGAAGTTCTAGAGTATCTCTTAATTTAGAGCCTGAAGAATTAAGTCTTAGC
>CAZQUM010000003.1:0-23918 GCA_964596585.1 uncultured Gammaproteobacteria bacterium
GTGGAAAAGGTTAACAACAGGGAAATGAGAAGAAATTCTTTGCCGCCTTTTACTACTTCTAAACTTCAACAAGTAGCTGCTAGACGTTTTGGGTGGTCTGGAAAACAAACTATGAGTTTGGCACAGCGATTATATGAACAGGGTTTGATAACTTACCATCGGACTGATTCGGTGTATTTATCCGATAAAGCGCTAGGGCAATTTCGAGAATTTATTGTTAAAGAATATGGTAAAAATTATGTGGCAGAAAAAGTTCGGTTGTATAAAAATAAATCTAAGAATGCTCAAGAAGCACACGAGGCAATTAGACCAACCAAGGTGGAATTAAAAGAACCAAGGTCTTTGGATGCTAAAGAATTAAGATTGTATGAATTAATTTGGCGACGAGCAGTGGCTACCCAAGCAGCTAGTGCAAGATTGATGAGTAGTAGTGTTGAGATAAGCAATGGAGACGCTTTGTTTAAGAGCCGAGGTTTAAGGGTGCTTTTTGATGGGTTTTACCGTATTACAGGGGAAAAACATGAAGACCAATTGTTGCCTGAATTAAAGAAGGGGGAAAAGTTGTCAGCGATAAAAATTAATATAGAGGAAAATGAAACTAATCCACCACCTCGCTATACAGATGCTTCATTAGTAGCTTCATTAGAAAAACAGGGAATTGGCCGACCGTCGACTTATGCACCGATTATTTCGGTAATTATTTCTAGACAATATGTAGAGAGAGAAGAAGGGAAATTTATACCGACTGCTTTAGGAAAGGCCACTAATGAATTTTTGACAAAAAATTTTCCTCAAGTCTTATCTTTGCCTTTTACGGCAGATATGGAAAATAATTTGGATAAAATAGCGGTAGGAAAGGAAAAATGGAAAAAAATGCTGATTGATTTTTGGAAAAAATTTGAAGCAAACTTAAAGTTGGTTGATGCCAAGGCAGAAAGAGTTCGGGTGGAAACAGAAAAAACGGGTAAAAAGTGTCCAGAATGTAAAGAGGGAGAATTGGTAATTAGAGTGGGCAAGTATGGCAAATTTGTATCTTGTAGTCGTTTTCCAGATTGTAAATACACAGCTCAGTATTATGAGTCAGCAGGTTTTAAGTGTCCAACTTGTGGTAAGGAAGGGGTAGTTAAACGAACTAGAGCTGGAAAAAAATTCTATGGTTGTAGTGATTATCCCAATTGTAAGTGGGCTAGTTGGAAGAAGGTCTAGATTGAGGTAAATCAGGAGTGAATACTTGGTTGAATTCATCACCAAGATTGTTTATTCGTCCAGTAGATTCGATCTTATAAAAGAATTTTGGTTTTTCGGACATATATTTATTTATTAATTATTAACTGAGTACAGAGGCAATAAAATCAAGTTGTCTATCTGATGTTTGGGATAGAGCCATATCTTTAGGATTGAGGCGGGGGAGAATTCTGGCATCAATCATGTTTTGCCTAATTTCCGGCATTTGGGCTAAATTCTCTGCTTTATATCCTATAGTTTCTGTGGACATTGATGTTACTAAAAAATGTATAACTAATATAAATATAGGATAGTCTTATAATAGTTGTCAAGGGGCAAATTGAAGCAAAAAATATCTTTGCTATAATCTTAGCTATGTCTATAGATAGAATATTTGGTGAAGCTAGAATGGTCTCACCTGAAAACAGTAATTTTAAGTTGAATCCAAGTAAAGGAGAATTGCAAAAAGCAATTATAGAGGCTAAGTCGAGTAGGGGAAAAGTGATAATGGAAATAGGTCCGGGAGAAAGCTTGGGACTTGAAGTGAAAAACAAGGATGTTTATATTGGAATAGAGCCACATTCTAGGAGTAAAGAATTAAATTCCAGAGTGAATAAAGCTCATCCACTATCCAAGGTATTTTTAGTTGAAAATTCTGATACTTTACCTGATTTTAAACCTAATTTAGTACTATGTGTGGCACCGAATCCAAATGATATTGAGGATGGAATGCTGTATGATTATGAAAACTTTTTAAAAAATGCTGAAGGTATAGTTTTGGCTTTAGATACAAGGACAGTAGAGGCGAACTCGGGCTCAGGTGTAAAAGGTCTAGTTAAAAAAATCCAGTCTGACTTTCGAGAAATGGGAATAAAAGATTTTCACGCGGCAAAATGTTCTGGAACAAATATATCGGCAGTGATGGAGGAAATAGGAATGGAGGATTATCGATGTAGTTTAGAATCTTCAGCAGATATTGGCTATGGAGGAGCGATGATAATTTATTCGAGCAAATTTTGACGAGTACTTAAAATTGAATCTGCTTTAATGCCAGATGCTTTGCGATATTCGATATCGGCACGAAGGAGAGCAAGGGCACTTTTGTTGTAATAATGAGACCAAACATCATTAGGAATATCAAAATCTTCTGCTATATACCTTAATTTATCTAGTGGAGTAGTTAAGATTTCCAGTTCCTTTGGTTTTTTACATTCTAAATTGTTCAAAAAATCATCAAGAGCTTGAGGATTGTTTTCATAAACTAATTTAACCATGGCTTCTGTAGCCTCGGCTATAATTTCAGGATTGAATTTCTTTTCTAAACTAATAGCCATACCAAGCGTATAGTAACATAAAATTATAGGATTTAAAAGTTTTTCAAAAGCTAATTTTTTTTACCCCAACGTTCTTGAGAAATACGGATTACCTTGTCGCGACCTTGATTTTTGCAAGCTAAGGGTGGAAGGGTGGTGGCATAAAAAGGATTTTGGGTTTCAGAATCAATACTAAGTTTGCAGACTATTTGATATTTACCGATTTTTACTAAATCTTCGGCTGGAAATTTGGGACCAAATTCTTTTTGGAGGATATAGGCATCCTGATTGCCAACAACGAAGGAAATAAGGGAACCGACATTACCAAAAATAGCGTCTTGTATGGTGCGGTCGAGTTGGGCCATGTATTGATTGGCAACAATGAGATTTAGTTTGAATTTGCGAGCTTCAGAAAGAATTTTTATAAAGGCTTCGGTGGCAAAATTTTGGAACTCATCGACATAGAGGTAAAAATCAGAACGCTGATTCTGATCTTGAAAAACCCGATTCATGGCAGAAAGCTGAATTTGGGTGATAAGCATGGCACCTAAAAGCGCAGAATTGTCTTCGCCAAGTTTACCGGTGCTTAGATCAGCAATGAGAATTTTCTTTTGATTCATTATTTCTTCAATCCTGATTTTAGATTTGGCGTGAGCAATGGTGTTTCTAATTTTAGTAGAAGAAATAAATTGTCCAACTTTGTTGAGAATGGGAGAAACAGCTTCTTGTTGGAATTTATCATCCATGCGATCGAACTCATTTTTCCAAAAGTTTATCAATGTTTGATTTTTTAACTGAGAGACAACTTTTTGACGATAGTTTTTATCAGTTAAAATGGCTACAATATCGGTTAAATTAGAACCGGGGGTGTTTACTAGAGTAAGGACGGCGTTTCTTAAGATGTGTTCAAGACGTGGACCCCAAGAAATATTTCCATAGAGTTTTTTAAAAATAGAGATGACTCCAGAGGCGACTAACTCTTTTTGAGATTCATTTTCAGCTTCTAAAACGTTGAGAGGATACACATATTCAGGATCAGCAGGATTAAAATAACAACAATCATTGATGCGATTGGCGGGAATATAGTCAAGAATTGTATTGCATAAATCACCATGCGGATCGATAATGGCAACTCCTCGGCCTTTACGAATATCATCGATGGCCATATTGGCGATGAGGGTGGTTTTACCAGTACCTGATTTACCGATAATGTAGGTATGGCGGCGGCGATCTTCACCCTCTTTAATGCCAAAAATTGTGTCTTGATTGTGGAATTCGCTTTTGGCAAAAAAGGTGATTTTGTCTTTTTCTTCATCGGAAAGGCCGGTGGCTACTGGTAAATTTTCTGGAGGATCGGCAAAAAGATTTTTGCCCCAAGCGATATTGGGAAGTTTGGTTTGAAGAGTGGGGAAGTGCCAAAGAGCCGAAAGTTCATCGACATTGAAAATTTGTTTGGAAAGTGAAGTTTTGAATTCTCGGTTAAAAATACTTTTATAAAGACTATTTTTTGAAAAAAGAGATGGCGGGGAGTCTTTTAGAAAATTACCCCTAGGATTGGTATAAATTCCAAAGGATGAGGTCATAGAATTGAGAAGAGTGGGGTTATTTGAAAGTAAATTTATTTGAGTTAAAAGACCGGGAAATTGAATCTTTGTTTCAAAAATAGCTTTGTCGGGATGAGCTTGGCGGAAACCCTTTTCTTTGTCGACCAAAATTCCATTTTGGATGGTAGAGACTATGGGGGTGGTCCAATTTTTTGGCGGAGCGGTGAGGAGAATTTGATAGAGAAAAAAATCGGAATCGGATTGAGAGCGGGCGAGAGGAGAGAGGACGGAGGATAGGGGATCGGTATCACGAAAATCGCGATTGGTTTTGAGAGGGTAGGAATGGGGTCTTGATAAGGCTAACTGGGAAAAATAAGTTTTACCTGTGTTTATGTCCACTAAATAGTCTTTAGATTCTTTGGTGATGGCGGTGGGATATTGGGCCAAGATTTGGGCACGGAAGAATTCAAAATTGTTTTCGGGAATTGTTGCATAAAAATGGATTTGACCATTTTTAAGGATAATTTCCAAGGAAATAATGGTAGATTTTTTCCCAAAAAGTTTGTCAAAAAAAGAGCTTTTACCCATTTGGATAAAGTTGCTGAGAAGAGAGGACATGGACTCGGGAGTAAATTCATTTTCTTGAGGCAAGCGGATTTCGAGTATTTTCCAAGAAGATGTAGATTCGGGCATAAGGATATTATATAGCAAAGTTGATGTGAATAGGTCCGTATCAAACTATTGACATTATAGGATATATTGGTACAATAAGGTTATGCCATTTTATAGAAATAAAGAAGGTCGTCCAGAGGGTACTGAAGCAACCAGCGATGGTTGGATTTTGCATTATACATGCAATGCACCTAGTAGTGATATTTTGGAAAGATGTAATATTAAATCGGTGGGTGAAGATTTTGATGTAGAATCTAATGAAGTTTTAGTAATTCCGATTGGTTTGATGAGTGGAAGAGGAGATCCTGAAAATACAGTTGGAGTGGAAAATTTATTAAGAGATTTATCTTCAAAAAATGGCTAATCCAGAAAAACAATTACCATTGTTTGATAATTTGCCTAAAGATAGAACTGATCTAACTGATTTTTTAAAACCTGATGGGAAAAAGAAAAATAGGACATCAACAGGAATGACTAGAAAAGAAATAAATGAATTGAAAAAAAATAAAGCGAAACGTGGAACTCCAAATGCTGATTGGCCAAACGAATATTGATATAACCTAAGTTTTTGTAGATACCTAATGGTTTGAGTGTTATAATTTTGGAGTTCTTTTAAAATATATTTATTCCCCCTTGATAGGGCTGAAGCTAGACAAAGAGAAAAATATCTTAAATCTGGTTTCGGTAGAGAATTAATTAAAAATTTGTAACACCACATTCCCCCTTAGCTCAGTGGTAGACCTGCCTGCCGGCAGGCAGGGCGCGAGCCTGTTAATATTGATTATGTATTTTGCCTATGTAATCAAAAGTATAAAAACAGGTGAGTGTTATAAGGGGATTACCGACAATTTAGACAGAAGAGTCGGTGAGCATAATTCTGACAGAAATAAGAGTACAAAGGGCAAAGGGCCCTGGACTCTTATTTATTCAGAAAAGTGCTATGATAGGGCTGAAGCTAGACAAAGAGAAAAATATCTTAAATCTGGTTTCGGTAGAGAATTAATTAAAAATTTGTAACACCACATTCCCCCTTAGCTCAGTGGTAGAGCGCTCGCCTGTTAAGCGATTGGTCCTAAGTTCGAATCTTAGAGGGGGAGCCAGAATTTACACTAGAGACCGGCAAGAAGGACGGTGGCAATGGCAGGGTAAATTATTTCCTCAATTGGAGGGGAGAAGCTAGAACTGTCCAATTAGATCTATCGACTGGCTTATATCGCAATACCATATGCTTTTACCCAATTCCTCTGCTTTTTTTAAATAATCGGTGCCTGCGATTGCCCCTTTTTCCAATAATCCGGTAGCCACAACCATGCCTCTATCTTTACACTGTAAAAAATTACTTATATGTTTATAAGTATTTATTGCACCACTGTATGATTCAGAATTATTTTCCCCACCGCATATCAGCAAAGCGGTTTCCGTTATTTTGATTTTTCTTGGGCTTTGAGGCATAAAGTATGAATAGGTTTTTTCCAATGTAGCCTGAATGCTTGCAGGAAAACCGTAATAATACATTGGCATACACAACACTAAAACATCTGCCTGTTCTAATAGGGGAGCGAATTTTTCGTTGAAAGCGTCATTATAGGAACAGGGAACTCCCTTACTCCAACAAGTGTCGCAAGCACGACAGCCAGAGATGTTTGTAAAGGCAGCTTGGTATTTATTTACTGTGTGGCCTGCTGATTTTGCGCCAGCAATGAATGCGTCAGCCATCATATCGCTATTTCCATGTTTACGAGGACTAGCTGTTAAAAGCAATATGTTTTTACTCATTTATTTTTTCCTTTCATGCAGATTTAGTAATAATCAGTAATAAAGTGATTTTTACCATTTTATAATAGATATGATTTTTTGCCTTGTTGTTATTCTGCGCTTCACGACAGTATAACAAATAAAGAGCGATATCTTAGTTTAAGTTTTCTCTAACAGAAGAATCATTTGCTTATCTACTATCTACAATTATTTCTGTCTTAGTTTTGAAAATTTCCTTTTTATTTTATTTTAGGTTTAATTTTACTCTATCTAATTTCCTATTTATTGGCCTATTTAACAAACACATTAGAACCGGATATATATTGTAACCGGAAATATTACAACCAACTCTTTTACCCACAAGGACGAATTAAGTTATCTGAAAAGGTTCTAAAGTCGTTCCACTCAGCGAGCAAAAAATTTATAATTATTAGATAATGTTGATTTGGTGTAATTTATGGTAGAATATGGTCATAATATGAACATTGAATCAGTGAAGATAAATTCACCAGATGTTCTTCTCGTTCTTCCCCCCTTGTATCAAAGTGGACGGCCATCTGATTACAATCCAAAAGAACCGATGGGCTTGATGTATTTATCATCAAATTTAAAAAAGAATGGCTTTAGAACTGAAATTTTTGATGCAGATATTGAGTCCAAAACTATTGATCAAGCTACATCTCACATTCTGGATCTTAATCCAAGAGTAGTTGGATTTTCTGTTAGCCAAAGAGCACTTCCGTCTTTTGAACTGATTGTGAATGGTTTACGAGTTGCTGGATTTAAAAATTATATTACTTGTGGAGGAATTACTCCAACATTAAGCTATCCTTATATCATTGACAGGATGGGAGAAAAAGTGGATTCAATAGTTCTTGGAGAGGGGGAAAAGGCTATAGTAGAAATTACTGATCGAGTATTAAGCAATTCTGCTACTACAGACATTGCCGGATTAGTAACGAGAATTAATAATCGGTTTATTGTCAATAAAGGAGCTAGGGTTGTTGACATTAATGATATTCCTTTCCCCTCGAGAGATTATTTGGAGCTATGTTCTAGTAAAACTGGGGATGCCACTATAATGGGGAGTCGTGATTGTTATGGAATATGCACTTTTTGTGCAAATAATTCTTTTGCAAGCAACAGGGAGGGAGCGAAGTGGAGAGGTAGAAGTCCAATTGATGTGGTAGATGAAATGGAATCAATATTTAATAATTACCATATTAGTAAATTTAAATTTAATGACCCTAATATTTTTGGGCCAGGTGTGACCGGTCGTCAACATGTTGTGGACATTTGCAATCTTTTGATAAAAAGGGATCTTAAATTTCATCTTATGGGGTTTTGTCGTGGAAATGATATTACTAGTGATCCTTCGGTAATAAGACTAATGAAAAAAGCAGGATTCGAAAGATTATTGATTGGGGTTGAAAGTTCTAATAACCAAATTCTTGGGAAATTTAGAAAAGGGGAAACGATAGAAGGCTTGGATAAATCATTGGATATTATTGAATCATGTGGAATGTCTACTGTTGTTGGATTTATGATTTTTAATCCATATACTACGATTGATTCTTTAAAGCAGGATCTTAGTTTCCTTAAAAAAAGAGGGCTGACTCCGACATTAAGTAAAGCCTTGAGAATTTTTGACAATACTTTAATTCAAAATGAGATGGAAAAAGAAGGAAGATTAATAAAGAAGAATCCTTTTGAAGGGTATCATGATTATTTAATGCCTTCTGAAATAGCTTCAATTTATGGTTCGATGAAAGTACTATTTAGTGATTGTTTAGATAAGATAAGATCTTCATCACAGGATAAGATATGGAATATAAAAACTACAATATCTTTTCGAGATAGGCAGGATTTTAATAATTTATCCGAAGCATTTTTTGATGTTGAATCCTTTTTATTGGAAAATCTTATACGTATTACAGAAAATAAACTAATTACCCAAAAAGAAGTAAAGAATATAATCCATACCACATACCAAAAACTGAAAAATATTGGTTACTTTCTTCAGATTGACACACTGTCGGTAATAAATACTGAATCTGAAGTGTCAGAAAAAATTCTAACAATAATGTCTGAAAAAAGTTGGAATACGTTTAGGGAAGAATACAGATGGAATCAAGATTAAAAATAATCAAAGCCATTACAAATATGATTTTTTTGGAGGATGAACCTGTTAAATCAGACATTATTATTGTTCCAGGTTCAAGCCAAATGGAAATTGTAAAAAAAGCAGTTGAGCTTTATAAATTAGAGGTTTCTAATAAAATAATTTTTACAGGTTCATTTAACGAAAAAATACAGGAATACGAGTCAGAATATGGCAGGGAATACGCTTTAAAACAGGGAGTGAAAAAAGGAGATATTTATATAGAAAAAAAGTCTACAAATACAAAAGAAAATGCAATTTATTCTCGCAAAATTATTATTAAACATGATTTAAAGTCAAAGCGTATTTTAATTCCGTGTAAAAGTTATCACTCAATGAGAATAAAAATGAGCTTTCTTTCAGAATTCCCAAAATCAATAATATCTACCATTCCAACAGTAGATAGTAGAAATATTACTCGTAATAATTGGTGGAAAAGTGGTGAAAAGACAGAAATAGTTATGGGGGAGGTGGAAAAAATTGGGCAGTATTTCCTTAAGGGAGATATTGTGATACAGTAGTGTCTGATTTATTTTTTATTGTTTTTGCATGACACCTGAAAGATTAACAGATAAGCCGTTTAATCCTTTTGAGACTTATGAACGAATTGATTCAGATTCATTCATTGAAGCTAAGTATAATGGGTCGTTAAAGGGAGAAGTTGTTGCCAGTGGGACAAAAAATATGGTCAGTAAAGTCATTGCGGCTGCTTTGTCGTGTGATAATTCAAATGTTCAAATTGAAAATATTCCTTTTGTTGGAGATTTAGATATTACTCTCCAGCTATGTCGTAGCTTAGGATTAACTTATTCGGTTTCAAGAGATAAAAAGTTAACGCTGAATATTGAAGATCTTAAGAACTACGAAGTAATTTCAAACTCAGAACAGGGGAATAGGGTGGCAATTCTTTTGGCAGGCCCAGTTTTATCAAAAATTGGTAGGGCAGTAATAAGTAAACCTGGAGGGTGTAATATCGGTGAAAGAAAAATTGATTATCATTTAAGAGGCCTTGAATCATTTGGGGTAAATATAATAGAAAAACAAGATAGTTATGAGTTGGATTTAAAAGACGGCAGAAGATTGCACCCATCACATTTTAAATTGCCTTTTCCTAGCGTGGGTGCTACTGAGAATTTATTAATTACTGCCTCATGTGCAGAAGGTGAGAGTGTGTTGGAAAATTGTGCTCTCGAACCTGAGATTATTGAGCTTATAAAAATTCTTCAAATGTCGGGGGTAATTATTAAAACTTTTGCTCCAAATTCTCTTTCAATTATTGGAGGTAAGCACAGTCTTGATGGGCCAGTGAGAATAATACCTGACAGGGTAGAAATAGCCTCATTGGCTATTGCTGCTTTAACAACAAAAGGAGATGTATTTATCAAAGATGCACAGCATGAGCCCTTGATTAACTTTATTGGTTGTGTTCAAGAGATGGGTGGGGGAGTGGAAATAAAAAGCGAAGGGATTAGGTTTTATTATAAAGAGCAATTAAAACCTATTAATATTACTACTCAAGTTTATCCGGGTTTTCCTACGGATTTCCAGCAACCAATGGCTATTTTAATGAGTCAGGCAAATGGTAAAAGTATTATCCATGAAACAATATTTGAAAATAGATTTCTCTATTTTTCAGAACTCAATAAAATTTCTGAGAATCGTCATTCTTTTTTTGTAGATGATCAGTGTCTTGAAACTGATCCTTGTCGTTATCAAAATCTGAAATACCCCCATCTTGCACAAATAAATGGTCCAGTAGCTTTTAGAAAAGGAGAGATTGAGATTACTGATCTTAGGGCTGGTTTTGCCGCACTTAATGCCGCTATTTTATCTGATGGGGTAATTATTAAAAATCTTAAGAGTCTTTATCGTGGGTATGAAGATCCTGTTGGAAAGCTCAAGTCACTTGGAGCTGAAATTGATATAAGGGTTTAACGAGTATTGGGTAGATTCAAAAATAAAGGTTCTATAGGTTCAAATTTTAATGACCTGTCATGGATGCAAGATTTCCTTGGTAAAATATGCCATGGAAAATAATAATAAAATTCTTCAAATTTTAACAACCGATGGTTTGTATCTTCACGGTTTTTATGCTCCAACTGAGGACAAAAAAGTAGCTTTACTTCACATTCATGGTTTTGAGGGTAATTTTTATGAAAATAATTTTGTATATAGTCTTATAGAAAATTTAAGTCAAAATAATATTGCTTTTCTTACTGTTAATACTCGTGGTAATAATAAAATTAGTGATTTTAATACTCTTTCTGGTGCTTATAAGACTATTGGTGCTTGGAATGAATTACTCGAAGAGGCTCATTTGGATATTTCCGCTTGGCTAAAATTTTTATTAGATGAAGGTTATCAAGAAATTATTTTACAAGGGCATTCTCTGGGAACAATAAAAGTTATTCGTTATCTTTTTGAAGGGGAATATAAAGATAAAATTAATAAACTTATCCTTCTTGCTCCTTTTGAGAAAAATATTCCGTCGTCTGATTTATCACCCCAGACCCTTGAAAGTTGGAATAATCAATCAGATTTGGCTCGTGTTTTTGATTTTTCTGCTTCTGATTATGATTTTCCTATTCTTAAACAAATTAAGATTCCTACAAAGGTAATTGTTGGAGAAAAGGATGAATATTTTTATCCAAGTAATCCAAATGATTTTGAAAGAATTATGGGGTTACTTTTGAGTCACATACCAAATTCACAAGGTGTTTTTATTCCTGACGCTGTCCATTCATTTCAACCAAATGAAGACCTTATGAGTAAAGAAGTTCTTAACTTTATAAAATAGTTCTAAATCTAATTCCAATCATTATCATCGCCCCAATTTACGTCTGTATCTGAGGGAATATTATCTGAGATTTGATTTTCATTAGTTGATTGTATGCGAAAATTAGGACGGAAATTGTCTAATTCATTTTTAACTATTTGAAAATCTTTAATAATTTCTTGAGGAACTTTAATTTTTGACTCAAAAGCTTTTTTGATATGTTTTATATAAAGTTGTTTTTCCCAATCTGGAAGCACTCTTCTCCAAGGGTCATTTATTGCATATTCTAAATTGTCAGTTTGTCCACTTATTTTGTGCCATCTCGCATATTCTGCAATATCGTAATCAGTAAACCCCCTTTGTTTACTAAAGCTTTTCCAATCTCGTGCATGCAAATTTATTTCTTCTTCAGTCATCGGAATGTAGTTAGGATGGTGTGGATCTAAATTCCCCTTACTTTCTTTTTCTTGGGCAATTTTTATACATTCATTATATTCTTTTGCAAAATCATCATATCTCATTAAATAAATTTCTGGTCTATTCTCCCAGTATTCCTGGGTTCTATTAGTTTTATTTTTATCTTCCCCGCTTACCTGTCTACCAAGCTCTGTCATTTTCTCAGTATTTAAATTATCTTCAGACATATACCCTATTTATAGCAAAGTTATATGGTCTGTCAAACAAGAAATTAAATAATCTTTACCGGCTCCGGAAGGTCCAGAAACACCGATAAAAATAGGTTTATTTTGTTTTAACATTAATATGGGTGTATTTACTTTACTTTTATCCCGTTAATTAAAGTTCCAAAGGAATAGTCGCCTTTTATAATATCGGGTAATTTGTGTAAATCTTTGACATCAAATACAAAAATTGGAATATTTGATTTTTCACACATGGCAAAGGCTGTTCTGTCCATCACTTCCAATCTTTGATCCAATGCCTCTTGATAGGTTAGCTCTGAATATTTTTTTGCCTCGCTATTTTTTTTGGGATCTGAATCGTAGACACCATCAACGGTACTGGCTTTGAAAATTAATTCACAATTAAGTTCATCTGCATATTGAGCTACGGCAGAATCAGTTGTAAAGTTTGGCTTTCCCAAACCACCAGCGATTATCACTAGGCGATTATTGCAAAGATGATGACGACCTTTAAGCCTAATATAAGGTTCAGCTATTTCAGGAATACTAATTGAAGTCATTAATCTTGTGTCTGAGGCACCATTTCTGAGCAGTGCTTCTCTAAGCCCAATACCATTAATAATTGTTGAAAGCATGCCCATAGAGTCTGCTTCGTTGTGATCAACTTCACTATTAGCTTGTCTGCCTCGAAAAATATTTCCCCCGCCGACTACTATAGCTAGTTGAATTCCTGTTTGTTTTTGAACATCAATTAATTGCTTTGCCACATCACTATATTTGTCAAAGTTGATATGGTCTTTTCCGTTTTCAAATAATTCTCCACTAAGCTTTAAAATTGCTCTTTCTATGTTTGCCATATTTTGGGGGATTATAATTTTTAATTATGAGATTGTCAACTAAATAACGGATTATTTTTTGTTATATTATGTGGGTATGTATTGATGAGATATTAAATTAAAATATTAAAATAAATATTTGTAATAATTATGAAAATATCTGATATTCAAAAATGGGAAAGAGATTTTTCAGCTAGAAAGGGGATTGCCCAAGATGAAGAAAAATCTTTAAAAATTGCTACCTTAAAATTATCAGAAGAAGTGGGTGAGGTGTGCAAAGCTATTTTAGAAAAGAAATGGGATGAAGTGCCCGCTGAAGTGGCTGATGTAATTGTTTTTGCTTGTAAAGTTGCCAATATTGCTGAAGATTTTCATGGAGTAGAAAAGCTGGAAGAGGTAATTAAGAAAAAAATAAAATACAGTGAAAAGAGAACTTACAACCCAGAAACGAATAAAATGGATAAACCGGCCAATAGAGATTTTAAATAAATGAAGTAGCATGTATTATAATGGAATTATGCTAACTCTATGGAATGAGAGTGTTTGGACTGACGAAGGCTTTTCTGCATTGGCAGTAATGAAGAATTTTGGGGAAATGATGGGAATTGTGATGAGGGATACAGCCCCTCCGGCTTTTTATTTCATTGGTTGGTTGTGGGCAAGGATTTTTGGAAATTCAGAAATAGCGTTGAGAAGCCTGTCATTATTGTTAATTTTTGGGGCGGCATTGTTTGGATCGTTGCTGGTTTATCACTTTGGTAAAAATAAATTATTGGCAATCTTGGCCTTTATTCTTTGTTTTTTTAATCCTTTTAGTTTTGCCTATGCTTTTGAGTTTCGGATGTATGCTCTATTGGTTTTTGCAACTATGGGATCGATCTATTTTTTTATGACCAAAAAATGGTGGCCATTTATTGGAATGAGTTTATTGGCTCTATATACCCAACATTTCGCTTTATTTACTGTGGCGGCTGAAGCCTTAATTTTTATTGTTGAAAAGATAAAATCAGGTAAAAAGAAAATTAATTTTAAAGAATTAATTAAAAGTCTTTGGCCTTTTTGGGTGATAGGAGTATTATATTTACCTTGGATTTATCCGCTTTATTTGCAAACTACCCGAATACAAGATTCAGGTTTTTGGATACCTATTCCCAAAATTAACGATTTCAAAAATTTAGTGTTGAAATTTATTATGATTGATGGGGCGGGTATTTGGACAAAAGTGAGTTGGATACTGGCGACAATAATTTTATTGTTAAAAGACTGGAAAAAATATTTTGATGTTTGGTGGAAAATTTTATTGTTACTTTTTTCATCAGCAATACTTTCTTTTGGACTTTCTTTTGTAATGACACCTATATTTTTTGACAGGTATTTATTATCGATTGCGGTAGGGATGGGGGTCTTGTTGGTGCTTGGAAGCAAGAAAAAGGCAATACCTTTTATTGTGGCATTAGCAGTAATTTATTTGTATTTTAGTTTCTTTAGTTTTACTCATCCTAATAAAGATAATTTTCGTGATTTGGCTAATTTTGTGAAAATAGAGAAGGGGAGTGATGATTTATTGATAAATTATAATGGGAAAAACCATCGACTGTGGGAGAGTAAATACTATGGACTCGAAGCACCAATTTACATTTCAGAAGGGGATTTACCTTTGTATGTAGGAACAGCACAAATGGTAGAAACGGATAAATTGAGAGCATTGCCTGATTATCCGGATAGAATATTGGTGATAACTAGCGAAAAATATGAAGAAGTAGAATTAGACAGACCATGGATAAAATATGCTCAGAAGGAATTTGGAAAGTTGAGGGTGATATACTTTCGAAAGAGTATTTTGCTTTAAGTATGTGGCGTAAAATTATTTTGGTTTTGGTGATATTGATATTTTTAGGGAGTTTTTTATTGTGGGACAATAAACGGGTAAGTTTGACAATAAAAGAAGTACAAATAGAAAATTTGCCTGCGAATTTTTCTGGCCTGAAAATTTTACATGTAAGTGATTTACATAATCAGATTTTTGGGGAAAAACAAAGAAAAATAATTGATTTGGCTATGTCATCAAGAGCTGATTTAATTTTTATAACAGGGGATTTAATTGATTACCGTCATCCTAATGTAGACATTGCTCTAGAGCTAGTTGATTCTTTGAGAAAAATTGCTCCAGTTTATTTAGTTTCTGGCAACCATGAAGTGTGGAGTGATGAGTGGGGAAATCTACAAAAAGAACTCTTGTCTATGGGAGTAAAAATTATGGACGATAAAATAGAAATAATGGAAAGAAGCGGAGAAAAGTTATATATATTGGGAGTGGCTGACCCGGGAAATAAAATTGGTGAAAGTAGTAATAAATTTGAAGAAAAGATTAAAAAAATTGTGACGGGCTTAAATGAAAAACAGGTAAAAATATTACTTTCACACCGACCGGAAAAATTTTTGAATTATGTTGAAAATGGTATTGATTTGGTCTTTTCCGGTCATGCTCATGGGGGACAAATCCGCTTACCTCTGATTGGCGCTTTGGTGGCACCGCATCAGGGTTTGTTCCCAAAGTACACAAGCGGAATTTACCAACAGACAAAAACCAATATGGTAGTATCGCGAGGTTTGGGAAATAGCACCTTGCCTTTGAGAATATTTAATAATCCGGAGTTGATACTAGTGGAATTGGTGAATTAATTTTCAGGGGGTAAAAATTCTTCGCCGGTATCGACGGAAGGAGGATAGTTATTTACCCATTCAATATAATCACAACCAGTGGCTTGTTTTTTCTCTTTGTCCCATCCGGAAGTAGAACATTTTTTCATCTTTTTGCCTTGTGTGGTAGTATATAAGACTAGTTTTTCACCACACTTTGGACATTTTTCGTCAAGACTTTCGGTAGTACCATTAATCCATTCAATATAATCACAGCCAGTATTTTGCTTGGTTTCTTTATCCCATGCGGAGTTTGAACAACGTTTCATTTTTTTACCAAAACGGGTTAATTGAAGGACAAGGGGAGCACCACATTTTGGACATTTTTCGTCAAGGGTAACGGGCTTGACTTCAAGCCATTTTACATAGTCACAGCCGACAACTTTTTTTGATTGTGGGTCCCAAGAGCCTTTGGAACAGCGTTGAAGCTCCCGACCAGTACTGGTGGTGCTAACTTCACTTAGGGGGGCGCCACATTTGGGGCAAAGATTATCGGTATTTTGAGTCATGTTTTTATGGTATCACAAAGAGAGAGGGCGTGAACACCTAAAAGATATGCCAAAATTGATTCAGCTCCCTGATTAAGATTGACACCGCTTTTTTCTAATCCATCGTAGATTCCGCCAGTTTTGGGGTTAAGTAAACTTTGGTGAATAATATTTTGACCATGAAACCATTTAAAAGCTAAACGAGCTAGAGAATAATATTTTTTGTTGCCAGTGGTCAAAAAAGCAGTTGAATATGCTTCTATGGCACCGCCAGCCTCAATGGGTTGTTGGCCAAAAAGACCATTGTTGCCTATAAAATTAAAATAATTATTTTTAGAATCTAAAAATTGTTGAGTGAGAAAATTGAGAGAGGAAAGAGCTAAATTTAAAGTTTTTTGAGGATTGTTTGAGGATTGAAAATTTTTTAGAAGGGACATGGGAAGACGAAAACTATCATAATTTATTTTGTCTTCAAACCATTGCCAGTCATTTTTTTGATGTTGTTGATAGTGTTTTTCTAAAAGATTTATCCATTTTTGAGGTTGAGAATGGGGAAGATATGAGAGTGCTAATAGGGTTTGAGCCCAGACTCTTGGAGAGTCAGAGGGGTACCTTTTAAGATGTTTATAGAGAAAATTGTAAAGTGAATCGAGGTGGGGATTGCTTTGGGGCAGAGAGTGTTCCAGTTCAGCTATTGCATAGAAGCTTCGAGCTAAGTGTTCACCGTCGGAACGGAAATTTTGAGACCAGCCCGTGGGGGGATTGTAATCATTGAATAATTGATTGTTTTGATAGGCTTTGATGATAAAAGATATATATATTGGCAATAGTTTTTTTAGTGAAGGGAAGGAAGAATGGAGACGAAGGACAACTTGAATTGCTCGAACTTGATCATCTAGGCTATAGCCTTCAGAAAGATCTGGCTGGTCATGGCGAGTGTGTTCAATTAAGCCGATGGAATCAGTTAAACCGATTAAATATTTAATTTGTGATTGAAGATTTTCTGACATGTTTTTTTATTAGATGAGAAAAAAGGTCAAGATGTTGGAGAGCGACGTTAGACCATGTCATAAAACGGCCATATTCATAGGCTTTATGTTGAATTTCTGATTTTCTGATGGGATTTTTTTCTAATTTAATTATAGTGTCAGCAATGGCGTCGGAATTATAAAATGGGACCAAGATACCCCTATTTTCGGCAAGAACTTCTTTGGCATAAATATATGGAGTCGAGATGCATATTTTTCCGGCACCAAGAGCATAAGCTAGGGCTCCAGATGAACTTTGCTGGGAATCTAGATAGGGAGTAACGTAATAGTCGATGATTTTTAACCAATTTACTAATTCCTCTAAAGAAACATAGCGATTAATAAAGCGAACATTTTTTTGAATGTTTAATTGCCGGATTTTTTTCTTGAGAGAATTACGGTACTTTTCTCCATCTTTTTCTAAAATATTGGGGTGAGTTTGCCCGATTATTAAGTAAAGAATTTGGGGATAAACCTTGGCTATTTTGGCAACTGCCTCAAGATTATAGTCAAGGCCTTTATTTTCAGAAAGAAGATTGATGTTTCCCATAATGATTCTGTTTTGAAGTCGGCGTTTGGATTTTGCTATTTCTGTCGGGGTTAGGGGAATATCAGGAGTGCCGTGGGGGACAACAAAAATTTTTCTAAGAGGAATTTTGTACAAGCGCCTAAGCTCCTCAGCACTGTTTTGAGTCATGACGATATAGGCATCAGTATGAGGCAAAAGTTTTTTGAAAGATTTACCCCAATCGTTATTGGGGTCGTTGATAATAGTATGGCAAGTGAGTACTTTGGGTTTGTTTATTTCTTTTAGTAAAGAAACTAAATAATCGCCATGATCTCCTCCATAAATTCCAAATTCATGTTCAACTAAAAGGACGTCAACACTAGAGTTATTGATATATTTTGCTGCATTTAGATAGGTTTGTGGGTCTTGTTGACGAATTTTATATTTTACTTCCCAAGGGAAATCGGGGTCTTCACCGGGTTTAACAACAGCCATAATTTCTGCCAAAGCGTGGGGATTGAGTAGATTGATGGCGGTGGTGACATCTTTTGTAAAAGTGGCAATTCCACATTTTTGAGGAACATAGGTGGAGAGATAGATGACGTTGATAGGTTGGCGTTTATGGTCCATATTTTGATAGTTCAGCCAATAACTTGGAAAGAGAGAAAATTTTAAGGCCGATATAATAATCGGCGGCTCCGTAATAGATATTTAAATTGTCACCCTCAATGGTGGTGCCGGTGGGGAAAACAACATTGTCGACGATACCCTTCTTTTCCCATTTTAAGCTGGGAGAAAAGAGAGGATAGGGGAGACGGGAAATGACTTTTTTAGGGTTATCACGGTCGAGAAGGGCAGCCGCAGCATGATAAACTTGGCCGGAATCTGTTTCCTGAGTTGAGTGATAAATTAATAACCAGCCATGTTCAGTGAGAATGGGAGGACAGCCACCACCAATATAAGCATTTTCAAAATTAAATTTCGGTTCTAAAACAACATGATCATTAAGTTTTTGAAGATAATTGAGCCAGTATTCGTTGTTTAATTCCTCAAAACTATTAAAAAAAGAAATTTGAATACCCGGAAGAATACGATGAATTAGTGCATATTGACCGTTGAATTTTTGAGGGAAAAGAACGACATCTTTTTCCCAAAGATGGACATCAATACCTCGGTTTACTTTGAAGACTTGTTCGAAAAAAGTGTACTTGGGGTTGACGCCAGATTCTCTAAAAATGTCTTCAGCTAAATCATAAGAAATTTGAGGGGTAATAAGACCTTTTTTAGTGAAATTAATTAGATCGGGGCTGGTTGCATAGGCGACAAGGGCATTTTTACCATCAAAGGCGGTGTAAAAAAGATAATAAAGACCTTCTAAATAAGTAATTCGAGGATCTTCAATACCTTGAGATTCGTAAGCGAATTCGGGTACCATGATTGCTTCAGAAGAACGATATAAAAGATTTTTGTTTTTAAACTGACAATAACCTATAGTAGAAAAATTTCCAGTTTTTACTGCCCTATAAAAAAGATGGGTAATACCATCTTTTTGGATAGTAGAAGGATTGAGAACTCCGCTATTTTCAAAATCAAATTTTTTTCTGGGTTTAAGAATAATATGGGTTTCTTTAGCTTGAATCACAATAATATGTATTATAGCTGATGTTAAAATTAATTATGTGGCTGATAATTTTTGCATGGAATTTGTTTTTTAACGTAAATAGAATTGAAGCTAAAAATTACAACATTGGTCCGGTGCAAATTGACATGAAGATAAATAAAGATGCTTCTGTGGAGGTAAGTGAAAAAAGGACTTATGATTTTGAAGATGATTTTTCCTTTGCTTTTTGTAGCATAAATAAAAAGGGTGAAGAGAGAGGGGATTATCAATTAGAAAATTTTTCTATTTGTGAAAATGGTGACTGTTATCAACAAATTGAACCTGATGATGTTAAAAAATTACCAGGTACTTTTTATGTTAGAGATGAGGGCAGTCGCTATTATATAAAGTGGTTTTATCGGGCGAAGGATGAGAAAAGAACATTTGATTTGAGTTATGTGATTAAAAATGGAATAACTTTGCATGATGATGTGGCTGAATTTTATTGGCAATTAATTGGTGGAGATTGGGAAAAAGGCCAAAATGACATAGAAGTAAAGGTGGCTTTACCAGAAGATATAAAAGGAGAAAAGATTCAAGCTTGGGCACATGGTCCATTAAGCGGTCGGGTGTCAATTCCCAGTAAGAGCGAAGTCGTGTTTTCCTTGGATAGACTGCCACAAAATACGTTTTTTGAAGGACGAATATTGATGGATAAAAATGTTTTTTCGAGGGGAGAAAAGGGGGGTAAGAATGAAATGTCAATAAGACTGGAGGAAGAGAGATTTATTGATGAGACAAAAGATAAGTTGCAAAAAAAGGATACAAAGGATAAGTTGGTAGCGGGATTATTGAGCTTACTAATAGTATGGCAGTTGTGGGAAGGGGTAAAAAAAATAAAATTATTTAATAAAAATGGACGGGATGAAAAATTATCTGAAATATCATTGTCGGGAAGACTATGGGAAGCCCCCAGTAATATTGATGCTGCTCAAGTGGAACAACTAATAAAAGGACAAGAGCAGGTGTCAGCAAACACACTAACGGCGACAATTTTATCTTTAATAAAAGATCGTTTTTATAAAATTAGTCGAAGTGGAGAGAAAGAAGGTTTGATCTTTAAGAAATATCGTTATTTTTTAGAGAAACAAGATAGTAAAAAGAGTGCGTCAAAAATCCAACAGAAGGCGATAAATTTGATGGACAAAATTATGGGGGCAGAAAACAAAATTGAAATATCGGAAATAAGTAACTGGTTTTCTAAACATGCAACTTATTCTCGAGAATTTTTAACTAAAGAATGGCCAGAGACAATTTTAGATGATAATGTGGAGGAAGGATTTTTTACTCAGGAAT
Organism: uncultured Gammaproteobacteria bacterium; assembly: GCA_964596585.1. GTDB lineage: Bacteria > Patescibacteriota > Microgenomatia > UBA12405 > UBA12405 > UBA12158. The sequence continues at coordinate 20,603 of CAZQUM010000003.1, forward strand.
CAATTGAAAAGAAAAATAAATATGTACCGGTATTGCCGATAATAATTTTTATAATATTTTCAACTGGGGCAATGGGATTGGTGGCGTTGGGAATGAGGACTGCCATTGCTACGGTAATAAATTGGATATTGTCTTTTGTATTTATGGTGATGGGGTTAATAATGAATTTAAATTATCTTAAAAGAACTGAGTCGGGGGTTAGGGAAACTGCGGGTTGGAAAGCATTTAAAAAACATTTGAAGGAGTACGGCAAGACGGTAAAGGAGCCAATCGATTCGATTGTTATTTGGGAGAATTATTTGGTTTATGGTGCAGCTTTGGGGATTTCTTTGAAGACTTTGTCGCAATTACCAATAAAGTTAGGCAAAGATGATCAATTGGCGATGAGTAATTATTGGGGAATTTCTCGAGCTGATGTGGGTACTATAAATGGTATAAGTGAGAGCTTGGGTAGTGTTGGAGATAGTTTGCAAAGTATAAGTTCGGCAATAAATAATAGTTATGGAGCCAGTGGAGTTGGTAGTAGTGGTGGTGCATCGGGAGGCGGTGGCGGTGGCGGTGGTGGCGGCGGTGGAGGAGCGGGCTAAGAAGCACGATGTTAATTGAATAACATGATATAATGATTGGATTAAAAATTAATTTTTTATAAAATAGTTTTCCCTTTGAGGGCAAAATAAGATAATAAAAACTATGAAAACAAAGGTAACAACAATCAATCGACGAGGAAAAAGCCTTGTCAAAAAAGCATTAGTGGTAAAAGCTAAGAAAAATAAAATCGTTGATAAAAATAAGATTAAAGAAGTAAATGAAAAAATTAAGAAGAACATAGAAATAAAAAATGAGGAACTAGAAACTAAAAATAAGAAGAGAGAAGCAAGGAACGAGAAAGAAGTTAGAAAAGAGGACAAGAAATATAATTTGACTATTGAGGTTCAGGATTTGTTGAAAGCAGGGTGTCATTTGGGACATAAAATTTCTAAGACCAATCCTAAAATGAAGGAATATTTATATCAGGCCAGAGATGGAATTCAACTTTTTGACTTAAACAAGAGTTTTGAAAATTTAGAAAGGGCTTGCAATTTTATTTACAATTCCAAGAGGAACGGAAAACAGATTGCTTTAGTGGGAACAAAGAGACAGTCCAGAGAAGTAGTGCGCAGAGTGGCCTTGGATGCCGGGGTCCCCTACATTACCGATCGATGGGTGGGTGGCACTATTTCTAATTGGGATCAAATTAAAAAGAATATTAAAAAACTAAATGAACTGGTTGCGGGCTTGTCTGAAGGAGGAAAGTATTCAAGTGAAAGCAAAAGAGAGCTATCTATTTTGAATAAAGAAAGGGCTAGATTGGAAAAAATGGTTGGAGGTTTAATTAAATTAGAAAAATTGTTTGATATTGTTTTTGTAGTTGATGCTGGTTTTGAAAAAACAGCGGTTAAAGAGGCTAGGGAAAGCAATTTGAAAATTGCGGCAATGGTGGATAGCGATTCTAACCCGGAAAAAGTTGATTTCCCAATTACGGTTAATGATGATAATGTAAAAAGTATTACAATTATAGTTGAAGAAGTCGGCCGGGCTATTAAAGCTGCGGGAGTAAAATAGTATGGAAAATAAAAAAATAATAGAACTAGTAAAAAAGATTAGAAATGAAACAGGCTTGGGTATTATGGAAATAAAATCAGCCTTGGAAGAGGCTAATAGTGATGAGAAGAAGGCCAAGGAGATTTTAAAAGAGAGGGGATATGCTAAAGCAGAAAAAAGGATGGAAAAAGAAACTCATCAGGGGCTTGTATCAACTTATACTCATAGCACTGGGAAAATTGGGGCTATGGTCGAACTTTTATGTGAGACTGATTTTGTAGCCAAAAATGAGGATTTTATTAGAGTTGCCAAGGAATTATGTTTGCAGGTGGCGGCAATGGACCCAAAAGATACAGAAGCACTACTTGAACAAGAATACATCAAGGACCCGAGCCAAAAAATGAAGGACTTGGTGATGGCTTTAAATGCAAAATTTGGTGAAAATATAAAAGTAGGAAGAATTCAGAGGTTTGAGATTTAAGAAAGATCGAAATTATCATGCCGTATATTGATTCTTTTTTGTTAAAATAAATTATGCTAGATTTTGCTCAAATCAGTCAAAGAATGGATAAAATTTCAGAGATTTTTGTAGAAGATATTGCTTCGATTAGGACAGGTAGAGCCACTCCGGGCTTGATTGAAAATGTGGTGGTGGAGATATATGGTGGTCAGAAAATGAAATTACTTGAATTGGGTTCAATCTCAGCCCCAGACGTACGATCTTTAATTTTTGAACCTTGGGATAAAACAGTATTAAGAGAAATTAATAATGGTATTCAAGCGGCAAATATTGGAATGATGCCAATAGTGGATGGAGAATTAATTAGATTTGATTTGCCTATGTTAACGGTGGAACAACGAGAGGATTATATAAAATTGCTTGGTAGAAAATTGGAGGGGGCTAAAAATATGCTACGTGATGCCAGAGGAGATTTTAGAAAAAAAATAATGGATTCCAAAAATGACAAAAGTATATCTGAAGACGAATTTAAAAGGGATGAGATGGAGTTGCAAAAATTAACTGATAACTATATGAATAAAATTGAAGAAATTGCTAAGAAAAAAGAAGGAGAAATAAGAGCTTAATATGGATATTTTGATTTTTGTCATTGCGTTGTCAGTTTTGGTTTTGGTACATGAATTTGGTCATTTTATAGCCGCTCGGCTTAATGGAGTAAGAGTCGATGAATTTGGACTAGGATTGCCACCACGAATAGTAGGTAAAAAGAAATGGGGAACATTATGGAGCTTAAACTGGTTGCCAATTGGTGGCTTTTGCAAGATGTATGGAGAGGACCCAAGTGAAAAGGGAGCTGGAGGCGCCAAGGATTCATTTTTAACAAAAAAACCAACACAAAAAGCGATTATTGTGGCAGGGGGAGTATTGATGAATCTGATATTGGCGGTGGTAATTTTTGCTGTTAGTTATACGATTAGCGGTATTCCAGTAGAAAGTGGAAAAGTGAAAATTTTGGAAGTGGCACAGGGTAGCCCGGCAGAAAAAGCGGGGTTAAAAAATGATGAAATAATTTTAAAAATTGGGGACAAAGATTTATCAAAAGGTGAAGAATTAACCCAAGAAGTGGGGAAAAATAAAGGGAAAGAAATAGAGTTGTTGGTTAATAGGGAAGGACAGGACACTGTTCTGTCTGTACAAATTCGGGAAAATGCTCCCGAAGGCCAAGGGTTGATGGGAGTAGTGGTATCGAGTATGGAAGTGCAAAAAATTAAGTGG
>CAZQUM010000003.1:23932-40391 GCA_964596585.1 uncultured Gammaproteobacteria bacterium
ATCAATTTTATAAAGGTATTGGTGAGGGTTTTAAAGAAGCCTTTTTTTGGGGAAAAACTATTGCACAAGGAGTATGGTCGATGATTAGTGGGCTTTTTGTTGGGCAAATACCAAAGGATGTGACGGGCCCAATTGGGATGTTTAAGGCTACAGAACAAATTAGAATGCAAGAAGGATTATTGGCAGTGATTCATTTTTTTGGAATAATTTCGGTAAATTTGGCAATAGTAAATATTTTGCCTTTTCCGGCCTTGGACGGAGGGAGAATTTTATTTGTATTTTATGAATTATTGACGGGAAAGAGAGCTAATGAAAGATTTGAAGCTGTTGTTAATAATATAGGAATGATGATATTGCTGAGCTTGATTTTGTTGATTACGATTGGAGATGTAAAGAATTTAATATTAAATTAGAAAAGAGAGAAACAAGAATTAAAAAGAAGGAGTGAGTTCTAGGAAATAGGCGGTATTTGCTTCAAGATATAAATTTTCGGTGTGGCTGGTGCCAATAATATTAATACTTTTTTGAGTAGTTTTACCAAGATATTGAGTAGTTTTTAAATTATATTTGCCGGGAGTAAGATTTTGATAGTTTAGAGGGGTAGTTTCAATATGACGGGATTTTGGATCGTAATTGACAATGATAGTTTGAATAGTATTGTCTTTTTTGGCAGAAAGAGAGCTAACCCAAGTGCCATCACCGCTGTGGCTTAATTGAGTTCCGGATAAAGAATTTAAAAATTTAAAGGCATAATAGCGTGGTTTGGCTCTGCCATCGTGAGTAAGAATGCCCCAGCCAGTAGATTTGTCTGAGCGGGGAGAGGGGCCATCTATTGCTTCAAAGCTAAAAATACGGTGAACTCTACCATATAATTGGGTAGAGAGTGCAATAAGGTGAATACCTGAAAATGGAGTATCATAGGTAGAATCAATTTCAGAATTGGGACCAATTTCGGTAATTAGGCGTTCGACAGTAAAATGTTCAGGATAGTCTGCCAAAATATTATTTAAGGATTCGAATTCTTTGATATATTCTTGGGGGTCTAAAGAGTACTTGTGCCAAGAGATAAAATCGAGAGGGAGCTTGTTGGCGGTAGTATATTTGAAAAGGGCCTTAATCCAATTGTTGTAATAGGCGGTGGTGGCTGGACCACCAATTTTGTAGGTACTGCTTCCAGCGCCCCTTTGAACTGCTTGGGCGGTGTTTTTATAAAGATTCAAGTAATTTGGAGATTTGCCATAATGCCAATTTCCAAATAAATCAGGTTCGTTCCAGACTTCGTAATATATTTTTGAAATATTTTTTTCAACAGAATAATGACGAGCAGTGGCTTCAACCAGCTTATTCCACTGGTTCCAATCAGAGGGTTCTTTAGAGTCGGGAGTATAAGAGAGGGAGAGCATTGGTTTGGCACCAGTAACAAGAATACTATTTACAGCCTGGTCAAGACGGGAGAAATCATATTGACCGTTCCCTTGATCAACTTGATAATAATCAAAAAGGTGGTCGATGCGAATATATTCAGGTTGAAGTTGTCTAAGCTGTATGGCATGGGGGCCAATCATATCTTTGGGTTCTTCTCCCCCTTGGGATAGATTTTGCCAGAGAGAGCCAGTGATGTTTGAACCTAAGGATTGGGTGTTTATGAAAATATTAGCATTGGTACCAGCTGCAGAACGGCGTAAATCGAGAATGCTTTTGATGGCGAATACTAAAATTGGGAGAAATAGAAAAAGGAGGAGGGTCGATTTTAATTGCCGCTTCATATATATACTATATATATAGTATAAGCAAAATTACAACTTTTGACCTATTGACGAATATTTTTTGATATGTAAAACTGGATATATAAGAACTTATAAACAAGAAAAATGAAAAGAAAAGCATTAGCCCAAATACCCCTTATTTTAGGATTGTTAGTGATGGCGGTGGCGGTTCCAATAGCGACGAAATTAGTTCAAGAAAATCAGGATACTAGAAATAGTGCTGCTTCATGCGGTGCTTTAGGCGGTTCATGTATTTCTAGAGCGTGTTGTGCTGGTTTGGTATGTTCCGGGGGTGACTATGGTGACCCCGGGGCATTCATATGTGTTAAAGCCGCAACTGCAACCCCGACTAAACCGAAAGCAACTGCAACCCCGAAACCGAAAGCAACTGCAACCCCGAAACCGAAAGCAACTGCAACCCCGACTCTTACTTGTAAAGTAAATGGTGCTTATTGTGGTGTGAATGATGTGTGTTGTAGCAAAAAATGTTCTGATGGAAAGTGCGTTGTTAATCCATCAGTAACACCTACTTGTAATGATCCCTGCGATGTGGGTGATACAGGAGCAATTAGATGTAAAAGTAATAAACAGCAAAGATGTGAGAATAGATGTTGGACGTTTATGAAAGATTGTCCTAATGGCTGTGATGGGAATTATTGTAGAGTAACCCCAACTAAGGTACCAACCGTAACCCCAACTAAAACACCAATAATTCCAACAGGAACAGTGCCGATTGTGACAACTACCCCAGTGCCTAGCGATAAATGTCCAGGGACACAGGCATGCCCGGATAGTACAGGTAAGGTATTGCGTGATTGTAAAAATCCTGATTCTGATGGAACTTCACGAGACACTATTTGTTCAAAAGCAGGGCAAAAAGATAGTTGCGGAGGCAAGGAATATTGTTGTCCGTCTGCTGGAGGTGTTTGGACGACAGATATGACAAAATGTCCAACCTCTAAGTGCGTACAATGTAGTGGTAAGCCAAACGCCAAAGCTTCAGGTGATGCTAATTGTGACGATAAAACAAATTTAATTGATTATTCAATTTGGAGAGAAGAGTATCTTTCGACTCAATGTGGTAACCAAATTATGGTCTTGCCTACATGGAAAGCTGATTTCAATTGCGATGGTCTAGTAGATTTGGCAGACTATACTGTTTGGAGAAATAATTATTTTTTAAAGACGTTTAAATAAATATGAAACTTAAGAAAGTAATTTTACCTTTACTTATATTATGTGCCATGGGTGGTGCACTTGTTCTTCTCAAGCAAAATCAGGATGTAAGGAGGGGTGCAACGGTAAATAACGTCTCTTTGTCTATTTCTCCGTCTTCTAGAGTTACGAAAAATGTGGGCGAGGAATTGACATTTGGGGTGCAGTTTGCTGCGGATAGCGGGGTAAAGGTAGAATCTATTCAGGCTGAGGTATGTTATGGTCTAGAAATTGAATTGAAAGAGATAAAACCTAATACGGCTTTGGGCTTTTCTCCTGAAGCACTTTCTGGTGTGAGTAGTATGAAGATTGGTGGTAGTAGAGAAAATAGTCAAAACTGTGTGATTGTGACGGTATTGTCAAATGATACGGATAAAACTTGTGCAGCTAATTTAGCTCAAGCTGGAAAAGCTTTTGATTTGATATTTGTAGCAAAGGAGGCTGGTGGTCCTAAGGCGATATCGATTTCTTCTGGGGGAGATATTACTATGGCAACTAAATATGCAAAAGGTGATGCGGATAAGAAGTTGACAGTAAAAGTTACGGGAGGATCTGAATATTTGATTAATGGTGGTGTAACACCCGGGCTCTGTGACCGATGTAGCAAGGTTTTTGACTACATGAGAACACAATGGGAAGCAAGTGATTGTAGTGTAGATCCTAAGAGTAATGTTGAGGTTATCAGAACATATGATGCTAGCTGTAAGGCTCCTACTGCTACAAGAGATCCAAATCAATGCTCTCGATGTAGCAAAATAAATGATCAAGAATATACGTGGTGGAGTAAGCTAGAAGGGAAAACCTGTGATGATGATCCAACAAGTGATCAGACTATATATAGAGCTTACAACAAGGATTGTCGGATAAGTAGCGGAGAATGGCCAGTATTGAATTATAAAGTGTCATTTGGATATGTAAATCCTTTGGCTAGCCAATGTGCTGTTGATTGGCCTGTGCAAGTGATAGCTTTATCTGAAGGGACAACTAAGGTGTATAGCGATGTGATTATGAAAAATAAGAAAAATGGAAGCGATAGAGTGACCTTTGAGGGAAGCCTAGAGCTAGTAGGTTTTCCGCATAAAGAAAAGGTAGCTGTATTCTTTAAGGGTCCAAAACACCTGCAAATGAAATACGGAATTCAAAATCAAAGTACTTCCTATGATAAAGCAGGCGGAGAATTGACTTTGACAACTAATGCAGAGACAAGTCCAAAATATGACTTCAGTCAATATTGGATGTTGCCTGGTGATTTGGTTGGAACTGATTCGGAAGTACCGGATGGTTGGATTAACGGACGTGATTTTTCTTATATGAAAAAACACGCCGATCATACTACTGTTGAAGCAGGTGAGTATTTGTTTGCCGATTTGAACGGTGATTGTCAAACAAATTCTAATGATGTTAATGTTTTAAAGAAGTCTCTAGAATTTAAACAGGGACAATTATATTAAATAATATGAAAGATAAAAAACTTTTTTGGCCGATAGTAATAGTTGCTGTAATAGTAATTGCAGAAAGCATTGTTTTTCTATCAAAGACATCAAAAAATAATCAACCAGCACAGGGGGATAATGGAGTTGAAGAGTTTGTTAGTCCGAGTTCGGAGCCAGCAATAAAGTTTTTTTGGAAAATGAAGGACGATAATAGAGTTACGTTGATGATGGAAGCACAAAAAGATTTGGCTTTGGATGCTATAGACTTAGAGATTTCTTATGAGGGAGTAGAGGTAAATTCAGTTGAAAATGCAGGGATATTGCCTGATTCGATAGGGCCCAATCTTAATAGCGATACTTCGTTGATTGCAACTCATTATTTTATTGATGATGCCGACGGTTTTAGGCTAGAAAATGGCGAGAATGTGGAAGTATTAAATATTGATTTTACCCCATTAGAAGGTGAATTACCGGTGTTTAATATTAATAGTGATAAAAGTTTAGTGGTTGATAGCACGACCTCTGAAGCGTTGCCATACTCATTATGAAAAAAGGTATCTTTTTCCTATTAGCTATATTTAGCCTGAGTGTTAGAGCTGCCTCTGCAGCAGGTCCAATGTTGAAATTTGTACCTGCAAGTAAAACGTATACTCCGGGTCAGGATTTTGAAGTAACATTGGCGGTAGATTCAGGCACCTTTAAAACGCAAGCTGTTGATGCATGGGTTTCTTTTGACGTAAGTAAAGCTGAAATTGTAAACATCAGGACTGCTTCTTCCCCAGCATTTCCATTTAGCATAATGCAAAATATTCATAATGATACGGGTAAGTTTGATATTTCCTTTAATTCGACGGACATGAGTAATTTTGAGATGGTACCAGCTGCTGGAGATTTGGCAGTAGTTACTGTTAGGCCAAAGGGAAGTGGAACGATTAATTTGACTTTTGAGTGTTCTGCGAATAATTTTGTTGATTCTAATATTTTTGATATAGATACAAAAGATGTAATTGATTGTGCTTCTAATCAAAATGGAGTATATACAGCTGGAGGTGGAAGTGATCCCGTTAATCCAACGGCCACTCCAGTTCCATCAACACCGAGTTCAGGATCGGATCCAGCACCGACTGCTACAGAATTACCAAAAACGGGAAGCGTTGAAAATACGGCAGTTTTGGGAGTTTTGGGGGTCGTAGCAATTATAGGATCCTTTGTATTGAGATTTTTATGAACAAAAAACCTTCGGTAAAGACTTTTATTATTATTGGGATATTGTTGCTGGCGGGTGTTTTGGGAGTATTTGGAATAAATACCGCAAGAACTTATTTAAGTGGAGCTTCTGCTGATACTATGGCAAAAAATGTATTATCAAAACCGAGTGAAGATGGAAAAAGTGCTGTTATAACTTGGTCTTCTGATAAGGCAACTCAAGGTGTAGTGGAGTATGGAACAAGCCCTGCCAGTTTATTATTAAGAGCTCCAGAGGCTACGGCAACAACAGATCATAGTGTAAATTTATCGCCTCTTAAGGCTAATACTGCTTATCATTTTAGAATTAGAGTGGGAGATGAGATCTATGATAATAACGGAATCCCTTTTTCTTTTAATACAAAAGGAAGTGATATGTCTGCTCAACTGGCAGTGTCACCGACTGCCTCTGCAGCTGCTGTAGCAACAACAACTCCTGTTCCAGTAATAGAAAGTGCTTGTGACAGTAAGATAGATAATAATAAGGATGGAGTAGTTAATAGTTTGGATCATATTTATTGCTTGAAATTAAGCCCGACGGCAGTTGGTCCAAGCCCGACTCCGGGTAAATGTACTCAAGTGACTGATCTTAACGGTGACGGGGTGGTTAATAGCTTGGATAGAATGAAGTGTTTACAAGCTAAATAAAAGAGGGTAGAATAGGCTGTTTAAAGGAGGTGATTTGATGGCAATAATTGTCAAACGTAAAAAAGGTGAATCAAAAGATGACGTAATCGGTAAATTCCGGAGAATTTCTATGGAAGAAGATATTGCTGAGGAGGTCCGTAAAAGAGCGGCTTATGAAAAACCATCAGTAGGTCGTTATGCTAAAAAAAAGATTATCTTGTGGCGGGAAAAATGCCGCAAAAGAGCAAAAAAATCAAGAAATTATGCAACGTGATCAAATAAAACAAGAGGCGGTTGAAGCTTTGAAATCAGGTGATAGTAAAAAAGCGAATAGTTTGCGTTATTTAATATCATTAATAGAAAAAAGGGAGCTTCAACTGCCATTGGGTGCATTTGATGAGTCTGAAGAAGTTAAAGTTTTGCAAAAAGAACTTAAAAACAAAGAAGAGGCCAGGGAAATGTTTGCCAAGGGTGGTAGACCTGATTTAGTGATAGAACAGGAAGCTGAAATAGAATGGATAAAGAAATATTTACCAAAAGAATTATCAGAAGTAGAAATTAGGGATATAGTAAAGAAAATTATAGCCCAAAGAGGGGATAATTTTGGGGTAATTATGGGGGAAACGATGAAGGAAACGGCGGGTAGAGCGGGAGGAGAAGCTGTTTCCAAAATAGTCAAGGAAGAGCTTGGTCAATGAAAAATATAATTTTATTGAAACATCCCAGAAACTGGGGTTTAGACGAAAAGTTGGTGCTAAAGATGGCACAAGGAGCTTTAAAAGAGTTTGGCTATGAGGCTAATACTGAGTTGAGCTTAGTATTTTTAGGCACAAAAAAAGCCAAAGAGCTAAATATTAAGTACAGACAAAAAAACTATATACCTCAAGTATTGGGTTTTCCTATGAATCGAATTGCTGATAGTGATGGCTATATTCGGCTAGGTGATATTGTAATTTGTACTCAAAAACTAAAATACGAAGAAAAGTTTTTGAAGAAAAGAAGAGAAATTATTTTGGAAGAATGGTTAAGACATGGGGTAGAAAATTTATTGAAATAGGTTAGAATGAGTTGATGTCAGTTTTTCATTTAAAATATCGTCCTAAAAAATTTGATGAGCTGGATTTGCCTGAGGTATCAGAAAAAATAAGAAAAATTGCCGAAAGTAAAGAGCCTTTTCAGGCAATACTTTTGTCTGGTCCAAAGGGTTCAGGAAAAACTTCCAGCGCTAGAATTTTAGCAAGGGTAGTTAATTGTAAATCACCCAAGAATGGGGAAGCTTGTGGAAAATGTGATAATTGTCGGGAAATTGAAAAGGGGAATAGTTTAGATATTATAGAAATTGACGCTGCCTCCAATCGAGGAATTGATGATGTTAGAAGCTTAAAAGAAAATGCTTATTTGGCACCAATAATACTTCAAAAGAAGATTTTTATTATTGATGAGGTTCATATGTTGACCAAAGAGGCATTTAATGCCCTTTTGAAATTGATAGAAGAGCCACCAAAAAACACTTTGTTTATTATGTGCACTACTGATGCCCATAAAATTCCGGAAACTGTTTTATCACGGCTATTAAAGATTGATTTTAGAAAAGGGAACCAACAAGAATTATTGGGGTCCTTGGAAAAAGTGATTAAAGGGGAAAAGGTAAAGATAAGTGAAAAGGCTAAAAAGAAAATTATATCTAATTCTGATGGAAGTTTTCGTAATTTACAAAAGAATTTTAATGAAATCTGCTTGCAGTTTGGTGATGAGATAGGGGATGAAGATGTAGATAATTTTTTTGCTCGAATTAGAGGAGGGTATGAAGCAGGTGATTTTGAAAATGATTTGAGAGCTGGTAGACAAAAGGAAATAATTGAAAAACTAGAAGATTTGGCAAAAAAAGGAGTAGATTTTGGAGAGATGAGATTGAAATGGCTGGAAGAATTTCATCAAAAAATGCTGTTGGATTTGAATGATGAATTTATAAAAAAAATAATTGAGGCACTCATAAAAGCTGGAGAATTGGAGAAAAGTTCTGGAATTGAACAACTACCGCTGGAATTGATGGTTGTTGGGATGGGAGAAGGAGAAGTGAGAAATGAGAAGCTAGAAATAATAAGTGAGAATGGAGAGGAGAAGTTGGATGGGGAAATTGATAAGATGACAGCAGAGATGCCGGAAATTGAATTAAAATGGCCAGAGGTGTTGTCGGCAGTAAAACCGTTCAATCATTCAGTGGAGGCTTTTTTACGTGCGGCCAGGCCAAAAAAAATTGATAAAGATGAACTGTTGATAGAGGTTTTTTATAAGTTTCATAAAGATAAATTAGAAGAACAGAAAAATAGAGAAATTGTTGAAATTGGACTAGGCAAGGTTTATGGGGGATCAATGAAATTTAGATGTGTGTTGGCAGAGAAAAAATCAGAATTAAGGAAGGAGCCACAAGAGGTGGAAGATGAGAAAGGGGAAGAAATTGATAAGGTGGCGGAGAAAATATTTGGATAATGGTAAAATTAAAGGAAGGGGACGGTTGCGACCGTCCTGTTTATTAATTATTTTAAAAAAATATGTTTGATAAAGCAAAAATGATGGCTCAGGCTTTTAAATTAAAAAAAGCCTTAGAATCTGAAGTTACAGAAATGAATGAATCAGGAATAATAGTAAAAGTTTCTGGCGATCAGAAAATAAAATACTTATCGGTAAACGGTGAAGAAAATAAAATGCTTGTCGAGATTATTAATAAGGCAATGAAAAAATCTCAAGAAGGCGCTGCTAAAAAAATGCAGGATTTGGGCGGTTTGGAAGGGCTATTGAAATAATATGAAAAAAATCCCCAGAGCATTAGCGGAATTAATCGATAATTTTGAAAGATTGCCAGGGATTGGACCTAAAAGCGCCTCAAGATTGGGTTTTTATTTGTTGTCTGTACCTGATGATTTTTCCCAAAGTTTGGCAAAATCTATAAGTACTTTAAAAAATAAGATTAAGATTTGCCAAATATGTTTTGGAATTGGGGAAACAGAGATTTGTGAAATTTGCCAAGATAAAAACCGTAATAAAGCCCAAATTTGTGTAGTGGAGAGGGCCGATGAAGTGATGGCGGTAGAGGCGGTTGGGGATTTTAAAGGAAGATACCATGTTTTGGGCGGAGTGATTAATCCACTAGAGCATATAGGCCCGGAGGATTTAAAAATCAAAGAATTGATTGAAAGAATAAAAAAAGAAAAAGTAACAGAAATAATTTTGGCAACTAATCCGACGATAGAAGGAGAGGGGACAGCACTTTATATAAAAAAGAAATTAACAGATGCGGGTTTTGAAGGGAGAATTAGTCGGATTGGGAGTGGGTTGCCAATGGGAGCAGAATTAGGTTTTGCTGATCAGGTAACTTTGAGCAGAGCTTTTGAAGGAAGAAGGGAGCTTTAGATGAGTAATTCAATTTTTAAAAAAGTGGTTAAGGGATTAGGGGAAATTGGTAAAGAAACAGTGGAGAAGGGGGTTGGAGGGGTTGTAGAAATTACTCAGAGCGTAATTACGGGACAAGAATTATTGGGAGATTTAAAGCCGGTTGATGCCCAGGAAATGGACAACATTAGAAAGAAGGAAGATGAAGAAAAGGAACAGGAAATGGCTCGTATTCGAGCGGCAACGATGGGGCAAGGTCGAAATGTAGAAGAGGAAATAAAGGTGGTAAGAAGTGAAAGAGAACGGGAAGATGAAGAAAAAGAAAAAATATTTTTAGAAAATATAAAACAACAAAGAGAGGCTGAAGAAAGGGAAAGGCAGGAATGGACAGAAATACCCGGAAATGCAAAAAAGGAAGCAGCGAAGAGGCAGTTTACTCCGGGAAAAAGAAAAAAACAGCTTCCAGACGCAAGCCAAATGTCACAAACAAGTGAATTTAAGGGTGGTAAAATTGATTAGATGAAGATTTTTAATACTCTAAGCCGAAAAAAAGAGGAATTTATCCCAATTAATAAAAACAAGGTTGATTTTTTTGTGTGTGGACCAACAGTTTATGACTATGCACATATTGGTCACGCAAAAACAAATACTCAATTTGATTTTATTGTTAAATATCTGAGATATAAGGGCTATCGAGTAAATTATTTGCAAAATATAACGGATATAGACGATAAAATTATTGTCAGGGCTAAGGAGAGGGGAATTGAATGGAAAAGTTTGGCAAGAGAATTTGAAGGTTATTTCAAAGAAGACATGTTGAGCTTACATAACGATGCGGTAACAACATTTGCCAGAGCAACTGATTATATTGACCAAATTGTAAAACAGGTCAAGGTGTTGATGAAAAAAGGTTTTGCTTATCAAATTAGTGATGGAATTTATTATGAGGTAAGTAAATTCAAAGATTATGGCAAACTTTCCGGGAGAAAAGAGTTGCAAGAGAATGATGCGGTGTCTCGAATCGATCAGAATGAGGAGAAAAAGGCGTGGAATGATTTTTGTTTGTGGAAATTTTCTAAAGAAGGAGAACCCTTTTGGGAAACTGAAATAGGTAAGGGTCGTCCGGGGTGGCATATTGAGGATACGGCAATTACTGAAACTTTTTTTGGACCCCAGTATGATGTTCACGGGGGAGCGGTAGATTTAATCTTTCCACATCACGAAGCGGAAATTTCCCAAATGGAGGCAGTTTCTGGGAAAAAACCAATGGTGAAATATTGGATGCACACTGCTTTTCTAAATATCAATTCTAAAAAAATGTCGAAAAGTAAGGGTAATTTTAAAAGTATTAGAGATTTGTTGGCAAATTATGATTATCGAATTTTACGCTATTTCTTTTTAAGCACCCATTATCGGTCAGCTATAGATTTTAGTGAAACACTGGTTGAAGGGGCAAGAAACTCGTTGAGGAGAATACAAGAATACGTTTATAAAATAGATAAAAATTTTGAGGATGATGAGGAAAAAAATAAGGTTAAAGAGCTAAAAAGAAAAATAGAGTCATGCTTAGATGATGATTTTGATAGCCCCAGAGCTGTGGCAGAATTGTTTGAATTTATTCGAAAACAAAATAGCGCGGGTAAATCAGGTAAATATGTATATGATTTTTTGGTTGAAATAAATTCATTTTTTGGGTTTTTAAATTTTGAGGAAGAAGAAATTCCAGAAGAGGTTAAAAGATTGGTAAAAGCTAGAAATGAGGCAAAAAGAAAGAAAAATTGGCTTGAAGCTGACAGGTTTCGGGATGAAATCAAAAAAATGGGATATTTATTGGAAGATAACAAAAATGATTGTAAAATTAAAAAAATCATGTTAAGCTAAACTTCGATGAAAGATATTAATAAATATAAATATGAGCTGGTGGTGGTGCTTGACCCCAAAGCGGAGACAAAAGACAAAGAAAGCTGTCTCAAAGAAATTGAAGAAAAAATTCAAGAGCTAAAATTTAATGTAGATAATCGAGAAAACTTGGGAAATAAGAATTTAGCGTATAAGGTAAAAAAATTAGACAAGGGTGATTTTTGGGTTTTTGAGATTTCCGGGAAGGAAGCTGTCAAAGCTAAAAATTTGACACTATTTTTAAATAGGGATAAACAAGTTATCCGTTATTTAATGTTAAAAATTTAAGTAAAAGAGGAAAAAATGCCTAGTCGTTGTCTTAATAAAGTTATGTTAATTGGTAATCTAACCCGTGATCCGGAGTTGCGATATACTCCTGGCGGAATGGCAGTAGTGTCTTTTGGAATGGCTACTAACCGAGTATGGGTAACCAAACAAGGTGAAAAAAAAGAGGATGCTCAGTTTCATCGAATTGTTGCTTGGAATAAATTAGCCGAATTATGTTCTCAATTGTTATCTAAGGGGCGTAGGGTTTATGTTGATGGCCGGATTCAATATCGAGAGATTACTGATTCTACTGGTGTTAAAAAGCAAATTTCAGAGATTGTAATTGAGGATATGATCCTTTTGGATAGTAAAAATATGGGTGGTAATGTTGATGTCAAAGAAGATGAAATAACAGAAAATTCCGGAGAAATGGATTTAGCTAGTGGATCAATAGAGGATATTGTTATTCCTGATGATATAGGTTTAAATGAGGAAATTCCGGCAACGGATGAAGCAAAACCAGTTGCTGATGAACAGACATGAAGAAAAATAATAGAAAAGACAAAAATAGATTAATCCATCTTAAGGGTAGGGGAAGAGATTGCGCTTTTTGCAAAAGTAAAAAAAGCCCTAACTGGCGGGATTATGAAAAATTGGCAGAATTTTTATCAACTAGAAAAAGGATTTTACCTTCACAAATGACTGGTGTTTGTATGAAGCATCAGCGAGAATTGGCTAGAGTCATCAAAGAGGCTCGAGAATTGGCTTTATTGCCATACATTGCCAAAGAAGAGTAAAATGAGTTGATGAAGAAAAAAAGAGAAGCTCAGAAAAAAGGAGAAGCCAAGTTGGTTCTGGCTTTGAGAGATCTTAATTTTGAATCTAAAGATCAATTAATAAAAACTTGGACTTTAGATGAGGTTTTGTTGATAAAGGCGGAAGTGATTAAGGTAAAAGGAATTATTTGCGTGGAAAATGTGAGCGGTCGTGATGGGGATGTCCAAATAAAGCAAGTTAGTGAGGTTGAATGGAAAAAGTTGGGGTAAAATATAAAAATGATTAAAGGCTTGAGAAATTTTTTTGTGGTTTTGGCATTGATGGCAGTTTCGGTGTTGGTGGGTTTTAAGGCTGGTAGGGAAAAGGGTTTGGGGATAAAGAAGGGGAGCGGTGATTGGTTGAATTTAGAATTAATATCTAAAGTAAGGCAAAAACTTGATGTAAGTTTTCTTGAAAAAGATAAGATAAATGAAGAAAAAATGAGTTATGGAGCCATTGAAGGGATGGTTTCTTCTTTAGATGATCCTTATACTGTTTTTTTACCACCTAAGGAAAATAAAGATAGTAATGAAGACTTGGCTGGAGAATTTGGTGGGGTAGGCATTCAGTTGGGTTATAAAAATAATGTTTTGGCGGTTATAGCGCCTTTGGCTAAAACACCAGCAGAAAAGGCGGGCATTGAGGCTGGGGATTTAATTACTAAGATAATTGATCGAAATAATAATGTTGACAAAGATACCAGTGGAATTAGTTTGGAGGAGGCAATGAATTTAATTAGAGGTAAGATAGGGACAGAGGTAAGTTTAGTGCTTTATCGAGAGGGAAAAAAAGATACTTTTACAGTTTCATTAATTCGAGATAATATAGTGGTTCAGAGTACTGAATTAGAATGGAAGGAGGAAAGGGGCTATAAGGTAGCATGGATAAAATTGTATAAATTTAGTGAACAAACATACAAAGATTGGCCAGAGATAGTAAAGAAAATTAATGAAGAAAAAAATAGTTTGGGGAATAAATACGGAGGAATTGTCTTGGACCTAAGAAATAATCCCGGAGGGTATTTGCAGGCAAGCGTACTGGTAGCTTCTGATTTATTAAAAGAAGGGGTAGTGGTAATTCAGCAATCAGCTGATGGAAAAAAGGAAGAATATGGAGTTGATAAAAAAATGGGAAATTTGGTCGATGACAAATTAGTGGTATTGATTAATGGTGGTTCAGCATCGGCGGCGGAAATTTTGGCAGGGGCACTGAGAGGGCATAGTCGGGCAAAACTAGTAGGGGAGAAGAGCTTTGGAAAAGGGACTGTCCAAGAGCCGATTGATTTTACTGATGGTTCTGGATTACACGTTACTGTAGCCAAATGGTTGTTGCCAGATGGAAAAAATATCCATGGAGAGGGGGTAGAACCCGATGTGGTTGAAAAACTAACAACTGATGAGGAAGGGCAAATTGATAACCAATTTGAAAAGGCAGTAGAAGTTTTATTGGAAAATTAATTCTCGGCCTCGTCTAGGACACTTAATTCTAAAAATAAATCAGTGAGATCACCGTTTAAGCACTTGCTCAAATTGAAATCCTTATCGATTCGGTGATCTTTGATTTGGTTGCGAGGGTAATTATAGGAACGTATTTTATCAGCTCGCATAGCTAAACCAACTTTTTGTCGAGTAGTGCCGAGCTTTTCAACTCTTTTATCTTCTTCAAGTTGCCAAAGTTTGGCTCGAAGAAGATCCATAGCTATGGCCCGATTTTGTTCTTGAGAACGTTCTTGGCGTACTGAAAAAGTGAGTCCTGTGGGCTTGTGTAAAAGCCGGACAGCGGTAGAAACCTTGTTTACATTTTGACCACCATTACCACCGGCTCGGGAAGCGGTCATTTCAATATGATCAGGGTTAATAATAACGTCTTGAGCGTTTATCTGGGGGTAGACAGCAACGGCGGCAGTAGAAGTTTGAATACGTCCTCTCTTTTCGGTTAAGGGGATGCGTTGGACTCGGTGGGTGCCAGTTTCCCATTTAAGCTGGGAGTAAACATCTAAGCCAGATATTTGAATGATATTACTGTCAAGATATTTTATTTTCCAGCCAAGCTTTTCGGCATAGCGAGTATACATGCGCATTAAATCTTCGAGCCAAAGCTCGGCTTCTTGGCCTCCGGGGCCAATACGGAATTCTAAAGTAGCAATATTGGGATTAATGGTAGGCATGCCTATTTTTTCTTCTTTTTGGTTTTCTGAGCTTCTTTTTTGGCTTTGTAGGCAACTCCCTTGGCTTCTTTTTCCTTAAATTTATCAATTCTACCCTTAATATCGACAAATTTTTGTTGGCCAGTGAAGAAGGGGTGGCATTGACTGCAAACTTCAACATCAATTTTTTTTAGGGTTGAGCCGGTGGTGAATTTATTGCCACAGGCACATGTGACTTGGCTGTCAGAATAATAAGTAGGATGGATAGATGATTTCATAGGTCTTATTTTAGCACAAAATGTCCAATAAATTGTTTTGGGTAAGGGTTTTTTGCTCACCAGTTTGAAGGTTTTTTAGGGTAATTGTTTTTTTTTCGATTTCTTCGGGTCCCAAGATGGCTACATAGGTAAAGTTGTTTTTGGCGGCATATTTAAACTGTTGACTGAGTTTTAAGTCGGGATTGGGGTTGAGAGTAGAATTGATTTTATTTTGGCGAAGAAAATTGGCTAGATTTTGCGATTCTAAATAATTATCTGCAGAAAAGGTTGAAATAAAGATTTGGCTGGGATTGGAGTTTATATTGGGAATTTTATTTAGATCTTTAAGGATTTCAAAAATAGCCATGTCACCGATGGCAAAACCAACCGCGGGAAGGGTTTTTTGACCACCAACTTGTTGAGTGAGATTATTGTAGCGACCTCCGCCAAAAAGTGCTCGTTTAAGAGTGGATTTGGTAGCCCATGCTTCAAAAACTAAATTAGTGTAGTAATCAAGTCCGCGGACGATTTTGAGATCAATTGTAAAAAAATTGCGCAAATCTTTAGGAATAAATGTTAAAATTTGCTGGAGTTTTTGGGAAAAATTTTCTGGAGGGTTGTCAATAAGTTTGAGAAAATTGTCTATTTGTTTTTGAGTAAAGCCAAGTTCGAGTAGCCAAGATTGATAGGCTACTGGTTCAATTTTATCGATTTTATCCAAGGCTTGAAGCAAGAGTTTTGATTGTTGAATGTTAATTTTTAGTTGCTTTTGAAATAGCTGAAGCAAGGCTTCACGATCATTGAGTCTAATTTGAAATTCATTTTGGTTAAGACCGAGATTTTTGAGAGAAAGAGCAGCAATTTGAAGAATTTCAGAATCAGCTTGAGGAGAATCAATACCTATAAGATCAATATTCCATTGGAAAAATTCACGTCCGCGACCGCGCTGAGGTTTTTCATAACGCCAAAAACGACCCCAAGATTGCCAACGAAGAGGAAAGTTGAGTTCTTTTTCTTTGGCCACTACCATTCGGGCTAGAGAAGGAGTGAGTTCGGGCCGAAGAATTAATTTTTCATCCCCACGATCGTTGACGATGAAACTTTGTTTATTAATAAGTTCTTGACTACTTTTTTCTAAATAAAGAGCGATATTTTCAACAATAGGGGATTCGTATTCCTGATATCCGAAAAGTCTGCCGGTATTAAGAAAAGTATTTTTTAAGTATTCAATTTCGGTCCAAGTCTCGGGATAAAAATCCCGCATGCCTTTAACGGATTGGTATTTTATTTTATTCATGGGGTGAGATACCGGACTTGAACCGGCAACCTTCTGCTCCACAGGCAGACGCTCTAACCAGCTGAGCTAATCCCACCATGTTTTGATTTAACGAGTGCAAA
>CAZQUM010000003.1:40420-41191 GCA_964596585.1 uncultured Gammaproteobacteria bacterium
CTTTATCTGCATTTCTTTGCCATTGTTGTTTTCTGGAATAAAGGTAAAAACTGAATCGGTAGTGGAGATATCGGCGATAGTACCCAAAGTAATTATGCGTTTATTTTCAATTTTTTCAGGATCAATTTGGATAATGCGTTTGGAATAAATCAGGGTGTCCTCTCTGAGGGAAAGAACCAAAACATTTTGATCTATTTTCAAGTCTGAAAGATTGATTTTGGCTAATTTAAGATTGGCATAGGTACTGTCTTGGGCGATAGTAAATTTATATTTATCTTCAGCGTTTCTTATTTCAATTTCAGTTTCACTTATGCTGGTAATTATGCCAATATAAGCTTTTTTAGGGTTGGGGGCTTGGGTATCAGTAATCTCGAAGAGTTTTTCTTTTACTTTTTCTTGAATATTTTCACGAAGGTTTTCAATATTTTCACCCAGTGATTTAGTGGGAACATTGGTTTGAGCCAGAATTATTGGGGAAGAAGTGAAGATTATAGAAGTTAATAGGATAAAAATAAAGACAGCTTTTTTCATTCTAGTTTGGTGGTGGAATAGGTTAAAAAATAACTGATATGTTCTTCCTGATTATCAGTATTGACAACACTGACAGTGAGGTGATTGTAACCGGATTCAAGGTCAATATTTTGAGAAAAATTACCATCTTTGTCGGTAGTGCCCTGATATACATTGACTGGAGTACTGATAATGATGACGCTGTCGGGGAGGGTTGAACCCTTGAGAGTAATTTTACTGGTGGTAACTATGTCGTAGTTT
>CAZQUM010000004.1:0-27427 GCA_964596585.1 uncultured Gammaproteobacteria bacterium
TGTTGCTCCAACATTTACATATTGTCTTGCTTCTTCTGCATCAAAAACATATGCAAGTGTTAACAACTTACGTTTAGAAGCCTCATTTATTAATTCGATTTCTTTATTCAAACCAAAACCAATACCGTCAAGATAATTTTTTAGAGCCACTTTTGCCGAATTATTCAGCGGCACTTCTCTTTGTGGGTGGCTTTCATAACTTTCTACAATAATTGAATTTTCTTTGACATTTTCAAGTTTCAAATTCTCAATTTCCTTAATTCTTAAACCGGCTTGTAGCATCAGTTCAATAATTGCCGTTGCTCGAATATCATTTCTTGCTGCATCACGAAGCGAGCGATATTCAATTGGTTTCAACACTTTAGGAATATCGTTTTCATATTTAGGATGTTTTACTTCTATCGAAGGATCAGTATTTATTTTTCCTTCATTTCTGAGATGAGCAAAAAAGTTTTTAATGGAATTCAATTTTCTAGAAACCGATTTGGCAGTATAGCCATTTTCAGTTAAATCTTTTTTAAAATCTTCAATTTCTTTTGAAGTAATTGTAGCCACCTCAGTCACATTTTTTTTATTCAAAAAAACTGCCAGCTGATTAATATCACCCTTGTAGGCTACAATAGTATTTACTGACTTACCTTTTTTCTTCAGGTCATCAGTAAACATGTTCAACGCATCATTTACAGTTAAATTAGACATATTTTTATTCTAAATATGTCTTATAGTACCACATATTAGGTCGCGTGACAACTTTATGATAAAAAAAAATTTTTACACATTAATTTTAATAATTGTAATCTTTTTTTCTCTCTCTGGGATATATAAACAACTATCTTTACTCTTGAGTGCCCGTTCTCAAATCCACAATTTACAAACTAAAGTCATCAATTTAGAAAAGAGAAATTCTCAATTGGAAAATTCTCTCCATCTTTAGGGTTTACACCTCATTTTCTTCGTGTTAAAATGCTTCTGCAAAAGCAAACATGCGGGGTAGTGTACGGCTGCACGTGAGGCTCATAATCTCACAGGCTGGGTTCAACTCCCAGCCCCGCAACTAACAAAGAGGTCGTCATTAACTTGACGACTTTTTTGTTATCAAAAATAAGGCATTATTGATATAATCACATTGCGCTTTGGCAGGATAGCTCAGTTGGTTAGAGCACAGCATTCATAACGCTGAGGTCGAGGGTTCAAGTCCCTCTCCTGCTACATCATTTTGGGCATGTAGCTCAGCTGGTTAGAGCACCGATCTTATAAGTCGGGGGTCCATGGTTCAAGTCCATGCATGCCTACAAAAGTATTTCCCTAATTTAAATGAACCTCATTTTATTTAATACCTCGTCCAGTGTTTTTTGAGCTTCAGCACGAGCTCTTTTACTACCCTCATCAATAATTTGTTTTATTAGCTCCTCGTTATTTTCATATTGAGCTCTTTTTTTTCTAATTGGATCCAAAAATTTATTAATGGCGATAGCCAATTTAGTTTTTACTTCTACATCTCCCACCTGACCTTTTGCGTATCTATCCTTAAGATCGGCCACCTCCTCTTTATTCTCATTAAAAGCATCATGATAAATAAATACGGGATTGCCTTCAACATGGCCAGGGTCAGTAGCTTTAAGTCGAGTCGAATCCGTGTACATTCCACGAACTTTTTTATTTACCGTCTCTTCGTCATCTGATAAATAAATACAATTATCAATACTTTTACTCATTTTAGCTTGTCCATCGGTACCTACTAATGTTCCTCCTTCACCAATTAAAGCCTCAGGAATCGGAAAAACTTCACCGAAATTTTTATTAAAATCTCTAGCAATCTCTCGGCATACCTCTACATGACTTTGTTGATCCTTTCCCACTGGCACCAAATTCGCTTTAACCATTAATATATCAGCCGCTTGAAGCACTGGATAATTTAAAAGGCCCAGCGATGGTTGTTCAATATGTAAATCGTGCATTACATCTTTTAATGTTGGCACCCTTAGAGCTCTGGATACAGTGATTAAATTAGTAAATATTAAAGACAAGTAAGCCACTTCTGGCACCTTTGATTGTTGATAAATTATTGCTTTTTCAGGGTCTATCCCCACCGACAAATAATCTAATACTAAACCCTTTACTCGCTCATTAATGAGCGCAGTCTTTTCTCTTGTCATAGCTGTTGTCAAAGTATGTAAATCAGCTATTATGAAAAAACAATCATACTGCTTCTGTAGAGCTACTCTATTTTTCAGTGACCCCACATAATGACCCAAATGTAATGGTCCCGTTGGCCTGTCACCAGTCAGTATCTTTTTTTTACTTTGTTCCATATTTATATTGAAATTTTAACATTAAGAAGGCTAATAAGATGATTAGCTAATATTTCACTATTATTGAAAATAATAATTTCTTTATCTAATTTTATTGATAAACAATTGGAGAAAAAAGAACTAGCATTAGCACCTAATCTTCCGATAATACCAATTTTTTTGTTTTATTTCATAATTTGTAATTGCTAATAAGTAAAGTGGAGATATAAAAAAATCTCCCGAAAACCGGGAGATTAATTATTTTTTAAAAAAATAGTTTTATGCCATTAAAACGTCTCCCGATTGGGCTATCTCGTTTCGCCAATAGAAAGAGCGTTTAATTAATGTCATCTTGGACAAGTATAGCATGTTATACTAGCAGAGTCCTCAGTTGTGGTGAAGTCATGTTATAAAAGGCACCAAACTGTGAAAATAAAATGAAAAAAGATAATCCCACACTTTCTGCAGCTATTCGTACGGTTACTGGTCGTAAAGTCAAACAACTTCGTCAACAAGGGCAAACCCCGGCAACTATTTATGGTCATAATATGGAAGCTCTTTCTATTCAATTCACTTCGTTAGAACTTGATAGAATTTTTGCTCATGCAGGGGAGTCTCTTCTAGTCGATGTCAAGATAAATGAAGATAAATATCCCGTAATTTTTAAAAATCCTCAATTCCATCCAGTTTTAGGAGATTTAATTCATATTGACTGCTACAAAGTAAATCTTAAGGAAAAAATTATTGCCACTGTACCTCTTGAGTTAATTGGCGAATCTCCAGCAGTAAAAGCTGGTAATATTCTAGTTTCTGTCCTTTCTGAACTTGAAGTCGAAGCTCTTCCTTCAGATTTACCAGAAAAAATCGAAGTCAATACAGAATATTTGTTGGAAGTTGGTAATAAAATTTCAGTTGCCGATATTCATTTGGACGAAGGAATTGAAATTAAAAATGATCCCGAGCAGGTTATTGCTTTGATAGAAGAACCTAAAACCGAAGAAGAGCCTGTCGCTGAAGAAGTCGCCCCAGAAGACATACCAGCTACTGCTCAAAAAACTGAAGAAGATACCGACAAAAATGAAACATCTGGAGAAGCTAATTCTTCTGAAGCGAACGAAAAGTAAAATAAAGTTGACCAAGATCTTCACGAACAGGGTCCATTTCATGAGCCCTTTGAGCTGCTTGAGATGCCTGCTCATATTCTCCTAATTTATAGGAAAGTACGGCTATTTCCGCCCAATCATCAACAGTTTTTTCCCGTTTACTGGTTATTTTAGCTAGACTATTTTGTAACTCTGACAATTCGTTTTTTTTTGCAAAACTATCAATATCCTTTTTGTCCAAATATTTTTCTTCTTTTTTTGCTTTTTCCCACTGTCCTTTTTCCACCAAGTTGTACCACTCTTGCAGGTGTCGATAATATCTTTCCCCTTTAGATAGAGGATATAGCCTAATTATCGCCACAGCAAGTAAAAAAAATAAACTACTAATCATCAACATCCTTTTCATAAATGATTCTATCATTAGTTCTCCTATAAAAAATGTTAAAATACAAGGTGCAAATTGTCGATATTTCCAAGGATTATACAAAAGTGCTATTTCAAACAGCTTTTCATCTTAAGGCTGGTCATTTAGTCGTTTTTCCCTCCGACACAGTCTATATTCTTGCCGTTGATCCTACTCAAGACGCGGCCGTTAATCGCCTCCTTTCTTTTAAAAACCGTTGGTATGGGAAAGCTATTTCTATTGCCGTTTCCGATATAAAAATGGCTAAAAAATACGTTTTACTAAACAAAGATACTCAAAGCCTCTATCAAAATTTATTTCCCGGACCTTTTACAATTATTTCTTCTGGCAAACATTCTCTTGCTCCTGGTATTGAAGCTGAGAATGGTTCTCTTGGGGTTCGTATTCCTGACTCAAATTACATTCTAGATTTACTTAAAATTTTCAAAAAACCTATTACTGCTACTTCAGCCAACCTTTCCGGTCGAACTCCTCACTACTCAGTTCCTGCTCTTCTCAATACTCTTTCTCAAAAAAAACTAGATTTAATTTCTTTAATAGTTGATGCTGGCCCTCTTCCAAAAAATAAACCATCCACCGTTATTGATGCCCTCGGTTCAGATCTTAAAATTCTTCGCCCCGGTCAACTTATTGTCAAGAATGCGCAAACCTTTTCAAGCCAATCTGAAAAAGAAACTTCTGATCTCGCCGTTTTTTTAGGGAAAAAATTAAAACCTGCTTTTTCAAAAAAAGCTATAGTGTTTTTACTTTCTGGAGACCTTGGTTGTGGTAAAACTGTTTTCACTCGTGCATTAGCAAAATATTTTGGTGTCACTCAAAAAGTTTTATCTCCCACCTATATCATCCATCATACCTATCCGCTGACAAATTCTAATTACTCCGTTTTTCATCATTTTGATCTTTATCGACTTAATCAATCCTATGAATTTCAAGAAATTGACTTCTTTTCTTATTTTTCTCCCGCTTCAATTTCCGCCATTGAATGGCCAGAAAATATGGGTCAAGACAATCTAAAAAAATTACAAAAAAATACTCTTGTTATTCCCATTAATTTTTCTTATTCAGATCAGAATACTCGTCAAATTTCTTTTTCTTGGCCTAAAGAAATCTAAAATCAGCAATAAATTTATCACATTCTTCCTCTAACTCCTTTTTATTATTATGAATACACTGAATTGTATATTTAAATGTTCCCTTTTCAAAATCCACCAATCTTTGTTTTTCAGCTTTATAAATGAAACTATCCACTCCACCAACCAATAGTGTTGTTGTAAAATTTCTTTCTGGATATTGCCATGACCATTTTTCTCCAGCATGAAGAGTTATACTCCCTTCATTGCTATAAAAGTTAAACCTTTTTCCACTAGCTTCTTCTTCTGGATATAGTTTTCTCTTATTACTATATATAACAAAGAAATTGTATTCTGGGTCGGCATAATTTAATTCATCGCTTGGTATTGGAGTTGCCGTTTCACTAGCGACCGTTGCTCCAGTTGGGATAATTACAGTTTCATTTATTATTGGAGTCGGGCTTGGTCGACTTAAAGTTGGCTCAACAATTTGAGGTTCTTGTTTTTTATTTTCTGTGACATTTTTTTTATTTCCCAAAATTAAATAAAATATCCCTCCCATAGACAACAAAAGCAAAACTATTGAAATTATCAAATATTTTGACTTTTTATTTTCTTCTGTCAGCTTGGCTCTTTCTATCATATATTTTATAATACAGCACTCATGTTAATTTTAGCCATTGAAACTAGTTGCGATGATACTTGCGCTGCCGTTCTTAATAATCAGCGAATTTTAAGTAACGTCATTTCCTCTCAAATTAATCTTCATCATGACTGGGGGGGTGTTGTTCCCGATATAGCTAAAAGAGCCCATCAGAAAAAAATTGAGCCAGTGGTAAATTTAGCCCTAAAGAGAGCCAAAATTACCCTCAGCGATATTGATCTAATAGCTGTTACCCAAGGACCGGGCTTATCAATTGCTTTGGCGGTTGGTATTAATTACGCCAAAAAATTAGCCAAAGATTACAACAAAAAAATTATTGGTATTAATCATATCGAAGGCCATCTATTATCAAATTTATTACAGAATAAAGAAGCCTTACCCCACCGGCAGGTTAAATTTCCTGCACTAAGTCTTACTGTTTCTGGAGGCCACACCAAAATTGTTCTTTTAAAAAATATTGGAGATTATCAAATTGTTGGAGAGACCTTGGATGATGCTGCTGGTGAAGCTCTAGACAAATCGGCAAAACTTATGGGGCTCGGTTATCCCGGTGGTCCAATTATTGAGAAATTAGCCAAAAGCGGCAACATTAATTTTCTAACTTTACCTCGACCTTTGGCAGACAAAAAAATACTCGATTATTCTTTTTCTGGGCTAAAAACTGCTTTTTATTACCAAATCAAAGATTGGCCTCAAGATAAAATTTTAAAAAATGTAAATCATCTTTCGGCATCTTTTCAAAATGCAGTTTTTGATACTTTAACCCGTAAATTTATTCTAGCTATTGAGAAATTTCACCCTCAAACCCTATTTCTTTCCGGTGGAGTTGCTGCAAATTTAAACTTGCGTTCCCGTCTTCGAAAAATTGCTAAAAATTATGCACTTCCTGTCTATTTCCCTTTCAAAAAAGAACTTAATACTGATAATGCCGCTATGATTGCTTTAACCGCTTTTTATCTTGCTCAAAAAAACCAATATTCCAATCTAGAATCATTAGATGTAAATCCTAATTTAGAGTTATAATTATTTATGAGAATTCAACTTTTTGATAGGGGATTGCCCGCAGGAAAAAAGCTTTTTTCAGATTTAGACGAAATCTGTCGTCGCCTTCAAATTGATGACCCCCAATACAGTCGGGACATGGGTTTAGTTTATTCCCGTGGTCTTCAGGGTAACACTATTTTACTAATCAACAATGAGGTTGTTCTAATTGATCAATATCCACCCAAATCCGAATTAGAGGCCATTTTATCCGATTATTTGAAATAATTTTTTGGCATTATTATCAATAATTTTTTCTGTTTCTTCAAGATTTTTTTCCCAGATTTCCGAAACTTTCCGATAAATATATTTTATATATTCTGGACGGTTTTTTTCTCCTCTATGAGGAATTGGTGCTAGAAAGGGAGAATCAGTCTCCAAAACTAATCTATTTTTAGGTATGTATTTTACGACTTCTTCCATTCCCAATTCATAAGTCAAATTTCCATCAATACCAAAATACCATCTTTCAGAAAGATCCAAAAATTTACTAATTCGTTTTTTTCCACCGCTATAGCAATGAATTACCCCTCTTAAATCCTGGTATTTATTTAAGACTTGTAAAGTATCATCAGTGGCATTTCGAGAATGGACTATCAAGGCTTTGTTGTATTTCTGACTTAGCTTAATTTGTTTTTCAAAAAATTTTATTTGCAAATCCTTATCAATTTCACCCACAAATTCTAATCCGCATTCACCTACAGCCACAATATCTTTATTTTCTATCAATAGCTTCTCTAAATTATTTATTTCTTCATTTACTTCTTCTCTTATCTCTTGTGGATGTATACCCACACTGGCCAATAGCTTTTTATCATTTTTAGCTAATTTAATATTTTCTTTTGAATCCACAATATTGCCTGCAGCTAAAATTACATATTCAAGCCCGTCTATATCACCCTCTTTACGGTTAAATCTTGAAGTTAAATGGGCATGAGTATCAATCATTTTATCCTTGGAAACAATCCGCTTTCTAGGCTCTTAATTTTCTTATTCAATTGACCTTTTATTTTTTGTGATGAGTTTGGCAACACTGGCTCTAAGTGTTCGGCTGCTATCAACAAATGTTTGGCGCATTTTTTCAAAACTTCAATTCTTCTATTATCGTTTTCTACCAATTTCCAAGGTTCAACTTCGTTTAATAAATTATTTGATTCATCAATATATTTGACAAAAACCCACTCTATTGCCTCACTTATTTTCAATTTATTAATTAAATTTACAAACTCTAAATCCAAAGAAATATTTTCAATATTTATTTCTATTCCTTGACCAAGCTTACAAACTCGACTGAGTAGATTTCCTAAATTATTAGCCAAGTCGGCATTATATTTTTCTTTAAAACGAAGCATTCCTACATCCACATCTCCATTGTCGGGAAAAGAACTAGCAATTAAATATCGACTGGCATCAGCACCAAAAAGTTCTACCAATTCCTTAGGAGGAATGGTATTTCCTAATGATTTTGACATTTTTTGCCCATCAATTGTATAAAAATCATGAACATATATTTTTTTAGGTAATGGAAGACCTCTCGACATTAACATTGCTTGCCAAATTACTGCATGAAACCATAAAATTTCCTTACCTAAAAGATGTAAACTTGCTGGCCAAAAATTTGTTTTATTTTCTAAAAAACGTGTTGCACTATAATAATTTATTAATGCATCAATCCATACATAAATACTTTGATTTTTATCCCAAGGTGCAGGAATTCCCCAATCAACTTTTTCTCTGGTTACTGAAATATCGTTAACGCCTGTCTTTAATTTAGCCAATACTTCCGCTCTTTTACTTTCAGGAAAAATATAATTAGTCTCATCATTTTCAATCAGGTCGATTATTTTAGGAACATATTTTGATAATTTAAAAAACCAATTTTCTTCACATTTTCTTTCAATTTTTTTATTTGAATGTAAGGGGCATTGGCCATTAATCAGTTCTTTTTCTGTTTTAAAAGCTTCACAACCAGTACAATAAAAACCTTCATATTTATCTTTATAAATATCTCCTTTTTCAAATATATCTTTTAAAAAATATTTAACTTCATTTTCATGTTTGGGGTCAGTTGTTCTAATAAAAAAATCATTGCTAATTTCTAATAAATTCCATGCCTCTCTGAATTTTTCTGCTACCTCATCACAATATTTATTCACCTCTTGATGGTTTTTTTTAGCTACTTCAGCCACCTTTTCTCCATGTTCATCTGTTCCTGTCAAAAAAAATACTTCTTCTCCCAATTGACGATGTAATCGTGCTAATACATCTGCTATCACTGTAGTACACGCCGACCCAATACTCGGCTCAGCATTTATATAGTAGATGGGAGTTGTTATATAAAATCTTTTCATAAAAAAAGCCTACATCTTTTTGGTCGTTTTGACCGCTTTAGATTCAGCTTTTTTAGTGATTTTTTTAGCGTACCTTGACTTAAGTCGACTGACCTTATTTTTCTTGAATATGTTTTTCTTTAAGGATTTATCCAACATAGAACTTACTTCTGATAGAGTTTTTTTGTCAGGCGAACCCAAGAATTTCTTAGTGCTTTCTTTTAATTTAATTTTAAAAGCATTGTTTTCTTTTTTATTTTTTATTGATTTACGCAAAGATTTCTTTGCAGATCTTCCTATTGGCATGAAGCTATTCTATCCTATCGCCATTTTTTTTACAATAATTTACAATAGCGTATGTCTTTTACCAACCGATTTAAAAAAATATTCTCCTCTCGTCAGAAAAGTATTTTTTCCGCTACTGTTATTTTAGCGATAACTTTCTTAATTTCTGCATTTTTAGGTTTTTTACGTACCCGCTTTCTTTATTCCACTTTTTTTAAATGTTGCGTTTTAGAACTTGATGCTTACAATGCTGCTTTTAGAATACCTGATTTGATTTTCAAGCTATTAGTTACCGGAGCCCTATCAGCTTCTTTTATTCCAGTTTTTAGTAGCCAGCTTCATCGTAATCCCAAAAAAGCTTATCGCATGGCTTCTTCTCTCATTAATATTCTGTTGATTGCCTTCATTATTATTTCTTTGCTTGCCTTTATTTTTGCTCACCCTCTTTCAGCTTTAATTGCCAAGGGTTTTTCTCCCCAACAAATCCAATTAATGGCCAGCCTCACCCGAGTACTACTTTTAGCCCAGATTTTTTTTCTGATAAGCAATTTTCTTACTGCCATTCTTCAAATAAAACAAGTTTTTATTATTCCTGCGCTTTCACCCATCCTTTATAACCTTTTTATAATTATAAGCATTTTTACTTTGGCCAAATTTTTTGGAATACATGGAGTAGTTTATGGTGCTGTTATAGGCGCTTTTTTTCACATGGCGATTCAAATTCCTGCGGTTATTAAGGTGGGCTTCAAATATTCGCCTATTGTTGATTTTAAATTACCCGGAGTAAGTGAAATATTGAGATTAATGCTTCCACGAACCTTATCGCTCGGATTGGCTGAAATCGAAAATACTATTACCTTATTTTTCGCTTCCGGATTATCAGCTGGCTCTATTTCTCTTCTCAACCTTGCTCTTCAACTAATCTATTTACCCAGCCGTGTTTTTGGCACCACCGTTGGTCAAGCTTCTCTCCCAGTATTATCAAAAAATGTTGCCAAAAACCAACTTACTATTTTCCGTCAAACTGTTAGAAAAGCCCTTCTCCATAGTTTATATATTGCCCTACCTATTACCACCCTTGTTTTGATTGAAAGAGTTGGTATTGTCAGAATTGCTTTCGGTACTCGTCAATTTCCTTGGTCTGCCACCATTCTTACTGCCAAAACTTTAGCCTTTTTAACTCCAGCAATTGTTTGTCAGGCCGTTATCCAAATATTAATACGTTCGTTTTATGCTCTTCATGATACCAAAACACCCTTAAAAACATCCTTTATTTCCATATTTTCTAATATAATTATTAGCTATTTTTTCGTAAATTTTACCTCGTTAGGAATTATCGGTTTATCAATTGGCGCTTCTGTCGGCAATATTATCCAATGTACGTTATTGCTTCTTCTCTTCTTAAAACGAGTTGATGGTCATGACTGGAAACCAGTATGGCAAAATATTTTTAAAATCTTTTCCGCTTCCCTTATTGCCAGTTTTATTGCTTGGGTTAGTATCCAGGTGTTGGATTTATTTATTCTCGATACCAGTCGTACTATTAGCGTTATTTTAGTCTTTATAATTTCTACCTTGTTAGGAGTAATTTCATACCTAACTCTTACTTCTCTCTTTAAAATTCCCGAATTCGATTATTTTAAGTCATACTTACACCGCCTTTTACGTTTCTTTTCCTAAAATTTTTGTTTATACTGAATATAGTATGCCTCCTCCGAAAAAGGAGATTTCTTTGTTGCCCAGCGAAGAAAATCTCAACAGTCCTTTAGCCAAGATTACAAAATGGGCCACCTCGACTGGTCGGGTGGTTATTATTTTTGTGGAATTAATTGTAATCTTAGCTTTTTTATCCAGATTTTCACTTGATAGACGCAATGCGGACCTTTCTGAAACTTTACGTCAACAAAAAGCAATATTAGCTAGCACTAAAGATTTTGAAAGTGATTATGTTTCTCTTCAAAAGCGTCTTTCTTATATCAAAGATTTTTACAGCAATGAGCCCCAATATGTCGCTCTAATTGATTCATTGGTCAGTAGCGTCCCCAATGATATATATTTCCAGCTTTTCACTTTTAAAAAAGATCCTGATAATCAACAGTTGTATTGTCAGGCCCAACTGTATTCTTTTCAGGAGCAAAGTTTAATTGATTTTATTACCAATGTTGGGCTTAATCCGGACGTAGAATCTGTAAATGTCCAAAAAATTGAGAAAAAAGCCAAAGATAATAAATACTTTCTCGATGTTACTATTTTCTTCAAAAAAAATGGATAACATCAACATTTCTCGTTTAAACCCACTTTTTGTGTATCTCAGAAAACAACGTGAAAACCAACGTTTTATGCGGTATTTAGAAATTAGCGCCACCTTCATTTTAATTACCTTTTTTGCTTTCTTTGCCCTTAAACCGACATTTTTTACTATTTCCAAGCTCTTAGGTGAAATCAAGTCTAAACAAAACTTAACCCAACAATTAAGAGAAAAAATTGACGATGTTATTATTGCTCAAGATTTATTCTCCCAAGTTCAAGAAAGATATTATCTAGTAGATGCTAGTCTTCCAGAATCTCCCGGTCTTTATCGGACTAATTCTCAAATTAATTATGCAGCCAACAGTTCTGGGTTAAACCTATCGAAACTTGAATATAATTTGGATGAAAATGATTATTATTCCGTCAGTATTAATTCCGGAGCTTCTTTTTCTCAGGCATTAAGTTTACTCGGAGAAATTCTGAACAACCGTCGTCTGACTGAATTACAAAATCTCAGTTTTGCTGTTGATGAAGCCAGCATGGGTGCTCAACAGATAAATATGACCTTACCATTAAAGGTTTTTTATTGGCCACAAAATGAATAAACGAAAAATATCTGGCTATTTTCTTTTTTTATCAATTAGTACTTTTTTAGCAGTTTTTTTCTTTATCTTTCAAAAAAGCTATGACAATTTAATGAATGATTCTCTGATTGAAGAAAATGCTTCTATCAGCCAAGGTATTTCTCCTAATCTTGATATCAAAGTTTTAGATGAAATCGAAAAAAGGCAGGGGATTTCTCCATGAAAAGTAAAACAATCCCCACTATTTTAGGTATTTTTTTTCTTATAGCTATATTAGTGGCTGGAGTTATTCTTTCTACCAAAAGAACTAGTTTTGATTCTTCTGCAAGCTCTAGCTGTGAAGTGGTTAATCCTCAAATTACCAATCTCACTCATTTTTCCTTCGACCTTTCTTTTACCACCACTGGTGACAATTGTTCACCAACCTTATCTGTGAATAATAAAATTTATGAAGATTTATCAAAAAGTGCTACCACCCATTATTTTAGGGTTGCTGGCTTGCAGCCAAAAGCTGACTATGAATATAAAGTAATTTCTGGAGGTAAAACTTTTGCCCCCATTCTTTTTCGAGTGACTACGGCTTCTAAACCTTCAGGAGCTACTCCTAGCTCAAATTTAGCTTGGGGTAGGGTATTAGACGAGAACCTTGAACCAGTTTCTAATGCGCTGCTTTATTTGAGTCTCTCCGGGGCTCAACCTCTTTCTGCCCTAACTAATGCTCAGGGACAATGGAACATTCCATTGTCCAACACCTTCAATGAAAATAAAAATGCTTGGTTTACACCCCAGGACACCCAAACTGAAACTATTGTTGTTTATAGTTCAAATAATCAGGTTATTTCCGTAGACAATAAAACAGACAACAACGATCCGGTCCCAGACATCATTTTTGGTTCAGATAATTTTCAAACCGACAACCCCATCCAAACCAATATTCCTCTTACAAATAATTTAACTCAAAATTATGTAACCCTTTCCATTAATAGTCCCAACGAAGGGGAAACTATTTATACCCAAAGACCGGATATTTTTGGAACAGGACAGGCTGGATCTGTTTTTAATATTAATATAGGCGGACAAGAAAGTAATATTACTGTACCAGCCGACAATACTTGGCATTGGTCACCATCGGAAAATCTAAGCAATGGCCCTCATAGCATTTTTTTAAGTTATCAAGAAACTAATATTACTCGTAATTTTGTTGTCGCCGCTGGCAATCAATCAAATTTGTCCTTTACCGCCACTCCCTCAGCCACCTTATTTCCTACTCAATTACCATCTCCTTCTCCCACCTTATTTATTGCTCCTACTACAGTAGTTCCCACCAATACTCCCGAGCCAACCACAACTATAAGAACTGCTAAAATTTCAACCACCTCTAGCTTGATAGAAAGTGGCACATCCTTCCCCACCATTTTGCTGGCAATCATAGCCTTCTTGCTTTTCAGTATTTCTTTTTATTATTACCAAGAAAATTAGCTTTTTGATATCATTACATTGTGTTAGCGCTTATTCAAGCCCTTCGGCCCAATCAATGGATTAAAAATCTAAGTATTTTTGCGGCAATTATTCTCACTAGTCAACTTTTTAATCCATCTGCATTTATTTCCACCCTCTTGGCATTTATTTCTTTTTGTTTTCTTTCCTCCTCATCATATCTCATAAATGATATTGTCGATATCGACAAAGACCGCCTTCACCCCATCAAAAAAAACCGTCCTATTGCCCGAGGCGATGTATCTAAACAGTTGGCCATAATAGTATCCATAATATTACTAATTCTGGGCTTACTTATCGCCTCATTTGTTAATAGTGCTTTCTTTATACTGGCATTAACATTTATTATTCTTCAATACTCTTATTCTTTTCTAATAAAGAAGAAGGCAATTTTAGACATTATGGGTATTGCCTTGTTTTTTATAATTCGCACTTATGCCGGAGAATTATCCAGTGGTTTCCACCTACCTGTTTGGATTTTGTTAGCCGTTATCTTCCTTTCTCTTTTTATTGCCAGTGGCAAAAGGAGAAGTGAATTGTACCGCAGTGGCAAATTAACCAGAAAAGCATTGGAAGGTTACAATAAAGCTCTTTTAAATTTTTACACTACTATTTTTGCTGTTTGCACTCTTATTT
Organism: uncultured Gammaproteobacteria bacterium; assembly: GCA_964596585.1. GTDB lineage: Bacteria > Patescibacteriota > Microgenomatia > UBA12405 > UBA12405 > UBA12158. The sequence continues at coordinate 14,176 of CAZQUM010000004.1, forward strand.
GTTATGCCATGTTTACTTTTCTTGCGGAACCACTTAGTTTTGACGGAGCTCTTCATCAATTTCTTTTAGAAAATTACCCCTCTGCTCTTGATAGAAAGTGGTGGATGATTACACTAATTCCTGTTATTTTTGGAATTATGCGCTATGGTCAAATTATTTTTGAGATGCAGGAAGGAGAGCGACCCGAAAGAGTTGTTGCCACTGATATCCCACTTTTAGCCTCAATAGTCCTTTGGGGGCTGATGATAATTACTATCATCTATGTACTTTAAGCCTTCAAAAATAATATTGGCGGTCCTTTTTTTCTTTGCTGTTTTTACCCGTTTTTACAAACTAAATTGGGGCGATGGTTATTATTTTCATCCCGATGAAAATAATATGGCCACTGCTCTATCTCAACTTACACCACAAAACTTAAACCCACATTTTTTCGCCTATGGACAATTTCCCTTATATCTCGGATATTTTTCACTAAGACTTTTTAATTTACCCAATACAATGCTAAATTCAACCATTATTTTGCGTTTTTATTCTGCTTTTTTTTCTCTACTTTCATTATATTTTTTTTATAAAACTTTTCCAAATATATATTTTCTAATTCTATTAATTTTTACCCCAGGATTAATCCAATTAGCTCACTTTGGTACCACCGAATCCTTGCTTATTTTAGTTTTTATTAACAATCTCTTTATAAGTAAATTGCTGCTTAATAAAGTTAAATTTAAGTATTTATTTTGGGCGTCGGTAATTAGCGCTGTTGGAATTTCCACTAAAATTTCTGCTCTCTTTTTTACCCTTCCAGTTTTACTGGCTCTTTTTTTAAAAAAATCGTGGTCTATTATTCCCTTCATTTTTTTCACTTTTATTTTCTCACTAATTCTCTCTCCTTATAATTTAATTTCTTTTCCTGACTTCCTCTCTTCCATGCGTTACGAAACAGCAGTTGCCTCTGGCGCCTTACCGGTTTTTTATACCCAACAATTTTCAAAAACCATTCCTTATCTTTTTCAATTTACTCATATTTTCCCCTATGTTGTTGGATTACCTGTTTTTATCTTTAGTTTTTTTTCTTTAAAAAACTTTAAAAAAATTTTTAAGGATAAATTTAATTCCATTGTTTTTATTTCAACCTCACTATATTTTCTTTACTTTGCCCAGCTTTATGTTAAGTGGACTCGGTTTATGTCACCAATATTTTTTGTTTTTCCCTTATTAGCCTCATATTTTATAAAGCGTTTTCCCCGGTTAATTTTTCTGGCCATTTTACCTGGATGTTTTTTTATGGTTAATTATTTTAAAACAGATACCCGTATTATTGCTTCTAATTACCTTACAAACAATCTTCCTTCCAATAGCACCTTATTGTCAGAAAGCGGCAACGTTATCAGTCTCCCCTTGGGAGCACACGATATCAATACCATTGATTATGATTTCTATAACGACAATTATTCTCCGCAAAAACTAGCCCAAACACTTGTTCGTTCTGACTATATTCTCGTACCTTCAAGACGAGTTTTTAAAAATTATTCTTTCCCTTATCACCAAAATTTATTCAATGAAAAACTTGGTTTTTCTCTCCAAAAAGTTTTTCAACCCTTCCCCGATTTTTTGTTAAAATCTGAAAATGCTGAAGAAACTTGGACAGTTTTTGATCGACCAACTCTTCGTTTTTATCAAAAAACCAAAATATTTTCTGCTGCTGATTATGAAAAAGCACTTTAAAAAAAATATTATTTTTTTAATTTTTATTATCGCTTTTTGCCTACGAATTATCGGTCTCAATTGGGATCAAGACAATCACCTTCATCCTGACGAAAGATTTTTAACGATGCTTACTGCAGATATTCGTTTCCCCAGTTCAATACAACAATATTTTGATACCAAGACATCCCCCTTAAATCCGTACAATAATCCTCAATACAAATTTTTTGTCTATGGCACTTTCCCAGTTTTTTTAACAAAATTTTTTGCAACCGTTTTTAACGGAGATAACTATAATTCCATTACCATTATTGGCCGGATATTGTCAGCCTTATTAGATTCCGCTAATATTTTTTTCCTCTATCTAATTTTTAAAAAAATTGCCCCGAAAAATAAATTATATTTTCTCCCATCGCTCATTTACGCTTTGATGCTTCTGCCTCTTCAGCTTTCTCATTATTACGCTGTCGACACTTTTTTAAATTTTTTCTTGCTATTAACTTTTACTCTACTTATTTACAAACGCTTGTTTCTCGCCTCAATTAGTTTTGCCCTTGCCCTTACTTGTAAAATTACCGCTTTCTTATTTTTACCTATTATTTTTTTGACAATAATCTATTTATTCTTTCGCAATTCTTCCCCTAAAAAAACCCTATTATCTCTCCTTCCAGCTACCATAATCATCTTTTTAGTTTTTAGAATTTTTCAACCATATTCTTTTAATGGTCTTATTTCTCCAAATCCTGATTTTATTAATTCTCTCAAAAACTTATCTCAATTTTCTAAACCAGATGTTTATTATCCTCCCGGAGTTCAATGGTTAAATCGTCCCATCCCTTTTAATTCTCTTTTAAATAATATTCTTTGGGGATTAGGCTTACCCTTTTCCATTTTATTTGCCATATTGGTTTTAAAATCTTTGAAAAAAATTAAATTTAACTTTTCAATTATTGCTATTATTTCTTTTTGGATTTGTTGTCTTTTCTTTTTTCAGGCCTTTCAATTTAGCCATGCTTTACGTTATTTTTTACTAATTTATCCATATTTGGCCATAGTAGTTTCTTATCTTTTATCAAAATATAATTCTCCCAAAAAATATTTATCTATATTTATTCTTTTCCATTTTTTAACCGCCCTCTCTTTTTTAGGAATTTATTTCCGTCCGCATTCCCGAATTCAAGCCAGCCAGTGGATTTTTGAAAATATTTCTCCAGAACAAGTTTTAAGTAATGAATATTGGGATGATGCCCTTCCTTTAAATAGTGACTCATATCAAAATATTTCCTTACCACTTTTTGATCCTGATACTTACGAAAAATGGCAAAATATTACTCCCGCTCTCGAGCGGGTAGATTATATGGTTTTATCTAGCAATCGACTTTGGGGAACAATACCTAGAGTACCTTTGCGCTATCCAAACACTGCTCGTTTTTATAAAGATTTATTCTCTGGTCAGGGAAATTTTACCCTCATTAAAAAATTTGTTTCATATCCCGGCTTTACCTTTTCTTCAATGAAAAAATGTGTTTATATTGGTCCTAGCAATTATCCCGGAATTAAAAACCATTTTATTGACATTGATTACGATTGTCTTTATCCGGGCATTTATTTTAGAGATGATATTGCCGAGGAAACCTTTACTGTTTACGACCATCCTCAAGTACTAATTTTTAAAAAAAAATAACTAAAAAATGTTTCAAAAAATTTCCTATTACTTAAGCACCTCTTTATCCTTGTTAAGTAATGTCAAAAGGCTAACTTTCTCTGAAAATTTTCTCCGGGTTACTTTAAAAGATAACAGTATTTTTTTTACCAGAAATATAATGGATTTATGGATTATTGCTGAATCTTACCTTAATCGAGATTACGAAAAAAATGGCCAGGAAATTGGTCCTAATTGGCAAATAATTGATATTGGTGCCGCCTTTGGCGATTTCTCTATTTTTGCGGCAAAACGACAAAAAAATATTCGTGTAATTGCCGTAGAACCTTTACCCAATTCTCAGCTCTTATTACAAAAAAATATAAAAGTAAACGGTCTAACAAATATCATCATTCATTCAGGGGCACTTTATTCAAAAAAACAATTTTTACATATTACTGAAAACAACAAAAATTTTGGCAATAGCTCAACTCTTTCCTCCTCCCCTAAAGGGATAAAAGTACCCGCTATTACCCTCTCAGATCTATTTAAAAAATACAAAATTAAACACTGTCATCTGATTAAATCAGACTGCGAAGGTGCCGAGTACGATATTTTTTTAAATACTGATTCAAATATATATAAAAAAATAGATCGAATTGTTATGGAATATCATCTTTTTTCTCGCAATTCTTCAAAAAAATTGAAATCCTTAACCAAACTATTAAATCACCAAGGATTTAACGTAAACCTCACTCCAAACCCGGTTCATTCACAACTAGGTTTTTTATATGCGCACAAAAATTAAATTTGACGGTGTTTTTTCTTTAAGCTGGTAGCCTTTTTTTTCAATATTTTTAATATTTTGTTTGGAAATATTTTCTATGCAAATTACCCGTGGTTTAGTTTTTTCCCATGGCCAAGATTTTATTATTTGGTTATCAAAACCTTCTGTATCCACTGACAAAAAATCAATTTTAAAATCAACAATTTCCTTCACTTCCATTATTTTTACCTTCGTTATTTTTTCCAAAACATGCCCTTCTTTAACTGACTTTTTTGCTCCTTGCTTAGAAAAAGTATTAAGAGCTGGAATATAAAATTGATAATAATTTAAAAAACCCTTTTTATTACCTACTCCAGCTTTAATATAAATATCTTTAGGTCTCACTTTTTTGAAATAACTTTCTATATTTATATTCGGTTCTACAACTTTTCCACTCCATCCTTTTTTATAAAATCGATAAGTATTGCTTAATCTAGTTGGATGATAAGCTCCAATTTCTAGGTATTTTCCCTTAAAATCTTTTGGAAAATATTTTTCTATTAATAAGTCCTCACCATTTTGAGAAAAGGAATTTTTAATTTTTTCCAAAAAAAATTTACGATATATTTCCCTTATTCCAGCAATTGCTATTTCTTTTACCGAGTAATTTTTTATTAATTTATTCAATTGAAAATGCTCTTTCATAGTCATCTACCGTTTTTTTGTAATCAAACAATTCCAAATTGACAGCTTTTTGTTGGTAGTATTTTTTACCTCTTTTTAACACTAAATTTATTTTTTTTGCCAAGTCTTTACTGTCGGCAACTTTAGAAATTTCTCCCATCCTGCTAATTTTTACCGGTACTCTCACCCCCGGTAAATTAGATGCAACCACCGGTGTTCCACATTTTATTGCTTCTGCTTGAACCATTCCAAAGGCCTCTAAATTGTTAGTGCTAGGTAAAACCAAACAATCAATTTTTTTATAAAAATTAACTAATTCTTTATCACTGATTCTACCTAATAAACGGGCATTTTTACCCAATTTATTTTTTATTAAATCATAGGTATTGTCTTTATCCAGCTGATTATAAGGTCCTACTAATTCCAAATTTGCTTTTATTTTTTCCATTGCTTTTACCAAATACGGCAGACCTTTTTCCCAGCTAATTCTACCCACAAAACCAACTATTTTTTGTTTCTTTCCTTGTCCCAATTCATTTCCATACTCAGTTAGCTTAATCGGTGGAAAAGTATATATTAATTTTTTTTCAAATTGATTTAAAAATTTTGAATGTTTTGCATAATCCTTACTTGCTACCACAATTTTATCTGCCATTTTATAAACTAACCAGTGAAGGGGATAAGTAATATAACCGATAATTCGATTCCCAAAATTCCCTCCCCAAAATTCACAGTGATGAGTTACCACCAGTTTTTTATGATATATTTTTGCCCATATAGCCAACCATAACGATTCTATTGAGGGTAAATGGGGATTTATAATTTCCGCCCTTTTAACCATGGCCTTTGCAATTTTTGGATAATTCCACATCAAAAACCCCTTACTTATTTTTTGCCCAGGGATTCTTGTTATTTCTACACCATTACTCTTTTCTTTTGGCTTTAAATTTTTACTAAATTGGCTACTTATTACCCTTACATCATTTCCTCTTTTCGTTAATTCCTCAGCCAAAATTTTTGCATAATTAGTTAGTCCAGAAATATGAGGCGAGTAGTAGGTAACTCCAATAAGGATTTTTGCCATAAGCTGATACAATTATCTCATCAAACTTAAACTGCTACCATGACCAATACCTCCATTTTATTCTGGCAATCCAAAAAAGACTACCTACGTCTATTATCGTCTAAAAAAATAGGTAAAATATTCATCGTTATTTTTAATTATTTAATTTGGGTTTTCTTTTTTTATCTTTCATATCTTTTAATCAAAATAGACATTAAAATTTTATGGCAACTTCTTTTTGCTACTATTTTTTCTGAAATTATTGAAAGATATCTCAAGAATAAAAAATTTTGGTGCCGACCCATGTATAATCACCACGATTCCACTCCTTCTGGTCTAGTTGACTCTTGGTACAAAACAGGCTCTTTTCCTTCTGGTCATAGTATTAAAAGTGCTTTCTTTTTTCTCTTTCTGCTTCAATATCAAATTTATTCACCTTTAATCTTTATCCTTGTTACTGGCTTACTTCTTTCATTTAGAGTCCTAGTGGGCTTTCATTATTTAATTGATATTTTTGGTGGCTTTATTATTGGGATTATAATTTGGTTTGTTGTTCATTCTTGGCAAATCGATATTCCCTTAAATTATTTTATACAGAATATTTTTAATTTTATTTTTAGGATAAACTAAATATATGATTACTGATTTCCAACACATTTTTTTATGGTGGCTAACTACTTTTTTTCTTTCACTACTATCTCTTCCTCTAACCTTTACTATTTTTAAAAAATTTTGGGATAAAGGTTATATTTTCGCAAAAACATTGTCTTTTTTTCTGCTTAGTTATTTAGTTCTTGTATTGGGAATTGCCCATATTTTACCCTTTACCTATCCTGCTCTAATCATTGTTTTTATTATCTATGCTTTTGTAAATATATATTTTTTTGCTAGGAATTTCCATCAATTTAAATCTATTTTTAAAAATTTTTGGAAAATATTTTTAGTTGAGGAGATAATTTTTTTCATTATTCTAGCCCTTTGGTCTTATCTTCGCGGTTTTGCTCCGGACATTGAAGGCTTAGAAAAATTTATGGACTGGGGTTTTGTAAATTCAATTTTACGTAGTCGCTTTTTTCCTCCTGCCGACATGTGGTATGCCAATCATCCAATTAATTATTATTATTTTGGCCATTTTGTTTTTGCCCTTATCACCAAAGTCTCTGGTATTAATTCGGCAATTACCTACAATCTCTCAATTGCCACTCTCTGTGCCCTTAGTTTTGTCTCTACCTTTTCTTTAACCTCAAATTTGGTTTTTCATTCTCTCAAAAAACCCTTGGCAAAATTTTATTTAGTTGCTGGTTTTCTTTCCGCTTTTTTATTAACATTTGGAGGTAATTTTCATCTAATTTACCGACTGGGCAGGGGAGTCTTGTCTAACCATCAAACTATAGCCGAAGCTTCGCAACAATATTGGTACCCTGACGCCACACGTTTTATTGGTTTTGATCCTGATACTACAGACAAAAATATTCATGAATTTCCGATATATAGTTTTGTTGTTGCCGATCTCCACGGCCACTTAAATGATCTTCCTTGGGTCATTCTTATCACTGCTTTTTTCTTTTCTGCATTTGTGCTGTCTAAAAAGATTTCACCATTAATTTTTATCCCTAGTGGCCTATTTCTATCAATTGCCTATATGACCAATGCTTGGGATTTTGCCGTATATGGACTCCTATTTGCTTTGACACTGCTATTCATTAGTAAAGATTTCAAAAAAACTTTTATTATGGGTATTTTGACAATTATCGCTTGGTTTATTTTTACTCTGCCCTTTTCTCTCAATTTCACTCCCATGACCGAAGGTCTTCGTTTTTCTGATGTTCACACTCCCTTTTATCAACTTTTTATTTTATATGGTGGTTTTTGGCTTATATGTTTTCCTTTTTTATTTTTCCTTTTCAAAAACCGACATCGGCAAAAAATTCTCCTCACCGATTATTTTGTTTTGGCCATGATAATAATGGCCACTATTTTGGTTATTATTCCCGAAATTGGCTACATTAAAGATATTTACGTTTATGATTATCGTCGAGCCAATACCATGTTTAAATTGGTTTATCAGACTTTTATTTTATATGCTTTGTCCGCCGGTTATGCATTTATTCGCCTCAGAAAAAATATTTTTTACAAATTAATTTTTTGTTTGGTTTTCATTGCTCACATGTCTTATACCTATTTTCCCATTAAATCTTATTATGGTTTAAAAAATTATCAAAGCCTTTGGGGACTAAATTTTATTCAAAATACTGCCCCCGATAATTTGGAAGCTATCAATTGGCTTAACGAGAATGTCTCTGGTCAACCCCACATTATTGAAGCCCAGGGCGACAGTTACACCACTTTTAATCAAGTTTCGATGGCTACCGGTTTACCCACCATTCAAGGCTGGCTGGTTCACGAATGGCTTTGGCGTGGTGGCTACGAGGCCCCCGCCGCCCGCCAACAAGAAGTTGATAGTGTCTATCAATATTTATCTAATTTTTTAGAAATTTCCAAAATAAATTCAAATAATTTTGATGAATATATTGTTCAACCCGGGGATTCTCTTTGGAAAATATCAGAAACAATGATTGGAGATGGTAATTTATGGAAGAAGTTAGTTGAGATAAATGAAATAAAAAATCCCTCTATTATTCAGCCTCTTCAAAAAATAATAATTCCCAAGGTTGAAAGTGAAATAAGTCAAGAAATATCAAATGATAATTCTATAACCTTAGAACAAATTGAAGATATTTTGCAACGTTATCAAGTAAAATATATTTTTATTGGTGCTATGGAATGGGAAAAGTATCCTAATATTGATTTGAATATTTTAGATAATTTAAAAGCCAAGCAAGTTTTCCAATCCGGTAATACCTATATTTTCGAGCTACCCTAAACATTAATTGATGTCATAATTAGAAGTGCCAAAAAACGATATCCTTTCTTCGCTTAACCCCCAACAGCTATCTGCCGTCACCTATGAGGGCGGACCTCTGTTGGTTCTAGCGGGAGCCGGTTCTGGAAAAACTCGGGTATTAACTCATCGTGCCGTATATTTTGTTCAGCAAAATTTAGCCACTCCTAAAGAAATACTTTTACTCACTTTTACCAACAAAGCTGCGGGGGAAATGAAGGACAGAATGAATAAATTATTAAGCGTCTCAACAAAGAATAATCAAGTTTTTGCTGGCACCTTCCATTCATTTTGTTGCCAAACCCTCCGTATTTATGGGCGTAAATCAAATATTGATTCTAATTTTGTTATTTACGATTCAGATGATCAAGAAAATTTACTCAGATCAATTTTAGCTGACATGAGTCTTTCTCCCAAGGAATTCAAACCCTCATCTATTCTTTATTTTATTGAATCCGCCAAAAACTTATTCCTATCTCCCGCTGATTCCATTGCTCAAGCCAATGATTTTTGGAGCACTCAGGCCAGTAAAATTTATAATCGCTATCAACAAAAAATGTCCGAATTTAATGCTCTTGATTTCAATGATTTGCTTTTTAAAACTGTTGAGCTTTTAACTACCCAGCCGGAAGTATTATCCAAATTACATAGCCAATATAAATACATTTTAGTTGATGAATATCAGGACACCAACCAAATACAATATTTATTAACCAAAATCTTAGCCCAACAAAATAAGCAGATTACTGCTGTCGGCGATGCTTCCCAATCAATTTATGGTTGGCGTGGAGCCGATTATCGTAACCTAGTTTCATTTACCAAAGATTTCTCTAATGCTAAAGTAATCAATTTAGAAGAAAACTATCGTTCTACTCAGATTATTTTAGATGCTGCCAATTCAGTAATTTCAAAAAACACTAAGCATCCAGTTTTAAAATTATTTACCAAAAAACAAAGTCCAATAAAAATTAAGGTTTATGAATCTGATTCAGAAATTTCCGAAGCTGATTATGTTGCTTCCCAAATAAAAAATATCTCTCAAAATTATCATTTTGATTATAAAGATATTGCTGTTTTATATCGTATGAATGCTCAATCTCGAGCCATTGAGGAAGCCTTTTTAAAATATTCTATTCCCTATGTATTGATAGGTGGTTTGAGATTTTATGATCGAGCAGAAATAAAGGATTTAATTGCCATGCTCCGTTTTGCCATTAATCCAAAAGACGCTCTTTCGGCAGGTCGACTCGAAAAAGCTCTTGGAAAAAATCGTAAAAAATTATTGGATGCTTATTTAGAAAATCTCGAAGCTACAAAATTAAACTCTCTCAAACTACTAGAAGGCATGATTTTAAATTCTCATTATTTAGAAAAATTTGATCCTCAGGATGAAGAAGACCGGCGTCGTCTGGAAAATATAAACGAATTAAAATCAGTGGCAACCACATACCCAAAAATAACTGATTTTTTAGAAAATATTGCTCTCGTTCAGCAGGAGTATTCCCTTCAGGAAAAAAACAAGAAGAAAGAAAATCGTGATGGAGTTCGCCTCATGACTCTTCACAGTAGCAAAGGTCTAGAATTTGAAACAGTTTTTTTAGTTGGTTTTGAAGAGGGGATTTTACCTCATTCCCGTGCAATGATAGACACTTCTGAGTTAGAAGAAGAGCGTCGCCTTTGTTATGTAGGTATTACTAGGGCTAAAGAATTTTTATATATCACTTATGCCTCTCGTCGTCTTTTTTTTGGGAAATCATCTCTTAATGAGCCTTCTCGTTTTCTTTATGATATTCCCCAAGATCTCTTAGAATATGATTCTACAATTGAAGTAACTCGTAATTTTCGTCGCCCCAAATCTCTTAATGATAAAAATGATTTAATTTACGATCTTGATATATACTAAATATAGTCTATGATTACCCGCATTTTATATAACGAAGAAAGGGGGGCTTATTCTAAAGTAGTCAATCATCCAGTCCAAACATGGGAGTGGGGTAATTTTCAAGAATCTCAGGGTCATACTGTGTACCGTTTAGGCGTCTTTAATCAGAAAAAGCTTGTTGACGCCTATACCCTTTCTTTTCACAAAATTCCAAAAACAAATTTTTCAATCGGTACCATTTTACGAGGTCCTAAAATTGATAAAGATATGCTTGCCAATGTCAAAAAAATTGCCGAAAAAGAAAATGCTATTTTTGTTAAATACGAACCTGATATTATTGAAAAAATTTACAATGATCGTTATGAAGTAATCAAAAATAGTGCTGTAATTGTAAATTATCCCCATCTAGTATCTTCACCAAAAGTTGCTTTTTATCCCCACTCTCACATCATCAATCTCCAAAAAACCGAAGAAGAACTTCTGTCTGCTATGTCTCAAAAAACTCGTTACAATATAAAAATTGCTAATCGCCACGGAGTTGAAATAAGCCACTCCCAAAATGATGCTGATTTTGAAATTTATATAAAACTTTTATTCGACACTACCAAGCGACAAGGCTTTTATTTACATTCCCAACAGTACCATCGTGATTTATGGAGAATCCTCAAGCCCAGCGGTATCCCCCAAATTTTTCTGGCAAAATATCAGGGACAGGTATTGGCCGCCTTTATGATTTTTGTTTTCAACGACCGCCTTTTTTATCCATATGGCTCATCTCTAGATCTTCATCGTGAAGTTATGGCTCCAACATTATTAATGTGGGAAGTAATTAAATATGGACAATCCTTGGGTTTAAAATCCTTTGACATGTGGGGCAGTCTTGGTCCAGATGCCCGTCAAGGTGACCAAGGTTTCGGCTTTCATCGTTTCAAACAAGGCTTTGGGGGCAACTTAGTAAAGTTTGTAGGTACTTACGATTACGTTATAAATCCTCATCTATATAAAATCTATAATCTTGTCGATAAAGCTCGCTGGAAACTACTCCGCCTCAAAGCCATACTAATACGCTAAAATATGCCATGTCGGTAAACATTAGTGATGACCAGTTTTCCCATATTGCCAAACTCTCTCATCTCGAAATAAAACCTGAAGAAAAATATATTAAAGATCAACTATCTCAAGCTGCCGATTATGTGGCAATTTTAGATGAATTGGATACAAAAAAAGTTCAACCCACATTTCAAGTAAATCACAAAAAAAATGTATTTCGTAAAGATCAAATAGGGGATTCTTTTTCTCAAAAAGAAGCCCTTTCCCAAGCATCTAAAACTGAACGTGGCTATTTTAAAACTACTGCTACTATCAAAAAATAAAATGTCTATTTTGCACCAACTAAATTTACAGCAAAGCAGAGACGGTCTTCGAAACAAAAAATTTTCTGCTTCTGACCTTGTAAAATCTTGTTTTAATTGGATTAAGCAAGTTGAGCCAAAGATAAATGCTCTAGTATCAACCTTTGAAAAAGAAGCCTTAAAACAGGCCGAAACAGTAGATATAAATTTACCCCTTGGTGGTATCCCCATCCTTATTAAAGATAATTTTTTAACAAAAAATTATCTAACTACTGCTTCTTCTAAGTTATTAGAAAATTATTTTCCTCAATATGAGGCAACCACTACCAAAAAAATAAAAGAGGCTGGAGCCATTATTATTGGTAAAACCAATTTAGACGCTTGGGCCCATGGATCAAGTACCGAAACTTCTGATTTTGGTACTACCAAAAATCCTTGGAACATAAACCATTTACCCGGCGGTTCCAGTGGAGGTTCTGCCGCCGCCATTGCTTCTAACGAAGCTATCATTGCCACTGGTTCAGAAACTGCGGGCTCTATCCGACAACCCGCTTCTTGGTGTGGAGTTGTTGGCTTTAAACCTAGTTATGGCCGTGTTTCTCGCTATGGCATTATAGCCATGAAATCCAGCACTGACTCTCCGGGACCAATTGGGAAAACCGTTGATGATGTCGCTGACTTGTTAGAAATTATGTCGGGCCACGACCCCTTGGATGCTACCTCAATTGAAGAAAATGCTTGGCACAAACCCAAGCCATTAAAAAACCTTAAAGGCTTAAAAATAGGTCTACCTCTTTGTTATTTCCCCCCCGAAATTTCTACCGAAGTAAAACAAGCAATCCTGACCGCAGTTGATACTTTAGAAAAATTAGGAGCCCAAATAATTGAACTTCCGGATGTCCTCGACCCTAAATATTCCATCGCAGTTTATACTATTTTACAGCGATCTGAAGTTTCGAGTAACCTTGCCCGTTTTGATGGTGTTCGTTACGGCCATGATCGTAGTTTTTTTGGGGAAGAAGCAAAGCGTCGAATCATGCTAGGAACCTATTCCTTATCATCCGGTTATTACGATGCTTATTATACTAAAGCTCAAAAAGTAAGAACTCTTATTTGCCAGGACTTTGACCGTCAATTTTCCAAGGTTGATGCACTTATTGGTCCCGTTTCTCCTAGCACCGCTTTAAAAATTGGTGCTTCCAAAGGCCAGTCAATGTTTGGCGAAATCCAAGACATGCTTGTTGAACCCTCAAGTATTGC
>CAZQUM010000004.1:27437-31856 GCA_964596585.1 uncultured Gammaproteobacteria bacterium
CGGGTATTTCTATTCCTTGTGGTTTTGATAAGGCTGGGCTTCCCATTGGTCTACAAATTATAGCTCCTCAAAAACGTGAAGACATTGTTTACCAAATCGCCAAAGTTTTTGAAGACAATACTGATTACCACTTACAAAAACCGAAACTATGAAAATTACTCCTATTATTGGACTTGAAGTCCACGTTGAATTAAAAACTAAATCCAAAATGTTCTGTAGTTGTGATGCCAACCATTTTCATGTCGAAGCAAATACCCACACTTGTCCCGTCTGTCTCGGCCTCCCCGGAGCCTTACCAGTTCCCAATAAAACAGCCTGTGATTGGTGTATAAAATTAGGTCTAGCATTAAATTGTTCTATTAATAAAGAAACTTTTTTTGAACGAAAAAATTATTTTTATCCGGATTTAGCCAAAGGCTATCAAATTACTCAACTCCAAAAACCCTTTGCTATCAATGGTCATTTAAATATTGATGGTCATAAAATTAGAATTAATCGGGCTCATATGGAAGAGGACACTGGAAAATCAATTCACGAAAATTCTATCACTCTCCTTGATTTTAATCGCAGTGGGGTGCCCTTAGTTGAAATTGTTTCCGAGCCCGACCTACAATCTTCCGAAGAAGCCAAAAAATATCTTGGAAAACTTCAGCAAATTATTCGCTATATTGATATTTCTGACGCCGATATTGAAAAAGGAAGCATGCGCTGTGAACCGACTGTTAATGTTTGTATTGATGGTAAATTTTACACACCATTAGCCGAAATTAAAAACGTTGCTTCCCTAACCGGTGTAATGAACGCTATAGATTATGAGATTAAACGTCAAATTAATCAGTACCAATCTGATAAAATTGAAAAAAATTCTTCGAATAAAACAACAAGAGGTTGGGATGCCGACAAAAACCAGACTTTTTTGCAACGAGAAAAAGAGGGGAGTGCTGACTACCGTTATTTTCCTGAGCCCGATATTCCTCCTATTGCATATACAAAAGAACAAATTGAAAAAATCAGAAAAACTTTACCAAAACTCCCTGACGCCAAAATAGCAGAATACAAAAAACTTAATTTATCTGATTATGACGCTAATTTACTGGCCGAATCAAAGGAATTTTCAGAAATTTTTGATAAAGCTATTAGTATTGACCCTTCTCCTGACTTTGCCAAATTTTCTGCCAATTTACTCATTGGTCCTCTAAAAACTATTAAAATAGAAATCAAAAAAATAAATCCTCTTTATTTTAAAAAATTATTTGATAACAAGACAAAATTATCTTCTACTGCCATTAAACAACTAGCACTAGATTCTTACCAAAACAACCGCGACCCTATTGATTTGGCCAAAGAACAAAATCTTTTTCAAATATCTGACACCAAGGCTCTTGAAGAAATGGCAAAAGAAGTAATCAAAAATAATTCAAAAGCCGTAGATGATTATCGGAAAAATCCTGCTGCCATTGGTTTTCTTATTGGTCAATTAATGAAGATGTCTGGCGCTTCGGCCAACCCTCAAGTTGCCAAAGAAATTTTTGAAAAAATATTAAAATAAAGTGCTAGAAAAATGCTTTTAAAGATTAATTCTTTTTAAGAAGTAATTCTCTCAGATTTTGAATTGTGGTCACTCTGCTATTTTTTATTTCTTGTTCATCCGTACGGTTTATCCAATACAATTTTAAATCGGGTCTTGTTTCATAAAGTTTTTCAATTACAACTCTTTTATCATCAATTACGGTGGCTCCAAAAGGAATTTTTGATATTACTTCTGAATTTAATTTTCTTCTCTCAATTAGACTAATTTTTAAATCAAAAAATTTACTTATTTCAGTGTTATTAATTTTTACTATTTGCCACCCATCTCTCACACCTTCAGAAAAAATAGCCATGTTATTATTTTTTGCCAACTCTGACAACACTTCAAATACTTCAGGATAAACACAGAAATTGTCCTTATTCCAAAACCCTATCTCCAGTTTTGCCTTTTCTACCTCCAAATCTTTAGCCATCTTTTCTAAAAAAATATTTGGATCAAAATCGGCTGAATGCTCTAATGTATTCTTATATTCCTGAAAACATTCATCATATTTCTGGCCATTAATCCCCGAACTTAATAATGTTGATTTTTTACAATTTTCATTGATTGTTGCGGTATCAATTAAAGTTCGGTCTAGGTCAAAAAATATCACTTCCTTACTCATGACTTATTTTAAGATAAAATAGAACAAATGGCTACTCACTTTTCTCAAGAGTATCAAAAACTTAACCCAGAACAAAAACAAGCCGTTGACACTATTGAAGGTCCGGTTATGGTTATTGCCGGAGCCGGAACTGGTAAAACCCAAACTATTGCCCTCAGAATCGGTAAAATCTTAACAGACGCTCAAATAAAACCCAACAATATTTTATGTCTAACCTTTACCGATAATGCGGCTTTGAATATGCGCGATCGTCTTATTTCTTTAATCGGATCTTCAGCCTACAGTGTTCACATCGCTACTTTTCATGCTTTCTGTAATTCCATTATCAAAGACCACCCAGAATATTTTTTAAAATCTACCACAGATTCTCAAGCCATCGATGATGTTACCAAAATTGAAATAATTCGTGAAATTCTCAATTCGCTTTCCCCCGATAGTCCTCTCAAAAATATTAATTCTCCGTATTATTATCAAAAAGATATTATTTCCGCTCTTTCTACATTAAAAAAGGAAAATATTTCTCCTCTCCGTTTCGAAAAACTAATAAAAGATAATGCTAAGTTTATTGACCTTTCCCAGCCCTATTATGAAAAATTAAAATCACTTCACGCTATCAAAAAAAATGAAAATGAAATTGTTTCTCTTGGAGCTAAACTTTCTAAAAAAATTTCCTCATTGATCTTGTACCGCTCCCGCATTGGTTATCAACTAAATTTATATGACCAAGGCTTAATTAGCCTTACAGAGTTTAAAAATGAACTAAAAAACTTTATCGAAAAAAGCGCAATAAATTTACCCAAAAACAAAGAATTATCTGTTATATACCAACAATATCAACAAACATTAATTAATAAAGGTCTTTATGATTATGAGGATATGATTCTTTGGGTTATTTCTGCGTTAAAAAATCATGGCGAACTTTTATCCACCTACCAAGAAAATTATCAATACCTATTAGTTGATGAATTCCAAGATACCAATTCCTCTCAAATGGAAATTCTAAATCTTCTTACGGCCAACAATGATAATCCCAACTTATTTGTTGTTGGCGACGATGATCAATCTATTTTTCGTTTTCAGGGTGCCAATATTGAGAATTTAAAAAGTTTTTATGATCGCTTTGAAAAAAAGATAAGAACCATTGTTTTAAACAATAATTATCGTAGCCATCAATTAATTTTAGATTCTTCTGTTGATGTAATAGGCCACAACGAAAACCGTATCAGTCTTTACATAAAAAATATCGATAAAACTTTAACGGCCAACAAAAATTTTGACGAAAATCCTATAAATTTTTTCCAAGCAAACACTCAAATTGAAGAAAACTATTGGATTTCTCAAAAAATAAAAGCCTTACTTTCCGCCGGAGTTGAAGGCAAAGAAATAGCCATTCTCTATCGTAACAATGCTGATATCAATGATTTACTTCCCTTCCTTTCTCAAAACAATATCAATTATTTACGCTCTAACGCTGTTAATGTTTTCGATAGTTTAAAAATTCAACAATTGTTGACCCTTTTAAATTACCTTTCTGACCCCGCCAACGATTCTCTTTTAGCTAAAGTTCTTTCTTTCTCCTTTCTAAAATTTCCCCCTCTTTCCCTTTATAAACTTTTTCGTTTAGTTTACAAAGAAAAACTTTCACTTTCTGATGTGATTTCGGATTCAGAATTATTAGCCTCTAATCATTTTTCTCAAAGATTTATTCACAAACTTAACCTCTTCCAGGATAATGTTTCAAAATCATTAAAGGATATTCAAAATTTTCCTCCCGATAAAGTTTTTAACAAAATTATCCGTCGTTTTTCTTTTCTAAATTCAATCCTCAGAAGCAAAAATATTAGTTTACTAAAACAACTAAACACCCTTTATTCTCACCTCAAACAAAGTCAGTCACTCCAAAAAACATCTCTTTTTGATTGGTTAAAAAAGATTGACCTTCTTTACGAAAATAGAGTTGCTCTCAACAGTCCTCCTCTGGAATCCTTGGTTGACGATTCTATTCGTTTAATGACTGTCCACAAAGCCAAAGGATTAGAATTTGAACACGTTTTTATTATCAAAGCTTTATCTGAAAAGTGGGACAGGTCAATTGACAGGGCTCTTATCAAGCTCCCCCTAGGAATTACAAAATATACTCTCAGCGAAAACCCCCTTGAAGAAGAACGCCGCCTTTTTTATGTAGCTCTTACCCGAGCAAAACAACAAATTTATTTAACCTATT
>CAZQUM010000005.1:0-23629 GCA_964596585.1 uncultured Gammaproteobacteria bacterium
TTGTTCCCGTCCTAAATAAACCAAATATTCAATATTTAGTTGAAGAAGCTATTGCCGCAGGTATTACTGAAATTTGTATTGTCCACCGTCACGGCGAAAAAACAGTTCGCAGTTATTTTCAGCCCAATCAAGATTGGGAAACATATCTTAAATCAGTCAACAAACTTGATGCTCTCGACTCTCTAAAACAAATCAATAAAAAATTAAAAACTCTAAAATTAATACCTCAATCTCCTCGCCTCCCCTATGGCAACGGCTCCCCTCTTTTAGCCGCACGTTCTTTTATCGGCAACGACCCCTTTGTCTACATGTTCGGCGACGACCTAATCGTCGAAAAAGACACCGGTCGTTTTCTCAAAAAAATGATCACCACCTTTGAAAAGTACACCCCAGCCATTACTGTCTCTGTAAAAGATGTCGGCCCTGCCGAAATCCATCGTTATGGTTCAGTAAAATTTATTCCTGACAAAAAATATCCTCACCGAATTTCTGGCATGTTTGAAAAACTTAGCGCCGACAAAGCTCCTTCATTTTTTGGACAAGTTGGCCGCTCTATTGTCGATGCCAAAAAATTATGGCCTGTTCTCACCACTCAAGGACTCTCCAAAGACAACGAACTTTGGTACGCTGACGCTATCAATACTCTTGCTGCAAACGATGTCGTAATTACCGAAGCCCTAGACAATAAATCCGACTGGATGACCACCGGCGACCCCCTCCGCTGGCTAAAAGCCAATATAGCGGTGGCTATGCTCGACGACAATTACGCTCCAGAAATAAAAGATTTTATTAAAAATCTAAAGTAAAAAAGTAATAATAATTACTAAATAATTTAGATTATCTTATCCTCCTAATTATTGTTTTTCATATCCTATAACTTGACATTATTACCTTTTCTTGATACACTTTCTTACAATTAATTGTTGATTGTTATAGTCAACTTTTAATTTCTTTAACAAATAGAAGTTCTTGCTTCCCTCTGAACCTAACCGCCGTTAGGAGGTTAAACATCAGAGGAGAGACTCTCGGGGTAAGGGTGGCTCCTACTACTGCTTACTCCGTTTCTCCTCTGGTGTTTATCACCAGAAAGTGTCAGAGGCTACCCAAACACCGCGTTTGGATTAGCTAAAAACACAGTTCTTTAACAATCTCTTTCTTAAAAAAATCTTTCCTAAAATTTGTGTTCCTTGTGCCTGCTTTCTCAATTCTCATGTCTTTATGAAACCTGAAAATAGAAAATAATTTTTTTATTTTTTGTTTTCAGGTTTCATATCAAAGATATGGGTCAAATGACAAGGTCGTTCCCTGAAAAGCTTGCGCAAGCTTTTTTTTCTAAATAAAGGAGAAAAATGAACGCAAAACGTTTTTTATTTATTTTGGTGGTAGTGTTTACACTCCTCAGTAGCACCGCATGTTCTGCTGAAACTGAAAAAACACCTCCTCCCACGGTGGTGGTAATCACAGTTGTGGTTGAACAACCATCTCTGGTCGCAACCGAAGCTCCAGTCGTTAAGACCGAAGCACCTGTGGTTGAACCCCCCACCGAAGCACCCGTGGCCGTCGATCCCATCTGTAAAGATTGGAACCCCGATGCTAAAGCCACCAACTGGCTCGTACCCGGTGCTTCTGCCCGTGGCGATGTCGAAGTTAACGGAGTTAAATATTATGATAATGGTGTCGGCGAAGGCACTACCATCATAAATTTGAGCTCCAAAAAGCTCGAAGTATATTCGGAGTGGGGTTCCGGTTGCGAGGTTTCCACAGATGTAAAATATCTGGTGGAAAAAGACCTCACCGTCGGTTGCGGCGATGTTGGTGGCTGCAAGGTTGCCCGTGTAGTAATTTTCCGCGATGGTGAGCCTGAGCAGAATTTATACACTGAAATCCCCGAATAACCCCTTTGCCTCTTAAAAAGCCATTAGGTTTGCACTTACCTAGTTTGGTTTCTCACGTTAGATCTGTGAGTTTTAGCCAAAAGTGCCAGAAAGGAAAGAAAGAAAAAAAGAAAGAGATTGTTGTAAGTTTATCGATGTGTGTCGATACTGAAGAGTTCCAAAAGGACGAAACTTACAAAAAAGATACAAAACTAGACAATTTAGTCATATTCTGATATATTTACCTTGAACTGACCTACCTGCCTAATTAATAATTATTAAAAATATGAAAGGAAAAGAAAAACTTGCTCGTGCTGCCATTATTCTTCCCCTCGCACTAGGCGGATGTAGAGCTGTCAAGGCAACCGGTCCCCTTAATACTGACTGTCGCCCTTGGAACACCGATGCTAAAGCCATCAACTTGCTCGTACCCGGTGCTTCTGCCCGTGGCGATGTCGAAGTAGATGGAGTTAAGTATTATGACAATGGTGTCGGCGAAGGCACTACCATTATCAACAACTCCGAAGTCCCCCTTAAAATTTATGCCCAGTGGGGTTCAGGTTGTGAAGTAAATACTAATGTCGCCGAATTGGTAAACAAAGACCTAGAAGTAGGTTGTGGTGATTTAGATAATGACGGTGTTGGTGACGGTTGTCTAACCGCTCGAATTGTCATTTTTGACAAAAACGGCAAAGCCACCCAAGTGATTTACGATGAGCCTCTAAGTAAATAAATTTTACCCTGTTTATTGGGTAAAACATATTCAGCCACGATTTCATAATCGTGGCTGTTTTTTTGCCATATTTCCTCAATTATTTCTTTTCTTATTGACAATTGAACATCATAAAATGGAGCACTTTCTGTTTCCAAATCTGGCACCAAAATATAATCAAAATCATCTTTTCCCCACCAATCTACCCCCTTAATTTCTAAATCATTTCTTCCCATCATTAATTTATAAAGCTGTAAATTATTATCATTAATTTCCGCGCTGTTTATAACAACCAAAACACTATTTTTACCCTTTGGTAAATCGTTAATAATTTGCATATTCGGCCATTTATTTTGCCTCACTTCCCTCACCGGATAATCACTAAAATCAATCCAGTTGACATCTCCCATCACAAAAGTTGGAGTTGACACCACTACTGGTTTTTTTATCGGCCAATTAAATGAATTTTCAATATAGTTAAACAACATCCACCCTAAAACCAAGGCAATCAACCATTTCCTCTTTATCTCCACCAATCCTTGACCAAAATATAAAGCCACTACTGGCAAAATCGGCATTGTAAACCTAAAATCCTTATTTTTTATAATTGTAAAAATAACATAGCTTACAATCACCCACCACAACAATTTTTTATTTTCTCCATTTTTAAAATCTACCTTCAATAAACCTATGCCGAATACTACTCCGATTATTGGCCCTACTTGTTGCAAGAAAAATAATCTCAAATAATGAATCCAAGTGCTTAGAGATAATAAGTTCATTGGATCCGTAAGCTCTTCTCCTTGTCCCGCCAGACCTGTTAAATATTGATAAATTGAAGTCCAGTTGAGAAACCACCACCAACCCACCGCTATTCCATAAATAAATACTCCAATAATTGCTTTTTTCCAGAAATCTTTTTCTTTAAATCTTTCTATTGTTGAAATCAGTACCATCGGCAAAAAATAAATAAAACCATTTAGTTTTGTTAATGACGCCAAAATCAACATCAACAGCCATTTTTCGTCATTTTTCCTTAACCAAAAATATAAACCCCATATAACCCAAGTTGTTAGTGCCAAATCCAATAACATATTTCTGGAAATGTCATAAATTACCGGAAATAAAGAAAATAAAATCGCTGGCAAAACCTTATTGCCAGCTAATTTATATATCCCCCATATTCCTAAAATCAAAAATATAGTATTAAGTAAAGTAATTTGATTAACTCCAATCCCACTTATAAAACTCCAAAAAGCTCCCAAAAAATAAATTAGTGGCGGATAACCCCAAAAACTTTGCAATAAACCCAAAAATCCCCCTTCAAATTTTCCTCTCAAAAATAAATTTGCATTTACTATTCCTTTCAAATGGGCTGCCTGATCCCAAGCGGGTGGATTTTTATCCAAACTCAACCATAAAATATTCGCCAAAACCAACAATATGCTCCATCCAATCAAAACATACTCTTTTTTACCCAGCTTCATTAAATTTAGTATAAACTATTTATAGTGAAAAAAGTCCGCTCTTGGCCATTATTTTATCCCCTTATACTTTTGTTAATCTGTCTCTTTATCTGCTTCAAAAACTACACCCCCAATACTTTTTTAACCGGTTGGGACACTCTACACCCAGAATTTGATTTTTCTCTAAATTTTAAACGTCTCATATTTGGTGTTTGGCGTTCTGATCAGGGACTAGGTGATTTAGCAGGCCACTCAGCCATGGCCGACTTACCCAGAGTTCTCATCTTATGGATTTTCCATTTTTTCTTGCCTCTAAATTTTCTCCGCTACGGCTATGTGTTTTTATGCCTCATCGTCGGCACTCTCTCTTTTTTTTATCTCATTAAATATCTTTTCAAAAATCAATCTCACGCTACACTTTTAGCTTTTATTTCTGCTCTTGCCTATCTTTTAAACCTTGGCACTATGCAGCAATTTTATGTCCCCTTCGAAATGTTCCCTACCCAATGGGCTTTTCTTCCCCTGTTAATCTTATTTTCTTTAAAATATTTGCAGTCTCGTAAACCTACCCATCTACTCATCTATTTACTACTAACTTTTTTTGCTTCTCCCCAAGCTTACGCCGCCCAGCTTTGGTATGCCTTTTTTGTTGTCTATGCCTTATTTTTAGTATTATATTCACTCTTCCATCGTGATCGCTACAAAAATTCTCTCTATTTATTGCTTATTACCCTATTAGCCAATTCCTTTTGGCTTTTACCCAACATTCACTATGCCCTCACCTCAACCAATAACCCTCTAATCAATCGAGGCAATCGTCTTTACTCTCAGGAATATCTTCTTCAAAATCGGGCCACCGGCACCTTAGACAACACTTCTCTCGTCAAAGGCTTTTACTTTAATTGGAATGAATATAATTTTAGCCGTCGCAATTCCCAAAACTTAACTGAAACTTGGAATCAACACCTCCAAAACTATGATGTTTTTATTATCGGCCATCTCATTTTCTTTTTTTCTTTTTCTGGATTAATCGCTGCTTTTATCAAAAAAGATAAAACATTTATCCCCCTAAGTGTCTTTTTTATTATCCCCTTTTTTCTTTTAGCCAACTCCACTCCGATAATTCGCATTCCCTTTGATCTGCTTCTCAAAAGCAGTTTGTTTCAAGAACTTTTCCGTTTCATTTTCACCAAAGTGTCAATTCTTTTCACCTTGGCTCTTAATCTCTATTTAGCCTACACTCTTCATCTCATTTTTTCTATCCTTTCAAAAAAATACATTAAAATTATCAGCCTGATTTTTTCTTTCTCTCTAATTATCTACACCTTCCCTTTTTTCAAAGGACAATTAATTTCTCCAATTGTTCGCATCAATATTCCTAGCAGTTATTTTAGTCTTCATAAATTTTTGCAAAAACAGCCTGACGGACGAATCCTGACCTTACCTCTTCACGAATTTAGTGGTTGGCAGTATTACAATTGGCACTACCAAGGTTCTGGCTTTGTCTGGTTTGGTTTTCCCCAAAGTATTCTCGATCGGGACTCTGATCGTTGGGAAGTAAAAAATGAACAATCATATCGTGAATTTTATTACACTTTATATTCAAAAAATCAAGAAAAATTTTATAATAACCTACTTAAATATAACGTAAAATACATTCTTTGGGATCAGGCCATCATTCCATCTTCTCCCAAAAATCAAGAACAAATTACCTTCCGTCTAGAAACATATGATCTACTCAATTCACTCTTAAACCAAAATAAAGTAAGTTTTCTTAAACAATTCGGCTCTGTTTTTCTGTACCAGGTCAACCCAAGTCATGATTTAATCCAACTACAAACTATAAAGAATTTTATTGGGCCTGAATATATTAAAAATTTTTGGGACCCACAATTTAACGGTAATGATTATTTAACCACCAATACTTCCAAAGACCAAAATTACCCTCTACGTCAAATTCTTAATGAAATAGAACAGGCCGACACTCAATTATTAGAAGCTTCTAAAATTAATCACCTCACCACCTTTTCTGCTTTACAACTTTTTCAGTACAATCCCACCAACCCTAATCTAGAATTAACAAATAATTCTTTACAAATTACCAGTCTTAACTCTGTTCAGGGGCTAGAAATGAAGCTTCCCCTATCTCATTCAAATAGTTATCTTTTTACTTTTAAAAGCAAATATCTCTCCGGCCTACCCATCCGTTTTTGTCTTCGCAATGACTATACCAATCTTTGTGTTCTTGAAGACCAATTAAAGCGACAAAATCAATTCCATGAAAGCAGCTTTCTTGTCCCTCCTATGGATGATTTTTCAGGGTACACCCTTAATATTAATACTCTCTCATATGCTAATCTTCCTTCTATTTCTCAAATAGAATCACTTAGTATCTATCAAATTGACAACAATATTTTCAACTCCACACCAACTCAAGAAAATAAAACTTATCCAATAAATTACCAAATTATTTGGCCAAACTACTCTTTGATAAAAATCGATAATATTCAAAAAAATTCCGATAACCAATTTTTAACTCTTTATCAATCTTTTAATTCTGGTTGGATAGCTTTCTATTTTGATAATTATAAAATAAAATTTCTCCCCCACTTCCTCCTAAACAATTGGGCTAATGGCTGGGAAACTCCAAGCAATCTTATTGGTACAGAACAGTCGCAATCCTTCCCTACAATATATATTCTTTTTTGGCCCCAAGTAATTCAATTTTTAGGCTTCGGATTATTGATTATTGCTATTATTTGGCTTTTAAAAAATTCCAAGGAACAGTCGTAATCATTCCCTACATACCAACAATCATTTTTCCAATCCTTTCTCCCACCTCTTCAAATTCTTTTTCCTTCCAGCCCTTGGTTGTCATCGCTGGCGTCCCAATTCTAATTCCTGACGGTTTAAACGGACTCGCTTCATCGTGAGGAATTGTATTGGCGTTCACAATAATTCCCATTTCCTCCAATTTTACGGCCATTTTTTTCCCTTTTTCAAAACCACAATCAACCACCAATAAATGATTTTCCGTTCCAAATATTCTTAATGCTCCTCCCATTTCCAACCCCCTTTTCAATGCCTCTGCGTTCCTTATAATTTGCTCTGCATATTCTCTAAATTCAGGGTGACTCGCCTCCTCAAATGCCACAGCCATAGCCGCTATTACATTCATATGGGGTCCACCCTGCAATCCGGGAAATACCGCCTTATCTATTTTTTTTACCAATTCCAGATCTCTTTTTAAACCTTTCTTCGTAACTCCAATAAAGGCTCCACGTGGTCCACGCAATGTTTTATGCGTTGTTGAACTAATCACATCGACAAAATCAACCGGATTTTCATGTACTCCTCCTACAATTAAACCTGCAATATGGGCAATATCAGCTATCAAATAAGCATTCACTCTGCTAGCAATTTCACTAAATCTCTGCCAGTCAATTTTCCATGGATAAGCTGTTCCTCCACAAAAAATAAGCTTCGGTTTTTCTCTTTCAACTATCTCTCCCAATGCTTCATAATCAATTTTTCCTTCATTATTGACATCATATTGCACGCTCTCAAAAAACTTTCCTGAAAAAGTAATTCGTGGGTGTCCGTGAGTTAAGTGTCCTCCAGCCGACAATTTCATTCCACAAATTTTATCTCCCGGTTCCAAAAGAGCCATTAAAATCGCTGCATTAGCTGGACTTCCCGAATATGGCTGAACATTCATGTGTTCGACTCCAAACAAGCTCTTGCCTCTTTCTATGGTCAAATTTTCAATTTCATCTATAAATTTATTCCCCTGATAATATCTCCTTCCAGGATAACCTTCAGCATATTTGTTAGATAAATCACTAGATAAAGCTCGCTTTACCGCCTCTGATACAAAATTTTCACTCGGAATCAACCTAATTGTTTCTTTTTGATACTTTTCTTCCTCATCAATCAATTTTAAAATCTGACTATTTTCGCTCATGACACTATTTTACCCCAAAAATCCTCTCTCTTGGATTTCTGTCACCACTCTCTGATGAATCTCATCCCTACCACCATTAGCATCAATCCAAGCTACTACACCTCTATTCCTCTCTGTATACCATTGATACCCCTCTATTACCTTTTTAAATTTCTCAGCATTGTCAAAAATATCTTTATCTCCTCGACCATAAACTCTCTTTACTGCTTCATGCGGATCAATATCAAGTATCAAGGTTAGATCTGCCTCTCTCACACCCATATTTCTTTGAAAATCAAAAATAATACCTCTTAAATCTCCCCTCAAATAACTAATAGTTGAAGCTTCATAACGGTCTTCTAACACAAAATTATATTTATCTAACGCTGGCAAAATTACTCTCTTTGTATGATTTATCCTATCTGCCACAAAAGTAATTTGCAAAGCATCAGAATCCATTTCATCCTTCTTTTTCTTGATTGTGTCTTCTATTAACTGACCAATAGAAGTATCTCTGGTATGTTCACAAGTTGTGAATACTGTTTTACCGCGTCTAAGCAATTCCCTACTAAGTAAGTCTATCTGTGTCCCCTTTCCACAACCCCCAACTCCTTCAAAGACAATCAGTTTTCCTTTTCCTTCCTTCATATTTTTCTATTATCCTTATAATTTCTAATATCAATATTCCACATCGTTTCTCCACACCACCTGTCTCCTTCTGGACAATAAGGTTTTACACCAATATCTTTTCTTAACCCACAAGGCGCCTTTAAGGTATTTTTTAATTGAGGAATTTCATTAATTAATTGCTGACTTTGTTCCAAATCCATAAAAAATATTTCTTCTTGGGCGTTATTACAAAGTCTCAATTTTTTACGATGAAAATGATCCAACAAATCCCCTCTCTCCACTGTTCTCACATGCTGACTATTTGGCAACAAATACAGGGCAATATCTCTCCTAGTACCCGCATACAACAGCCAATTAACATTGTCCACTTCTCTTTGATTTACCTGATCATAAAAATTTTCTAAAGTTTCATGGCCTCTTATCACCAACGGTGTGTAGTAGTCTGGCTCACCATCAAAAACCATTAACCTATCAGGGGTAGCTCCAGCAATAGTTCGATGCCTTTGTCTCTGTGAATCAGCCGTAAGCGACAATTTAACTCCAAAATCAAAGTTAATTAACCTTAAACATCGACCCAAGGGATCATCAATGGCCGTCTCAAAAACATCACCCAAAAGTTTATTCTTTTGTGGGTTCATTAAAAGTTCCAAAGCCTCCTCATTTCCTAAATTTTCCTTAGATACCCCCAAAACATTTCTCACTGCCATCGCCGCCACCTCCAAACTTCTGGAATCAAAGGCTAAAAGTTTAGCCACCTTCCCTTCAGTTGCCTTATCAAACTCAGCTTTATTCCTAACCAGTTCCCAATTATTTAATTCCGGCACTTCGTATAATTCTTTCACTGGTAAGGATAATTCTTTTAATAATTGAGGATCCGACTTGGCTACCTCTCTCACCATTTGTCCCACTAACAATCTCGACTCATCCGTCGTCCCCAACAACTGAGAAGCCCTAAACATTCTCAATAATTCCAATTCATTAATACTGTAATCCAAAACAGTTAGCTGATTAATCGGTAAAACATATCTGGCTATCTCCTGAGATTTCTTCTTAGCAACATCTTCAATTTTTTTTCTCTCCTCACTTTGCAATAATTTCTCTCCGTATATTTCACCAAGGCGCCTCATTACTTCAGGTTCTAATAGGGGTAACATTTGAAAATAACTCTCATTAGCATAATCTGCCGCCTGGATAAATATATTTCTTTCTTTTTCGCTTAAACCAGTAGGTATAACAAAGTTGCCTCTTTTAGCTTCTACATATCTCTGGCTTTGCTGACTAGTATTATAAAAAGGTCCAGCATGTAATACATCGTGAACCACCGCCCGTGAAGCCAAAATTTTAAAGGTCAGACTATCATGCTGTCTGGTAGTATGGTGGCCGCTAACCAAGGTTGAGTCCAAAACCTGATTTGCCCTATCACCAGGTCTTGATTTCATTTCTGAAATACCACCACTATAACACTGACTGGCTGTACTAAAAGCAATATCTCTACAACCTACCTCGTTACCTTCAGGACTCTTTGATATTAATTGAAGAGATAATACTTGTGGACCACCTCTCTCAAACTTCTTTTCCAAACCTAAACAATAGTTCAAATAATCAGTTGGGTTTTGAAATTCCTGCTTTAAAATTTCCATACCCATTTTTACCTCAAGCCAACCGGCCTCTCAATATTCTCATCTATATCAAATTCCTTCCCTGCGGTTTAAGCTCGTTTATTTCAATTCAAAAACAACGCTTAAGTTTTTAAGTACTGTACTACTCCCAGGCTCCAAACCAGCTCCACCTAGCCCATCGAATTTAACAGACGAAGTCAAAGGATAGATTTGGCTTTCAGCTCCACTATCTATCACGCTTAAAACTTTTCCTAAAGATCTTCCCGAGGCTTTTGCAATTATCTCCGCCTTTTCACGAGCATCTTTCATCGCCAAATCATAAAGACCCTTTTCAGCAGTATTGGTATTATCCACTGAAAAATTTGGCCCCCAAGTATTGGTTGCTCCACTCTTGCTCAACAAATCGTTTAATTCGTTAGCTCTCTCAACTTCTCTTAAGGTAATTTCTACAGAATTACTTACTCTCCACTGACCTTTACGGCTTCTTTGAACACCGTTTTCATAATAACTCTCTTCTGATTGATATATTGATACATTTTGTGTCAGCAAGTCTTCTTCAGCAATACCAAAATCTTTAATTGACTTTATTAATACTTCCATTTTACTATTTACCTCATTTATTGCGCTTTCTTTATCATTATTTATCGCTTCTACTCCAGCTGAAAAAGTAGCCTTTTGATTTTTTTGCTGGCTTTTTGCTTCTCCTAAAACTGACACTGTCTCTGCTGGCCCTACGGCAATTCTGCCCCAATTTACCTTCGGCAATACTAAAATCGTTAATAAAACTACTATTAATATCGCAACAATATTTTTCATAATTTTATTATAAACCATTTTCATTCCTTGTCACAAATAGGACACTTTTCTCCACTATGCCAACAACCACATTTTTCACAATGTTTTAATCCTTCAGTTTGGCCTAGACGATATTCTATTTTTCCACCTATATTCAGAGTAATTATTCCTTGCCCCCTACCCAAATCCCGACTTAACCAAGACCCCCCATGACTCCCCGACACATTCAATAAATAACCCCTCTGCCTCATAATCATTTCAAATAAATAATTGTCCCCACGGGCTATATCTCTCACCTTCTGTACTTCTAAAGCTATTTTTTTCATATTTTCATCTACCCCTCCTAAACCAATTATCTCCCATGCCCAATCTAACTCTGGCAATAATTCCTGACATTTTTGCAACCATTTATTTTCATTTAAATCAAAACCAATCGGCTGCCCCCTCAAATCATCTATTTCACGTATATTTTCCATTACCACTCCTCCCTTTTTTATTAATTTTCCACCCATTCTTAAACTATCTTCTCTTCCAGTTAGCAACGGTATACCATAAGCTTCAAAAAAACTTTCCTCGTTCTTTTTTCCAAAAAGCATCACATTTATCCTTCCTTCTTCATAAATCTCACTTTCAGGGCTAATCCAAATAGCCATTTGGTAACCCTGATCAAACAGCTTAAACGCATTTATCGTCGCTTTTTTTTCTTCTAAAGAATGAAGATTATATTCCCAATTATCAGTATCTATTCGTTTTTGAAAATAATCTTCAGCATGAACCACTCTCTCTGACGGGAAGACATCTTTCCTTTCTTCTTGATAAACCCTAGCCACCACCTCTAATTCAGTCTCATTAATATCAAAATATGGTTTAAATTCTTTGTTCATACTTTTTGCTCGAAAGATTTATGGCTCGGGCTTTTACCGTAGCGGCACTGCAAGGGAATTACACCCTATTTCATTTTTATTTTATCTTATTTTCTTCTTTTAACGTTAATAAATAAATATAATCAGACAACCTATTTAAATAGACCAAGATGTTTTTATCTTGTTTCCCTCTTCTTGTTTCTAATTTTACTGCCAACCTTTCAGCCCTCCTAGCTATCGTTCTAACCCAATTTAATTTTACTGCTTTAGCCTTTTTAAATATTAAAAATCTTTTTGGCACCAATATTTTTTTCTCCATTTTCTCTATTTCCTTTTCCATTTCTTTTATTCTTATTTCTAGTATCTTGTCTCCTCCTTCTTGTCCAAACAAACCCATTATCAAATGTAAATCTTTTTGTATTTTTTCTAACTTTACTAGACCACAAACAGCTTGTAATTCATCTAAAGTACCCAAGGCTTCAATCAAATCAGAATCTTTACTAATCCTTTTTTCAAAATAATTTGTTTGCCCCTTGTCCCCCTTCTTTGTCGTAATCATGAGCATTTACTATAACCACAAAAAGCATTTGAACATTTAAAACAGCCTTCTTCAGCATACAAAGGACTGCCACAATCAGGGCAACTGCTAAAGGCGCTTTCTGTGTCTGCTTGTTTTTTACGAATGTCGGCTAAAATATCTTTTTCTTTACTAATAATTTTTTGGGGAATTTCAATTCTCTCTTTTTCTCCTTCAAATAAATCTAATTGTTCTCCCTTTGAAATTTCTAAGAGAGATTTACCCACAGCATCAAACATACTCAAAACACTCCCATTACCAAAACCAACTCTTTGACCACAAGAAATTCCCACCAATTCGTCCGCCACTTCCTCTAAATTAGCTCCATATTTCAGAGCCAAAGATGCCAAACGTCCTGTAACTTCAGCCGATCCAGCCAAATAGCCACCTGATTTACCCAAATTCACAAACACTTCAACTGGCCCATCTCCTTCTTCAAAAAAAACTGAAGTGTACACCTTTCCTACATCACAAGCCTTTCGCAACCTAATTCCCCTGGCCGCTTCTGGCGTTTTCTTTTTATCTCGCTTCGTCGTAGCCTCTGGCGAAGACGGACTTTTGTTTTTAACTTCCTGTATCACTTCCTTTTCTCTACTGCCACTTCTGTATATAGTAATTCCTTTGGTCCCCAAATCATAGGCCAACTTATATGCTTTTCGTACTTCCTCTACTCCCGCTTCTTTAGGGAAATTTATTGTTTTACTCACTGCATTATCAATATATTTCTGAAAAGCTGCCTGAATTCGAATATGCCACTCGGGACTAATTTCCAAAGCCGTAATAAAAACCTTTTTTAATTCATCGTCAATTTCCTCTATCCCCTCCAATTTACCCCCGTTTTTAACAATCTTATCCATCAACTCTTCACTATAAATCCCCCTTTCTTTCAAAGTCTCCACAAAAAACGGATTCATTATATATAAGATTTTTCCTTCTATTGTATTTTTTTGATATCCCAAAGAAAATAAAGGCTCAATTCCTGAGCTAGCATCAGCAAGCAGAGAGATTGTTCCTGTTGGGGCAATCGTCGTTAAAGCCATATTTCTCGGTCGATAGTTTGTCTGGCCATAGACACTTCTCTCCCATTCAGGGAAAACACCCCTTTCTATAGCTAATTTTTGGGTTGCCTTTTTAGCCGATTCAGAAATAAATTTCATCGTTTTTTCAGCCCATTCGATTCCTTCAAGCGAATTATAAGCCACTCCCAATTTAAACAACATATCTGCAAATCCCATTACCCCCAATCCAATTCTTCTAGTTTTATCCACCATTTCCCGAATTTTTGATATCGGAAAATCATTCACCTCAACCACATTATCCAAAAAATGTACTGCCTCGTTAACCACCCTATCAAGTTCTTCCCAATCCAAATCCAATTTATCCTGATTTTTCTCTAGGACAAATTTTGCTAAATTTATTGATCCTAAATTACAAGCATCATAAGGTAACAGCGGTTGCTCTCCACACGGATTGGTCGCCTCGATTTTCCCCAAATGAGGTACTGGATTAGAACTGGCCTCATTCATTCGATCAATAAAAATTAACCCCGGATCTCCATATTGCCAAGCTAAACGTGTAATCAAGTTAAATACTCTATAAGCATTCAATTTTAGAATTACCCTTCCATCTCGAGGATTAATCAATTCATAACCTTCTCCCTCTTTTTTTGCCTTAGCCCATTCATAAAGTTTAGCCACTTCTGCATCTATTTCCCGCAACTTTGCATCTATATCTCGGTTTGCCTCTGCCAATCTAATTTTCTCAATAATATCCTCTGGAAAATCATCATTGTCCACAAAATCTTTGTCACTTTCTATTTTACCCATAAAATTATTAGTCACCGCCAAAGAAATATTAAAGTTCGTAATTGAATATTCGTCTAATTTAGCTACCGCAAATCGCAATACATCTGGATGGTCAATAGACAACATCCCCATGTTTGCCCCTCGCCGAACCCCTCCCTGCTTCACCTGCCCAGTCACATCATTATAAGCCTGCATAAAACTCACTGGCCCTGCCGTTGTTCCCCCACTGCTTTTTATATAATCACCCGATGGCCTTAATCTAGTAAATGAAAAACCTGTTCCGCCACCACTTTTGTGAATCTGAGCCATATGGGTCAAAGTTTCCAAAATAGAATCCATAGAATCTTCTATCGGTAAAACAAAACAAGCCGATAATTGTTGCTTTACTTTTCCAGCATTTACTAGACACGGAGTATTCGGCAAAAATTTTTGTTCAGCCATAATTTCATAAAAATCCACTGCCTTTTTCTCAATTTCCGCATTATCAGTACCAAAATGTTCATCACCCTTAGCAATACTACTAGCTACCCGCCATAAAATGTCTTGAATATTTTCAACACTTTCTCCTTTTTCATTTCTTATGGCATACCTAGTTTCAGCAATATATCTCGCATTCTCCGACATCATCGGTGCTTTTAAAACAATTTTTATTTTTTTATTTCTTTGGCTAATATCATCCATTTTGAGATGAAAAATTTTTAATTAATTTTTTAAACTCATCCACATTTTTAATATCCTGATAAATTGTTGCAAAACGAATATAAGCCACCGGATCTATGTTTTTGAGTTTATTCATAACCAATTTACCAATTTCTTTTGATGGTACTTCAACAGTTTTCCAATTTAATAATTTTCTTTCCACTTCATCAATTATTTCTGCTCTTTCCGCAGGTCCCAATTTCCAACAGGCTTTTTCAAAACAACGATCCAGTTTTTCTCGGCTATAATCCTCAATTCGCCCATCTTTTTTAATTACTTTTAAAGAAATATTTTCTATTCTCTCGTAAGTAGTAAATCTCTTTTTACATTTCAAACACTCTCGTCGACGACGTGTCGCCTTCCCCTCAAAAGCGTCTCTAGATTCCAAAACATTTGATTCATCGAAAGCACAATAAGGGCACAACATTATTTAACCCTCCAGCTGTTTAATTTTATTGAACTTTTCGTCATTTTTTCTAAAACACCAGTATTAGTGTTTATGGTCCATAATACCCACCACCCTTAGTGTTTGTCAAATACCACATTCTGACTAAATCTATATCAAATCACCGATTAAAAATTCTCCTGAATTAACAAGAGCTAGAATTCAGTTTTTGCCTATACTATAATATCCTGATGCAAAAAATCATTAATTTTTTTAAAGAAGTCAAAGCCGAATTTAAACAAATCTCTTGGCCAAAACGCGACTCTATAATTCAGCTAACAATTGTGGTAATATCCATATCTGTCGTCATCTCTCTACTTTTAGGGGGATTTGATTATCTATTCACTCAAGGTTTAGCCCTAATTAGATAGCATGCCCAACAATTCTACAAAAACTAAAAAAAAGGAATTTCAATTTAAATTGTCCAATAGCACTCCTGGTGTGGATGCCACTTGGTATGCAATAAACACTTATTCTGGTCATGAGTACAAAGTCATAGACGCCCTCAAAACCCGTATTAAAACCATGGGTCTCGAAGATTATATTTTCCAAGCCATTATTCCAATTCAATCCAAAATGGTTATTCGTCGCGGAAACAAAGTAAAGACTCAAGAAAAAACCTTCCCCGGTTATGTACTAATTCAAATGATTGTGACCGATGATTCTTGGGTTACGGTTCGCACCACCCAAGGTGTTACTGGCTTTGTCGGTATCGGATCTAAACCCACCCCCATTTCTCAATCTGAAATCAACAATATTATAAAAACTGCCGTCGAAGACAAGCCCAAATATCAAACTCCTTTTTCGTTGGGCGATGTTGTCAAAATTACCAATGGGCCCTTTACTGATTTTATTGGTACTATCGATAGTATCGATCAAGAAAAAGGCAAGCTTCGAGTTCTTGTTTCTTTTTTTGAAAGGGAAACTCCTGTCGAGCTCGATTTTTTACAAGTTTCTAAGGAATTATAAAAATGTCTAAAAAAATTAAAACTACCGTAAAGCTTGCTATTCAAGCAGCTTCAGCCAATCCTGCTCCTCCAGTCGGCACCGCTCTAGGTCCTCATGGTATCAAAATCATGGATTTCTGCAATGAATTCAATGAAAAAACCAAAGATATGCGCGGTTCCTTAATACCCGCCATCATCACCATTTATGAAGATCACTCTTTTGACTTTATTATCAAAAAACCTCCAGTAACCGATATGATTAAAAAAATTACCGGCATTACTAAAGGTAGCAGCACTACAGGTCGGGAAAAAGTTGGCAAAATTACTTCAGAGCAAATTGAAAAAATTGCCACCGATAAAATAGACGATCTTAATACTGCTGATCTTGAAGCCGCCAAACGAATGGTTGCCGGCACCGCTCGCTCTATGGGGCTTGAAATTATCGATTAATTATTTATTTTATCTAAAAATGAGCAAAACCTCTAAAGAACTCAAGGCCAAAAAAGCCAAAGAGCTCGAAAAAGAAAAAATAGTGGAGGAAGTTTCCAAATCAACTGGTAAACAAAAGGCTCAGGAAAATGACACTCCTCCTGAATCCGAAACCACTAAAAATATTACTACTGTTGAAAAGAAAACTCGCCTCAGAAGTAAAAAATATCAAGCTATCAAAAAAAATATTGACGCCTTGAAATTTTATCCTCTTAAAGAAGCCATAAAGTTGGTTAAACAAACTTCTTTATCCAAATTTGATGGTAAAATTGAGGCTCATTTAACTGTTAGTGATATCGGCAACATAGCTGAAATCACCTTCCCTTATCTGGAAACTAGTAGTAAAAAAATTGTCATTTTCGATGACAAAATTTTAGCCGAACTTAAAGATGGCAAAATAAATTTTGACATTATTTTAGCTACTCCAACAACCATGCCCAAACTTCTTCCCTTTGCCCGACTTCTGGGTCCAAAAGGTCTTATGCCCAATCCTAAAAACGGTACCCTAACTGAAAAACCAGAAGAAGCCATCAAAAAAATAGCTGCCGCTAAAACTTCAATTAAAACTGAAAAGAAAGCACCTCTAATACACATTGTTGTTGGTAAAGTATCTCAACCAGAAAATGAACTGGAAGCCAATGTGGACGAATTAATCAAAGCCATAAAAGCTCCTAGAATAAAAAAACTGTCACTATCCGCCACCATGGGCCCCAGTGTCAAAGTAGCGATAGAGAAATAATTTTTATCCAGCAGTTTTGGATAACTAATCCTTAGGGTTCTAGTTTATTTTTAAAGTAGCAAATTTCCCATCATTCCCGGTAAAGTTTTCGCCTCTAGCAGATAAACGTTGTCATTGCTAGAAATAAAATATTTATGTTATAAACATAAATATTAAAGCTAATTTTTATGTTGTATACTAAATATAGTATAATATATCGTGCCTTTATATCAGACTCTAAACGAAATTATCATCAATTCCCAAAACCTTGTCGATAATTTTACTTATTTTCAAAAAATAAATCCCCATACCCAAATTTGTCCTATTCTAAAATCAAATGCCTATGGTCACGGGCTATCTCAAACTGCTAAAGTCATTGATACTCGCCTAAAAGTTCCTTATCTTATGGTCGATTCCCTCTATGAGGCCTATGAACTAAGCAAGCATCATACAAAAACTCCCATTATGATTATGGGTTATACCGATCCAAGTAATTATAAAATTTGGAAAAAATTACCTTTTACCTTTACTGTTTATGATATCGAATCATTAAAAACTCTTAATAAATACCAGCCAGGAGCTAAAATCCATATTAAACTTGATACCGGTATGTGTCGTCTTGGAATCCAAAAAAATCATCTTCAAGGCTTTATTTCCATCTTAAAAAACTGTCAAAACCTCCAAATCGAAGGCGTCTATTCCCATCTATCCCAAGCCAACAATCTTCAAAAAACTGCCTTTACTAAAAAGCAAATTAAATTATTCAAAGAAATGCTTTCTATTTTTGAAAAAGCTGGTTTCAGTTTTAAATACAAGCACCTTTCTGCCACTTCAGGAGCATCAATAATCAAGGATCCTTATTTTAATTTAATCCGGCTTGGTCTTGGATTTTATGGTTACTCCCCTTTTGGGCCTCATACTAATATAGGCCGGGGTCAAAGAAAAATCTTAAAACCAGCTCTAACCTTTACTTCCAGACTAGCCCTAATCAAACAAATCAACAGCAATAATAAAGTTGGCTACAACGGTACATACACTGCCAAACAAAACGAAAAAATCGGCATTCTTACTGCCGGTTATTTTGAAGGCCTTCCCCTAGCATTAAGCAACAATATTTCTTTTTTACTCAATCAAAAAAAATCTCCGGTGATAGGCAATATCGCCATGAACATGACCACTATAAAAATTCCCCGAACATTAAACGCTAAAATAGGCGATAAAGTGACCATAATTTCTCCAAACATTAATGATCCCTGTTCTTTATATAAAATAGCCAATATATTAAATACCATTCCTTATACCATACTCACAGGTTTACACCCATCAATTCGAAGAAGCATAATATGAAACAAAAAATTGCCTTCCTTTTTCTCCATTACCTTCGTTTTTTTGCCAAAATCCAGCTTATAAAAGACAAGCTTATCAATCCCCATCTAACAATAGTTGGCATTACCGGTTCTGCTGGCAAAAGCTCCACTCTTTTGGCTTCACAAGCTGCTCTTAACCCTCAGTTTAAAGTAAAAACCAATTACGGTGCAAATTCTGAATCTGGCATCCCCCTCAATATTCTTGGTTTTAAAAACCCTGATTATTCTTTTTTTTCTTGGCTAAAAATCGCTCTTTTGGCTCCCTATAAAATTATTTCCTATTGGCCAAAATTTGATATTTATCTTCTGGAA
Source organism: uncultured Gammaproteobacteria bacterium (assembly GCA_964596585.1). GTDB lineage: Bacteria > Patescibacteriota > Microgenomatia > UBA12405 > UBA12405 > UBA12158. The sequence goes on from CAZQUM010000005.1 coordinate 19,262, forward strand.
ATGGGTATAGATTCCAAAAATACTCCCAAAAATATGGATTTTCTTCTTAGTATTATTAAACCTGATATTGGTATTTTTCTTAATGTATCTCCTGTTCATTTAGAAAATTTCTCTTCTTTAGAAGAAATTGCCCAAGAAAAAGCTAAGTTAATTAATCAAGCTAATATTGCAATTATCAATCCTTTGGACCCCTTAGTTATCAAATTTACTACCAATAAAAATAAAATTTTTATTAAGCCACAAAAAATTACTCTCAAAAATTATTTCTTACCTCAAATTTACGATATCTCTATTGGTGCCGCTTTCGCCTTAGCCAAACACCTTGGTCTAGAAAAAAACCAAATTTTAGAAAACCTTTCTAAAAATTTCCAACTACCTGCCAGTCGTTCTAGTCTATTAAAAGGAATTAACAACTCCACTATTATTGATTCTTCATACAACTCTTCTCCTTTGGCTACCGTAGAATTACTCAAATTTCTAAGTATTTTTTCTTCTCCAAAAATTGCTGTTTTGGGTGACATGAGAGAGTTGGGAGTCGCCTCAAAACAATCTCACCAACATCTATATAAATCTGCGCTCAAAAATGCCGATCAAATCATTAGCGTTGGGTCAGAAACCAGCCGTTATTTTGGTCCCAAAGCCAAAAAATTTCTTTATTGGTGGCAAGCCTCTGATTATCTAAAAAAACATCTTCCCGCCAATAGCACTATTCTTATTAAGGGCTCTCAAAATACTATCTTTTTAGAAGAAATGGTAAAAGAATTCATTCCCTCTACTCATCTTAACTACTATTTATCTAATCATCTAATCTGTCGACAATCACCTTATTGGACCAAGGTCAAAAGTAATTTCCGTAATTCAATTCTATTGTCCACTAAATAATCAGCCCCCGCTCTTTTCAAAGAATCTTTCGCATTAAAACCCCAAGTAACACCAATTATTTTTACCCCCGCCTTTTTACATGCCTCCACATCTCTTACTTCATCGCCAACATAAATAAATTGCTTGCCCATTTTTTTCAATAACCTGTCTTTTCCAAAAATATTATTGTTAGTAATTATTTTATCTATCTTAATCTTCTGATATGCCAACCATTTTTCAATATTTTCTGTACTATTAGAGCTCAATATAACAACACTTATGCCCTTTTTCCCCAAATCATCAAAGATCCTTTTCATTCCCGGAAAAATTTTTGCCTTATTTATTATCTGCCTTTGTTTTTTAGTCAACAATCGCAATAGCTTTAAAATCTCTTTTAAAGATAGATTCATTTTTTTTTGGAGTACTGCTGCCCCCTTATCTCTAAACAATTCAATTTCCTTTTTACTGGTTTCCGGCCTCATTTCCTTAACCAAGTTAATGCTCAATTGAAGTGTATCCGCCACGGTGCCATCAAAATCAAAAACTATTTTATTTATCTCTTCCGACATTTACCTTATCTTTTAATTTGTCCTGCAAATACGTACCAAAAATAATACTGGCATTTCTACCTTCTGGCAAATCCCAGTAATTAGGCCCTTTGCTGATAATTTCCTCAAAGTTTGTTCTAAAATTATTTGTACCAAAATGATCATTAATTAAATGGTCTGTTGTCTTCTTCAAGCCATTAATCAAACGACCAGTTCTATAATTTGGCCACGATTCTATCTTTTCCTGACAAATTTTACAAGTTCCTTCCAAAATTGTTTTTAAATCTTTATTCCCTCCCGACATCATATCTATAACCTTTTCAACTGTTTCTTTTTTCATAGAAACCTCCTTTCAATTTACAACGCTCCTAGTTTAACCCTTAAACTTCCTTTTGCCAACCACCCAAAATAGTGTATAATAGCCCTTGTATCCGTAGACAGCAGGCAACCATAAGTCCCGCCGAGGTAAAAAACAATCTTTTTACACCTCGATGCTGTCGAGGTTTTTTTATATAAACATATGCCAAACCAACAAAAAATAGACAAAATTGAATCAGTAACTCAAAAACTCTCTGATTCTAAATCTGCTGCTCTTCTTCAATATCAAGGTCTAAGTGCTGCCGATATAGGTAATCTTAGGGCTAAAGTAAAACAAGCCGGAGGATCTATGGAGGTAGTTAAAAATACTTTAATTATGCGTGCTTTTGAAAAATTGGGAATAAAATTACCTGAAGTCTTAACTGGTCCCACTGCTATTGCCTATTCTGAAACTGATGAAATTGCCCCCCTCAAAGAAATCGACGCCATAAATAAAAGCAAAGAAAAAACCTATTTTAAATATGGTTTATATAATCAAAAGCTTTTATCTGAAGATGAGCTGAAAATTTTTCTTTCCCTTCCATCCAAATCCACTCTTATCGCTCAATTTATTGGTGGACTTAAAAATCCCCTTGAGCGACTTGTTTACGCTATGCGTTTCAATCAACAACAATTGGTATTAACTTTAAAAGCAATTGCTGACAAATAAATATCAATTGTATATTACTTAATTATTAATTAAAAATAAAAATGGATAAAAAACTAGAAACCATTCTAACCCAAATTTCCGAACTTTCGGTTCTTGAGCTTTCTGAATTAGTTAAGGCTCTTGAAGAAAAGTTTGATGTCAAGGCTGTCGCCATGGCTGCTGCTCCCGCTGCCGGTGCTGCCCCCGCTGCCGGTGCTGCTCCCGCTGCCGAAGAAAAAAATGAATTTGATGTCACCATCACCAATGCTGGTGCCAACAAAATTGCTGTTATCAAAGTCGTCCGCGAATTCAAACCTGAATTAGGCTTGAAAGAAGCCAAAGACATGGTTGATGCTCCTCCCGCCTCTCTTGGAACTATGAAAAAAGAGGCTGCCGAAGACGCCAAAACCAAATTGGAAGCCGCTGGCGCTCAAGTTGAGTTAAAGTAATCTTTAACGAAATCCCGATTAATCGGATTGAATTAAATTAAAATCCCTCTGAGTTTATCAAAGAGGGATTTTTAATTTTAATTATTTATTTTCCATCAGTTGATACCCACAAATTCAATCTCAAAAACAATTCTTTATCCCCCAATACCGGCGTCAATACTGTATGCATATAGCAATTTTTGAGTTCAAAAAAACATTTTAAAGCCTTTTTTGCCAAAGGATTATCCCTAGCTGAAATCGCCCAAGCCAACATCGTCTCTGACACGGATAAACCCTCATATTTCTTGGCTAATTTATGATTTAATTTTAATATTTCATTAATTACTGAAGGAGAAATTAAATTATATCTATCATCAATTCCCGCCAGAGTTTTTACCGCATTTAGTATACAAGCAGCCTCTGGTCTCAATAATTTGGAACATTTTCCCGTCACCAATCTCCCGTCAGCTAATTCAATTGCTGCCCCATTTTTTATTCTTGCTGGCACCACTGTTTTTAAATAAGTTTCATCAATTTTCAGTTCATTCATAATGGTTTTCATTTTCCTCAACGTCATTTTTTTAGTCAAAGCACGCCTAAATTCTTCTTTATATCTAAACCAGTAAAAACAAACTTCTTTTTTGGCAGCTTCTGTTATTCTTTCCATATTTATTATCCCAGTCGATAACCTATTTACCCCCATATCAGTTGGCGATTTATATTCTTTAGAAAAATTATCTTTAGTTAAAATTTGCACAAAAATTTTTTGTAAAATCGGAAAAGAGTCTACATCTCTATTATAATTTACAGATTTTTTATCGTAGGCTTTCAGATGCCAAGGGTCTATAAGGTTATAATCTCCTAAATCTGCTGTAGCTGCCTCATAAGCTAAATTAACTGCATGTTTTAGAGGCAAGTCCCATACCGGAAAAGTCTCAAATTTCGCATAGCCAGAATTCTCTCCCCTTTTTTCTTCGTTATAAATTTGACCTAAGCATGTTGATAATTTTCCAGAACCCGGCCCTGCTCCCCAAACAACAATTAATTTTTTATTTACCGGTAAATATTCATCTGACCCAAAACCTTTTTTACTCACAGCCAATTCCAAATCTTGCGGATAATTTTTAATTTCTTTTCTTATCGCCACTTTAATTTTCATTCTTTTTAATTGATCCACCAAATTTTGTGCTTCTTTTTCCCCCTCAAAACGATTAATTACCACTCCTTCAAGGATTAGTCCAAAAGATCTCAAGTCTTCTATTGCTTTAAAGGTCGCCACATCATATCCCACACCAAAATCACCTCTTATTTTACCTTGAGCCAGTTGTTTTGCTGAAACACAATATATTACCCCAACCTCTTTTTTTAAAGATAAAAGGAGGTTTAATTTATTATTTGCTACACACCAGGAAGTAAAAGCGGATAACGATGACTTGATGTGTAAATCAGAGCCAGGGTGTTTTTTGAGAATATCTTGCATTTGTTTTAAGGTAACATCCTTGAGCCTTATCTGGCTGATTTGCGG
>CAZQUM010000006.1:0-2906 GCA_964596585.1 uncultured Gammaproteobacteria bacterium
TTAGGTCGTCACATCACTTCTATTTCCCGTTCAAAAAATGATTTTTCTTGGCCTTTTCAGCAAATTTTTTCATGGCTCCAAACACATGATTTTAACTTAGCCAATCTTGAAAGTCCCATTATAGCCGATTGTCCTGAAGGTAAAACGGGCACCTTCACCTTTTGTGGTGATCAACAGTTTTTACCCTATCTCGTGGAAAATAAATTTATTTTTAACTTAGCAAATAATCACATGTTCAACTATGGTACAGATGGTTGGCAACAGACAAAAAAATATTTAACCGAAAACAATATTACTTATTTCCCTGAATTTACCACTAAAGAAATTAATGGCATCAATATTGGTTTTTTGGGTTATGATTTCATTTCCAACCCAAAATTAGATACACAAATTTTGCTTACCGATGTAAAAAAATATAATCCCGAAGTTGATTGGCTTGTTGTCTCCATTCACTGGGGAAACGAATATTTGCCACAAGCAGAGACTTGGAGAGTTAACTTAGCTCACCAACTAGTTGATGCTGGTGCCGATATCATTTATGGTCACCACCCCCATGTTTGGCAAAATTACGAGATTTATAAAGATAAGCCTATTTTTTATTCCTTTGGAAATTTTATTTTTGATCAATCTTGGTCTTATGAAACTTCACATTCCCAAATCGCACGCTTAACACTCTCCAAAACAAAAGTCGAAAACATAGAATTTTTTCCCATCGAAATCAATTTTAATTCCCAACCCGCTTTAATGCCTTCCCCTACTTAGTGATCCAGATATTTCTTGTAAAGTCTGTATAATAAACCCATGTCGGAGAGAATAGATAAATTGTTTACCGAAGGCTTGGACCAAGGCTATACGGGTGAAATAAAACCAGACGAAATTCAGAGATCTGGGTTTGCTGGCAAAACTACTGATTTTATTGCTTCTGATGGTGGACACTATCACGACGAATGGTTTGCCAATGACAATGGTGGGGGCCAAGAACTAGTTGAAATTGCCCAAGAAAAAGCCACCAGAGTTTATGCAGGTGGAGTAATTTCCGCTGAAAAACTTCAAGCCTTAGGCCTTACTACAAAAGAAGTAATAACCTGTCTAATAACGTGTGTTCAAGATTTAGGCGATAAGACAAGACTTCGCCAATCAGTTTCTCTAGAACTTCCCAACGGTTGGAAGTACACATATAAAATACTTAAGGAGAGTCAAGAAGTTCCCTTAACAATTGGTTATGAATCAATAACTTATTACGGTAGAGAAGTTTTTGCTCATGGCCATATGATTTCGCCTGTAAATTAATATTTGTTAGCCTTAATCAAATACATTTCGGTTGATATTCACCATTATTTACTAGTTCGTATATTTCTTCCCAACTAAAATATTTTTCTGTTATCGGTATTATTCTTTGCTCCTTACACCAACGAAGTTTTTTTAATTCTGTCTGACTATTAATTATAAATACTGTTAACAAGCCTATTATTCCTACTATCATTGCCGACATTTGCCAAAAATTTTTATTCATATTTTTTTGCTATTATGGCCATAAATAGGGGAAATTCTTGTCTTGCCTCATCCTCAATTTGAGCCATTTTCCCCTCAGATTTTTTGGGCGATACCCACTCTTCAATTTTACTAATTATAAAACCATTATCCAATAGCATTTCGCTAATTGCTGAGATTGACCAATGGTAGGAAAAAGATTTTTGATTATTATTCCTATCAAATGGACTACTTTCAATTTCGATTTCCTTATGACTCATATAAATATTTTCTATTCGCCATTGCCTGTCATCTTTTATTATCCAATCACTATGTTGAGGAATCCTAAAAGCAGGATGATTTATTACTAATACTAATTCAGCCTTGTTTTTGAGCCATATAGACATATTTTTAATGGCAACATAAGGTTTTTTAAAATTTTGTAGTGCCAATATTATCGCCCCTTTTTCATAAGTTTTGTTTAATTTTATTGCTTTACAAACATCTCCCATCCAATAGTAATGCAACTGATTTTTATCAAGAGTTTTTGCTTCATCAAGTAATTCAGTGGACAAATCTAGGCCCATATATTCATTGGTAATCTGTCTCCCCAAAATTCCTTGACCGCAACCAAATTCTAATAATTTATCTTCTTTTTTTAGATTCAATAATCTAAGAACCCCCGGTAAAATTAATTTTTGATGATAAAAACTACCCTCTTTCCCCACCAAGGTCTTGTACCATTTTCCTACCTCGCCGCTCCAAGCTGTTTTTCTAAAGTCTCTTTTGGACATCATCCCAGTTTACTATACTCCACCATTGTTTTATATATTCTGCGCGATTATTAAGATAATCTAAATAGTACGCATGTTCCCATACATCCAAAACCAAAATTGCCCCCAAACCGTTTAGTGCCAATAAATTATGTTTTTCCAGTTGCCCAACAATTAAATTATCTTCCTTATCTCTCCACAATACTGCCCAGCCTGAACCCTCTACCGTCATTGCCGCCACTGTAAATTCATTTCTAAAATTTTCAAAATTACCAAAATTATTGTTAATTTTTTCCATTAATTTCCCCTTAGGCATATTATTTTTACTAGCCTTTTTCATATTGGCAAAAAAAATCTCGTGCATTTTCGCCCCATTATAGTTAAAACTAAAATCTCGGATAGTTTCACGATTTATTATTTTTTTCTCTAAAATCGTATTGGCAGCATTGACATAGGCAACATAATGCTTGTCATGATGTAATTCCATTATTTGTTTGGATACAACTGGTTCCAGTTCTTCGTAAGCATAAGGCAAGGGGACTATATTCAATTTATTCATACTGATACTAGTTTAGTATTAGTAAACCTTTTAGGTCAAGTAAAAGAAAAAGGGGTATAATCAGCTGTGATTTTAATTAAAACTCCTCCACAAATAAAGGGCAT
>CAZQUM010000006.1:2916-18469 GCA_964596585.1 uncultured Gammaproteobacteria bacterium
TGCTTCTTGTAAATTGGCGGCTAAGACTTTAGAATACACCGCTTCTTTTGTTAAGTCTGGGGTGAGTACAGAATTTCTTAACCAAAAAGCTCATGAATATATTCTCAAGCACAACGCAACCCCAGCACCCTTAAATTACAATGGCTTTCCCAAAAGCATCTGTACTTCCGTCAATAATGTCGTCTGCCATGGTATTCCCAGTTCCAAACAGTTGCTAAACAATGGAGACATTATTAATCTTGACATTACCACCATTCTTGATGGTTATTATGGCGATACTTCTGCCACCTACATTATCGGACAAGTTGACAAGGGAACTCAGCAATTAATTGACGTTACTCGAACTTCTATGTATTTAGCTATTAAATCAGTTAAACCTGGTAAATATCTCAACGAGTGTGTCGGTCAGGTAATTGAAAATTATGTAACCCCTTTTGGATATGTTCCCGTTCGTGACCTTACTGGACATGGGGTCGGTCTCAAATTTCACGAAGATCCCTATGTTTTTCACTTTGATCATCCTTCAAATCATTTATTATTAAAACCGGGAATGACCTTCACCATCGAACCCATGATTAACGCATCATCTGATTGGCGAGTCGTTGTTGATAAACAGGACGGCTGGACTGTATACACCCGGGATGATTCTTTATCAGCTCAATTTGAGCACACAATTTTAGTTACTAATTCTGGTACAGAGATACTAACTAAAATATGATTTTACTAGATGGTAAATCTTTGTCAGAAACAATCCTTTCTGATCTCAAATTAAAGATTGAAAATTATAGACAAAAGATTAATTTAGACATAATTTTAGTCGGAAATAATCCCTCTTCTCTAAAATATATATCCTTAAAACAGGCAAAATCTAAAGAAGTCGGCATCAATGGTCACCTTTACCATTTAGAAAATTTTAATCCTTTTACTCTAAAAAATATCATCAATTATCTAAACAACCGCTCTCAAAGCACTGCTTTTTTTATTCAATTACCTATTGCTGATTGCCCTAATCCTGACCACTTTTTATCCCTCATTTCTCCCGCCAAAGATATTGATGGCCTCAATGCGGATTCTGGTATTATCCCCGCAGTTGTTCAAGGCATAACTGCTCTATTAAAACATTACAAAATAGATTTTACCGATAAAAATATTGTCATTATTAATGACTCCAAGTTAGTCGGTCAACCTCTTAAAAAATATTTTTTAAACTTTACTTCTCAAGTTTTTTTATTAAACGATCAAATAAAAAATATTTCTCAATATACCAAAACAGCGGATATTTTGATTTCTGCTACAGGTGTTAAAAATCTTATTACTGGAAATATGATTAAGGAGGGGAGTGTCATAGTTGATGTTGCCAATGGTGATATAGATTTTAATACTTGTTCTCAAAAAGCAGCCTATATTACCCCAACTTACGGAGGTATCGGCCCTATGACCGTGGCTTCTCTATTACAAAACTGTTTTTTTCTAAGTTCTAAATCTTAATTTTTTCAGTGCCCTGTTCCTCTTCTATATACTGCCGCCCAAGGAACGTATTTACTGGTAAAAGTTTGCTGATGGATTGTTTCCCCATCTCGTTTTACCGTCCAGTCAAAAGAAGTATTCAGGCCGGGTACAGGACTTTCCAATTTTACGATCTTCCCTTCTGGTAGAGTTGGATCATCAATCCATACATCAGGTGGAGCTGCTGCCGCCCCCCATTTCTTATAATTATTTATTTCTACCACCCTACCATCGGAAGTTCCGTAAATTTCATAAGTTAATTTTTTATTAGCTCCGTCATAAAAACTCTGAATTAGTACATAATGAGCAGTATCATTTTTGAATTTTAAATCAGGACTAGGTATAAAAACGGTTGCATCATAACCCGGGGGACTATCCTCTTCATAATAGCTCACCCTATAAGCATGAGGCCGTCTTTGAGTAATATCCAAGCCAGCGTCCAGCATCGCTCTAAATAAAGTTGTTGATACTTGGCAAATTCCACCGCCAACATCCAATTCAGTTCTTCCTGCCCGTATAATATAAGCCATTTTATAGCCAGTTTCAGTGCTTACTTCTCCCAGATTTTTAACAAAAGAAAATTCTTCGCCTGGAGCTACCAATATTCTATTTACTGCTGCCGCCCCCTTTTGTACATTTATATTTCTAACGTCGCTACTATGATGAAAAGTTGAACTACCTTTTCCCAATAATTCCTTAATTCCCATATTATTAACATCTGCCGTTTTTATTTTCGCTTCCAATTTTACTAAGGGCAATTCTTCACTAAATTCTTTTTCATTACTGTTTTCCCAAAGCGTAAAGTTTTCTAAAACAATTTCCTTAAATTTATTTTCATCTAGATAATATCCGGGACGATCTGGTTGAAAATCAATTACCTTGCCATTTTCAAATGTAAAGAGGGCATCCTGAGTTTCTCTTTTTAAGCTCGGGGATATATTTTCTACATATTCATCCAATTTTTTCTTTTCCACCCCTCCAAAAAAATTAATCCACGAAAGCAGAGTATCATTCTCAATTTTTAACTCCGCTTCTCTATCTTTAAAATTTACTGTTTTCCCCAAAAGTTTCTCAGCTCGCTCTATCGTCATTTTTTCCTGAATTTCATTTGGCACATTACCACTTTCAGATATTGGGATTTCAATTTCAGATTCTAATTGATTTTTTTTCAATTTCTCTAAAATTAATTCTTTTAAAGTATCCTTATCCATTTCTTGTCCCAAATTACCCCTTTTTACCCCTAGCTTATTATTTTCCAACACTATTTCCGAAGGAACATAGGGCTTATTAATTTTATTTGCGGATTCATCCAATATACTTTGCATTTGAGCCTCATCATAATCAATTTCTACAAAAAAGTCTTTATTTTTATAAAAAGCCTCAATATATTGTCCAACCCCTTTTTTCAATCTTCTAAATAATAGGTTAGAAGCGGTTCGCTCTTGATTAATTTGGGCTGAAATTGAAGCCGTATTTATAACAATTTTTCTTTCGTTTTTTACTAAATATAAATTCCCTTCTAAAACAAAATCTTCTGCCAATTTTTCTTCAATTTGTTTTTTGGTCAGCAATCGATAATCTTTTCCTAAAACAGTTGCTCCTTTACCACTTTTTCCAAAAGCTACAATCAGAGGGAATAAAAATAAAACAACCGTCACTATTAAAATAGCTACTATACTATAAGTAACTTTTTTCTTCATTTTTTGCGGTCCATTGCTAAATTAGCCAACATATCAGCTTTTTTATTATTTTCTCGGGGAATTTCTTTAAAAAGAATTTGTTTCCCTCGACACAGTTCTTGAGATTTTTCCCATAATTTTTTTAAATGTTCTGCCTTTACTTTATACAAACCCTTCATTTGCCTAACTATCAATTGGGAATCGGAGTTGATTTCTGCCTCTTCAATATTATTTTCTTTTACCCACTCTAAAGCCGCAATTAATCCCAAATATTCAGCCTCATTATTGGTTTTAATACCCAAAAATCGACTCTCCTTATGTAGTTGCTCACCCTTATCATTTTCAACATAAATTCCATAACCCGCAATGCCCGGATTTCCTCTAGCTCCTCCATCAGTAAACACTCGCACCTTCATGCTTTAATCATAGCAAAAAATACATTATCCCGACACCTATACTCAAGCTAATTAACTGCGACCATATCTTGTTAGAACTATTTTCATGACGGTGTAATTCTGGAATTAAGTCTGAACCTGCTAAGTAAATAAACCCACCTGCAGCTATCAACAGTAGCTCGTTCATAAATACCAATTTTTCTTTAAATATAACGGCTAATAATACTCCAACAGATGACATGAGAGCTGATAATAAATTTACCAAAGCTGCTTTCTTCATTGGCCAACCACTATGAATTAAAATAGCAAAATCGCCTATTTCTTGCGGAATTTCATGCATCAAAATTGCTATGCTAGTACTTATCCCTAATGTTGTATTTGTCAAAAAACTAACTCCAATAATCAATCCATCAATTAAATTATGTAACGAATCTGCAAAAACACTAACTCCCGCAATATTTTCCTTTTGATTACACTCCGGCTCATGACAATGATGCCATTTAATTATTTTTTCTAGTATAAAAAATAACACCATTCCCACAATCACCCACAAGCCCGTTTTTTCACCCATATTATTCCACGCCTCCGGAATTAAATGTAAAAAAGCATCACCCAGCAATGCGCCAACAGCTATCCCCACTAAAATTAATATTTCCTCATTTCCAATTCGTTTTTTGAATTTAAAAAAAAGTAAACCCAACAGGGAAAATAAGCTAATTATCAATGAGGCGGCAAAAGCAATTACTATAGAATTCATCTGTGAATTCTACTTCAATTTTATCTCAAAGACTAGTTATAATAGTATGTGGACGATATTCAATTTAACTCACCGCTGCCTTCTAGGCAGATTATAACTCAAGATAATCCTCAACCCGCCTCTCCCGAACCAGAGCCAGTAGTATCTACTCCGGCACCACCCCCAAAAAATAAAAAAAATTTTTTACCTTATATTTTAGGCATTTTTGGTATTTTGTTATTAAGTTTTATTCTTTACAAATTTGTCATTGCCAAAAAAACCCCCAAGGAAGCAATTACTCTTAATTATTGGGGGCTTTGGGAAGATGAGAGCATTATGGGAGGCTTGATTGCCGATTTTGAAGCCCAAAACCCCGATATTAAAATAAATTACGAAAAAAGCAGTAAAGAAAATTATCGAAGTCGTTTAGCAGGGCGATTAGGTAAAAACCCAGACACAGCCGAGATTCCTGATATTTTCCGAATACATTCCTCTTGGTTGCCAATGTTTAGGGATTATTTAGCCCCAGTTCCAGCTACGACCGCAAACGCCCTATCCTTAGACAAAGATTTTTATAAAGTTTATGCTCGTGACCTTAAAATTGGCAGTAATTATTATGCTATACCCTTGATGTATGACGCATTAGTTTTGTACTATAACCAGGATTTAATAAAAAATGCCGGTGTTGAATTACCTAAATCTTGGTGGGACTTAAAAGACTTAGTTTCAAAATTAACTGTTCGTGATGATCTGGGAAATATTCAAATTGCTGGTATTGCTATGGGCACTACTGATAATGTGGATCATTGGAGTGATATTGTTGGTCTTCTTCTCCGTCAAAATGGTGCCACCATAGATGCTAAGAATCAAAATGATAACGACAAAAAAATTAGTGAAGTTCTAGGTTTCTACACTGGATTCCGTAATGATTTTAAAACTTGGAACGAAAATTTACTTCCTTCTACAAAACTTTTTTCTCAAGGTAAATTAGCATTTTATTTTGGACCCTCTTGGCGAGTATTTGATTTTGCTCAGCTAAATCCTGAGCTAAATTATGCCATTGCTCCAGCCCCTCAAATGCCCACATTAGATAGTGCCAACGATTCTCCTGCTGCCTATTTAACCAATATCCATTGGGCTACTTATTGGGCCGAAGGTGTTAATACTAACAGTCCTCATCAGGCTGAAGCTTGGAGGTTCCTTGAATTTTTAGCTAGCCACGAATCTCTAGAAAAATTTTATTCAGCTGCTCGTCAAACTGGTCGAGATTTTGGAGAAATTTATCCCCGAATTTCCATGTCTCAAAATCTTAAGGATGATCCGCGATTAAAGGTATTTACTGATATCGCTGATTTTGCCCAAAGTGGGTACCTTTCCTCTTTTACTCACGATGAAGGCCTCAACAGCGAATTAAGTCAATATTTTAAGGATGCTATCAATTCTATTAATAACAATAATTCCAGTCAAAACGAAGCAATGACGACTCTAAAAAATGGAATCGACCAAATTGTATCAAAATACTCTATAAATGATTCTCTTAAATAATAAACTTTATTCCCAAACTTTTAGCAACCAAGCCCTTGCCATTGCTCTAATGGCCAAGAGAGTAATGGCCAAAACCGGTATTCCAATTATTCCGGTAGTTTCCGCACTTGATGCTCTTAATATTAAAGAAAAAGTAGGTATCGATGTTTATCTCCAACACGTTGACCCTTATCTTGAAGGTCCACATACGGGTTATATTTCTCCTCTTCATGCAAAAAGTTTAGGTATAAAAGGCTCTCTTATTAATCATTCCGAACATCGCCTTAGTCCTGGCACCCTTAAGCAAATGTTCAAATATTGGCCAACAGATTTCGATTCCGTTCTCTGTTTACATAGTTTTGGTCAATTAGAAAAATGGGCTAGTAAATTACCAGCCACTTTTTTTGCCTATGAACCCAAGGAATTTATTGGCAATACCCAACTTTCCGTAGCTAGTGAGCGTCCTCAACAAATAAAAAATTTTTCTCAATTTCTTCAACCACATCCTTTACTTATAGGCGCCGGTATTCGTCGCCCTGAAGACGTCACAACTGGCTTAAAATTAGGCGCTAAAGGAGTGTTAATAGCTTCTGGTGTTATCAAGTCAGCTGATCCGGAAAAAGAGCTTATGGCTTTGGCCACGGCATTTAGTGTATAATCCATCTATTCTATGGCTTCTATTGATAATCTTTTAGTTTCGCTTTTTGTAGACGAGGTTGTTGGTGGCTTTATTGTTACCATACCCCCCGGCCATGTTGGTTGTATTTATGATATTTTTCGTGGAGTTCTAAAAAATGTCTGGTATCCCGGGATACACTTTAAACTACCTATTATTCATCGCGCCAAGCTATTTAACGCTCAGCTAATCGAGTACACCATTTCCAAAGATGTTTTTCTCAAGGACAATAAGGAAATTATGGGTGACGAAGTCATTCATGCTGTTACCGCCGATAATAAATTTGTGTCTGTTGAAGCAACGGTGCTTATCAAGCTTGATACTGAAAGGCTACCTGAAATTTGGCAAAACATTGGAGAAAATTTTATATCTAAAGTGGTTCGCCCAGTTACCCGTAGCCGTATCCGCAAGGTATTGACTAATCACACCCTTGCCAAAGCCCTTTCCACTAATCGTAGCCTAATCGAAGATGAAATAAAAAGCGAACTTCGTGAATCTCTTACTCCAAACGGTCTTTTTGCTGAAAATTTTTATCTTAGCTCTCTCACTCCTATTGAATCACCTTACGAACTTAACGATTCGCCCGAGTTCCTTGAAAGTGTTGATGAAATAAAAAAAGAGCATCTTACCTCCGATGAAGCCCAGCCAAACTTAAACCCCAACCCTGAAGCTGAGGCTCAACCTTCTTCCAGGTCTTCAGTGCCTCAGTCATAGTTGCTCCACTGGTAATTACATCATCTACAAAAATTATTTTCCTTGCTAATTTTTCTTCCTTTTTTAATATTTCAAAATTATTTTTTACATTTTTATATCTTTGTTGATAACTTTTAATATTAGCCTGATTGATACTGTGTTTTTTTCTCAACAAGATTCCCATTTCTACTCTTAGACCCATTTTTTCCCCTAGATTTTCCGCCAATTCAGCCGATTGGTTAAAACCTCGCCATCTTTCTCTTTCGTTCGATAAAGGAATCGGAACCAAACAAAATTTCTCTTTTTGCCAGTAATTCAAAGTTGTCGGATAATTTAATTTCAAGTTTAAAACCATTAGTTCTGCCATTTCTTTTATACAGTCATCTAGATGTTCATATTTTATTTTTTCAACTATTTTTCGGATTACACCATTGTATTTATAAATTGATATTAAACCTTCAAATTCCTTTTTCCTTTGTAAGTCGGCCTTTAATAATTTATTTTCACACAAAGTACATAAGTATTTTTTACCTTTACCACAACCTATACAATTTTTTGGGTAAAGCCACTCTATTAATAATGACATCCATTAATTGTAAAATATATTATGGCTTTTTTTAACAAAAGACTAAATGCTTCTCATTTTGTCCTTGATTTTATATTTTGGGCAATTTTGAGCTTGTTAACTACCCGTTTCTTTTTAGGCATTACTGATTATCCTATGATTGGTTGGGGTGTTTGGCACATTTCACATGTCCTTTGGGGCGGTATTTTCATGTTAATTGGCATCCTCTTCCTGCTAATAAGTCATGGCAAGAGAGCTCGCCATCTTTCTAGTATTATCTGCGGTATTGGTTGGGGTTTATTTATAGATGAGTTGGGTAAATATATTACATTAGACAATGATTATTTATTTCGTCCGGCAATTATTTTTATTTATCTTTCTTTTATTTTACTTTTTTTTGTTTATCGCTTTTTAGAAAAAACCGAAACTAAAAGTACTTATTCCCTTTGGCACGAATTATTTGAAAATTTTGAAGAAATTTATAAACATGATTTAGAACAGAGTGAAAAAGAAATTATTTTACAGCTTATTACCAAATTAAATAGCAGAAATCTTGGCCCGTCAGAACGTCAGTTATTGCGTCAAATCAAAAAAATTACCCTTTCCACCCCCAGCAAAAAAAATCGTTATTCTTTTCAAATTAATACTATTACTCGAGCATCACTTAAATTTAGTTATCAGTTTTTTTTCAAAAAAAAGTTTATTTCCTATACCCTTTTTCTCTATAGTCTTTGGTTCATTATTGATCGAGTTTTTGATGCTTTTAATTTATTTTTTAACACCAATCGACTTGCCATATTACAACATTATTATTTTCATTTCGATTTTTTTTCTAAGACGGAAGTTTATATGCTTTTCTCTAAAATAATAATTGAGTTTATTATTGCCATACTTTTTATTATTGCTCTTTATTTTTTAACAAAAAAGAAAACTCTTCGAGCCATTCGTTATTTTCAAAACGGGCTTCTTCTTAATATTTTTGTGGGATCCTATATCAAATTTTACTTTGAACAGTTCAGTGCCATTTTTGGTTTAATTCTCACTATCATTGTTTGGTATTGGTTAAATCGTTACCGCCAAGAAAAAATCGTTTCTACTGTTCATAAACATTGAAAAATAAGCCAATTTGTTCTATAATAAGGCACATCTTGGAGATGTAATGCTTTGACAAAATTTGTACTTTAAAAAACTGCAAGCCGACTTTGACTCAAAGTCGAAAACAGAGTCAAAAAAACATGCCAAAAAATCTTTTGGTGTTGACTTGACTAAAGTTGCTGACACCTTTACTGGTGTTACTTCTGCGGCTCCCGCTTACGCATTAGCTTAAGCATCAACCATTGTTTTTACACCTATTCTAAGGGGGTCTAAACAGTGTTAATCAATTTAGAATGCTCTTCTAGAGAATCTCGATTTTCTCTGAAGCCAAGAGGGGAGTAATTTCCCCACCTCAATCGATATTTCTCAAAAAAGCTTGTAGACGTTTTTTATTTTCAATTTTGGACCTGGGGTCATTCCTCAGCATCTCCGCCTTCGCTAATTAATCTCTTGTTTAATCTCCGCTTTCCTTATTTTTTCTCTTTTCTCAAATTTTCTCATTTTTCTTCCAATACCAATCTCAATTTTAAACCACTTGCCTTGTAAAAAAATTGAAATTGGTATCATCATATATTTTTGCTTCCGAAAACTTTGTAATTTTGCGATTTCTTTGGAATTTAACAATAAATTTCTTTCTCCACTTTTATCAATTTCCTGCCCCCGGCTGTATTTATAAGGAGTGATTTTTAAGTTGAAAACTTTTGGAATTCCGTCAATTACTTCTATTTTAGATCCTAAAAATTGTACTCCGTTGTGTCGCAATGCTTTCGCGTCCGCACCACTAAGCACCATCCCGGCAATTATTTTATCGTTAAATTTATAGTCCAAGCTATCTCGATTAAAATATTTCATGATTATTAATGCGATAGATTTTTCCATTTTCGCACAAAACTAAAATTGCTTGCTTGGAATTTTCTATTGCAATGTCGATAATTTTTTTATCCTCAAAATTAAATCTGGATAGAATTTTACCATCTTTTCCATAAACCAATACTTTATTTCCATTAACATATGCCAAAAAATTTATTTTTTCATTAGTTAGCAATAATTTAGGGTTATCAGTGTTTTCAATAAAGCTAGCTTCATAATTTTTAGATATTCCTCGGGAAAATATATATATTTTCCCGCTTTCCCCCAAAGTCCAAATATCTCCATCTATTGCCATTGAAACCATTTTTTCAGGTAGAGGATTATTGGCTACCAACCAATTACGGTTTTCGCTACCCAACACTTTAACAATTTGTCTATTCTCATTGTTTAAGCCATAAATTACTCCTCCCCAACCATCCACAGCCTCTAGATTAATATTGCTATTTATTTCTCTTAAACCCTCTCTTTTGATTTCCCATATATTATCTCCACCAAAACCATACCATCTTTCACCACTATTAAATATTCCGGAAAAATTAGCTATATTTTGATCTTCAACTATTTTTTCTTTTGATTGAAGGCTGATGTCACTACTATAAATTTCTCTTTTTTCCTTGGAATAAAGATAGGCTATATTATCTTTCATTGCCATCCCGTTAAATTGTTTTTCTCCTTCATAAATTAGATTTGTATCGTAAGCTACTTCAAACTCAAAGTCATTCCCACCCCTCTTTTTTAATCCCTCATCAATTTTAGTGTTCAACTCCTCCAGTTCTTTTTGATAATCATTATTTTTAAAACTACTTTTTTGACTAATTTTTTTTGCTTCCAGCAAAATATCTAAAGACTTTTGAATATCGTTATTATTAAATTTAGATGACTCTTCAATTTTTTGATTTATTTCATTTTTTATTTTTTCCAAGTTATTATATTCTTGTTTCTCCATTCTTTTTTGATAACCCATTATTGTGCTGCCAACTAAAAAAGTCAGCACCCCCAGTGATAGAACAATATTCAATTGACGATTCCCTTTTTGATCAAAATATCTTTTCTCTCTCACAATAATATTTTTTATTAGTTTTTTCTTTTCAACAATATCTAACACCACTACCCGATCTATAAAATTATTTCTTTCCCCCGACTCAAAAGTTGCTATATCCTCTCCATTAATTAGCCAGATTTGATCATTTTTTTTAATTTTTCCCCGACTTCCATCTTCCAAAAATGCTATTGTTCCCTCACGAATTATCGCTATTCTACCACTACCATTGAGTGATACCCATATTTCATCATTTTTGATTTTAATACTAATTTTATTTTCTCCCCAAAGTAGTGTTGCCTCACCTTTTGACTGAAAGTATTTCCACTTATTACCAATACTCCCGAAATCTTTACTATCAAAGTCCATAAAAGATAATACTATAGAATTACTACGACCATCAAAACTAAAACAATAGCTGCTACCAAATGAACATAGGAAGCAGCAATCAACAACCCATTATGCTTGTCATTAATATTTTTTGACATCATTACTGTTTGTTTTACAATAACTCCGGCAAAAATCAAATAAATTAGAGAACCTACAACTCCAATGATTTTCTCAACTATCATCAAAAAGCTATTAATATCTTGGTTCATAGGGCGCCCTCCCCACCTCTCGTTTTTCTTAGTTCTTCATCACGCAGTACTTGCAAGGTTCTTATTATCTTTTCTGGATTAGGAATGTCTTCAAAAATAATTTCTGGTGTTTCTCCTGCTGTTTGTACCTTCACTTTGCCATAATTAAATATTGTTTGAAACAACCCACTCACCTTTGAAGTAATGTCTTGAATCATTAATAACCGCGCTTCAGAAAATTTTTTCACCAGCAAGTTATTAAAATCAACATCAATCACCCTTTTGTCAGTAATAATCACTACATCAAAATACCAAGCCAAGAATTTTTCCAAACCAAAAGCAAAGCTTACAAGATACCAAAACAGGCTTCCCAATAATTTGTATTTAGATACAATTTCGCCTTGTATTGGGATAAAATTCATTAATGCCGGTACAAACAACATCAACACAAAAGTGATAATCCAAGATAAATTTGTAAACCAATGTGCTCTGGCTACTACTAGCACTTTTTCCTCTTCCCCTTTTTCTTCAAATTTAAACACTTTAGGATTCACTAAAATTGAAGACAAGGAACTCTTGGCGTGCCCCATAATCCCATAAACCTTTTCATAAATATTTGCCCCAGAAGAAGACTTTTTTTTGCTTACTAAATCGTCTGATGCTACTGTATCTAAATCTTGTGCTCTTGACATAAGCTATTTTAGCATTCGGTTATTTATTATTAAATCAGCGATTTTATCAGCCAAAATATTTGCACGACCTCTCTTTGGCAAATGTAAAAATAAATTTTTGGTTGCCAACCTTCTTTTATTTATCGACAATTGATTCATAAAGGCTATCCAATTGCAATTATAAGTTCCCATATATTCTGAAATTTCAAAATAGTTTGGATCGTACATTTCAATTTCAGGCAAATTTAATTCTAGTTTAATAGGAAAAAGGGGATTAATACTATCTTTTCCATATACATTTTTTGCTTCAGTTTCAATTCTAATTTTATTTGTTTCTACATAATAATCTCCCAACCCTATCAAAATATCGTAAATATCATTTCTAATATATTTATTAAAAAATACTAAAGGGTGTCCACAGACTATTTGATAATTTATTGTTTTTTCTTTTCGTAAATATTTTTGTAATTCGCTCAAAACTCTTCGTGAAATATTTGTTCCCCATTGATTTGAAAAAGCATATATTAAAAGCACCTATATAGTATAATACCCCATATGTTAGAGCGGGTGGACCCTTTCAATGTTTCTTCGATTGAACAACTATTATATTTTAAAAAATTTTGTCGGCAATATAATATCCGCCAAATTCTTCTTGATGGCGATGATACTCTTTGGCGAACTCGATCTATTTTTGCCCGTGCCCTTGATAATGGCGCTTTAGCGGTAGCTGCTTCGAGCGGCGAAAGTGTGTCACGGGTTCACTCATCTATCAACCAAATTCACGATGAGCTTTATCATACACACAGTGTAAGCTCCACTCGTTGGCCTATCTTAATTGATAACCTGTCCCTTCTTTACTCATTTGGAGAATCAACCCGAGAAAATTTACATAATATCTTCACAAGCATATACGATACCCCACTTAAGTTTATTCCGGGAACAAAAGAAGGCTTAGATTTTCTTAAGAGCGATCATGATTTTCCATCCCTTTCCATTGTCACTCACGCCAATCCGGAATGGACATGGAAAAAATATCGCTGGCTCAATTTAGATAAATACTTTTCTTGGGATAATGATATTTATTCAATTGATGAGAATGCATATAAGGACACCGATACTTGGCAAGAAGCAATGGATTTTTTTAAAGTTAAGCCTGAAAATTGTCTGGTTTGTGGCGATAGTCCTTTAAGCGATATTAAGCCAGTCAATGAGCTCGGTGTCCGTTTTTCCTTTCTTGTCCACCACCAAAATCTCTGGTCTGTCCAAGATGTTCCCGTTGATGAAAATAAGACAAAAATAATTGATAGCATCAATGATCTGCGTTTTTTAGGTCGTCAAGTTGTCAATTTTACTTCTTCTCGAGATTAAATAATCCCGATTTTATAACCAATGCCCCAGGCCTTAAATTACAATGGCTTTTCCAGAAGTAGTGTAGTCTAATTACCGCCTAGAGTTAGATTCACCTTTTCTCTATGTTATATAGAGGGCCTACAATTGAAATATTGGCCGGTGCTCTAATATTAAATAAACTCTTAAAGGTAGCACCATTTAATGAAACTTGGCCAGCATCTCCAGAAAAAGAAATAGTATTTGTTCTACCCTCTTGTCTATCCCAATCTGTTATTGAACCTGAGCTAATTGAATTAAATGGAGTTACCCCTCTATTTTTAAGTTCAGATTTTACTTTTTCTGCATCCCAAGTTTCGGTACATCCCGATGAATTATTTTTATAACAAAGATGGTTCTGGATTGAAGAATCCTTTTGATAGAGTAAAACCACGTTTACAATATCAGCCACTTCTTCCGGCTTAAGCCATGCTGTCTTGTTATATTCGCTTCGATATCCCTGAGCTGAATAAAAACATGGAGACTCACGGTCATAAGCCTTGGCAAATAAATCGTCAAAAGAATTAATGTCGCCATTAGTATCGCGCAGTCTTTTTGTCCAGGCGGTATTTTTACTCCAAACATCACCCGAAGTAAAAGTATAGCCTCCTGCGGTAGAAGCAAACCAAGCGGTAATTGGTTGACCGCCAATTACCATAACCTTCCCCGAAGTTTGGTTGGCAGCTTCCTCCCATTGTCCACCTTTGGGGTCTGTTTTGAAAACTTGACAATATTGGTTGTTACATATCGAATTCTGTCCATTATTGGTGACAGCTAAAGCATAAGATCGGGCAGCAATTGCTTGAGCTTTTAGTGATTCAATGGGCCAGCTTGCAGGGACTTCATAAATTCGTTTCACGTAATCTTCTAAACTACCAGTCCAAATTATATTCCCCTGATTAATTCCATTACCATTATTAACTTTAATGGTAATATTGCCCTTATCTTGATATTCATCAAAATTATAATAAGCCCGTAAAATTTGATCATAAGATTGTCCAGCATTAGCTCGGCCAAAAGCGCCGTATTGATTAAGACCAACATGATGGGGGATACCAAAGGTAAAAAAAGCAAAACCACCTCCAAAACCAGGGTCTTTATTCCGGTCATCTACACAGGATATTCCACCTGTAGCAGCGCTTTTTGGTAAATTTAACCCCGCAATCCTTTTAGCCTCTAAATCTATTAACTCTTGTTTTAGTTTAGCCTTATATGTCTCCGCTTTCTTAATTTCTCCGCTTAGAAATCCAAAACGGCTTTCCATATCTTTTTTAATATTTGCCAACTTCTCTTTTTGAGTTTCCAAATCATTTTTATTAGTATTTAGGGTTTCCAATTCTTGGGAATATTGGGCAATAGCAGTCTTATCTCGAGAAATTATGCTATGGTACCAAACATATTGCTTAATCAAATTACCTCCCCCTTGGTTAGAAAAGAATAATGTCAATGGAGAAAAACGTTTTGAATCAACATAATATTTTCTAACTCTTTGAGACATTAAGATTTTTTGCACTTCCAAATCCGCAGCCTTATCTAATAATTTTTTCTCTAAATCAGCCATTTGTTTTTCCATATTATTTATTTGTGCTTTGGCATTATTAATTTTGCTCTGTAAATCGCCAGATTCTTTTTTTAAGGGTGCCATTGCTTTTTCTAAATCGGCAATCTGTTTCGTGATAGTTGAAATTTGGTCATCATAATTTTCTGCCCAAATTTTTTTATATGTTGACCCAAAAAATACTCCCAAAATCAACAAAAATGCTAACAAAATTTTTCCGACTACCTTCACTTATCCATTTTAGCATTTGCTATACTTCTTCCATGAAAGGTGTGAAATATTTTTTCACCATTATTTTATTTTTATTTTTATTTTTCTCAAAATCTAATTTGGCTTTTGCAGAAAATTGTGTATGTGACGGCAATCAAAATGTAACTCAAAATAATTGTGATACCGGAAAATACCCAATTTGTGGGGGTCGTGGCTCAAATGTCGTCTGTAGTTGTCATGACAATTTACCCACGGCCACACCTCTTAATTCTCCGTCATTAAGGGGTACCCGTCAAAATAATCTTTGTGGTGACGGAGTTAGTGTAAAAACAGTTCTTGGTTGTGTGCCAGTAGAGATGGGGGCTCTAATTG
>CAZQUM010000007.1:0-15184 GCA_964596585.1 uncultured Gammaproteobacteria bacterium
TTTAGATAAATTAATAATAATGAATATATATTCATAATAGTACTTAGAAAAAATATGTCAAATCTAGGAATAGTAAGTTAAATATACCCTACAAATAGGTAAAATATACTTTGGCGGAGGGGGCGGGATTCGAACCCGCGAGGCCTTGTGAGCCGCAGACTTTCCAGGTCTGTGGAATGAACCACTATCCGACCCCTCCAAGCAAGGTATTTTACCTATTTTTTGGTTTTTAATAAAGACAAAAGGCGAGCGTTGGCCTTTTTGAGAAGATTGCGTTCAAAATCATAGGCTAATTTTTTTAGGGCGTCTTCAAGACGATACCATTCTCGACCAATAACGGTTTCGGAATCATAATATTTAAGACTGCTTTCAGAGAGGTATTCCATTAAGAAAAAAGTAACTTTTTTGATGATTTTTTTGTTGGCAAGGTCATCCCAAATAATGTAATCCCGAGAGCCGATTTTATCGATTATTTTAGCCTTGATACGACCTTCTTCTTCGACTTCACGAATTGCTGCTTGTTTGAGTACCTCACCAGAATCGAGGTGACCTTTGGGAAATTTGTAAATGCTGTGACGTATTTTTTTACCGCGATGAAGGGTTTTGTTTTTTGACAATGTCTTGATGACGAACCAGTAAATATGGCCGTCACTAACTTTATAGACGATGCCTCCGGCGGAGCGTTCGTCGTAATTTAAATTAGCCTGTTTTAGGGGAATTCTATCCATAAATTATTATAGCGTACTAGGGGTGTACCCGAGAGGGGTTGAACCTCCAACCTTCAGCTTCGGAGGCCGATGCTCTATCCAATTGAGCTACGGGTACGAGTTCCCTATTTTACATCAATTTTGGCAAGTTCAGCGTTTATTTCAGCCTCTAGCACCTCTTTTGGGCGGAAGCCGACAAAATCTTTTATGATTTTCCCTTGGTAAAATAATTTTAGGCTGGGAATACTCATAATTTGATAATCCATGGCCAGGGCTCGATTTTCTACCTGTTCGGTATCAACTTTGGCAACCTTTATTTTACCCTCAAAGCTGGAAGAGATGTCCTCCAAAACTGGGGCCATCATTTGGCAAGGACCGCACCAAGGGGCCCAAAAATCAACCAAGATGGGTAATTTTTCATCGAGGACTTGAGTGTTAAATTGGGATTGACCCAAAATATTAGTTGGTAGTGACATATTTTTTTAGATTAATAAGTAATTTTTTGTCGTCTTTTTTTAAGGAAGTAAGACAGGTGTCGAATTTGTCGGTAACCATAGTCTGCATAAGTCCAGAGACAGCTGACCTAATGGCTTTTAATTGAGTTAATACTTTTATACAATCTTCCTGTCTATCGGCCATTTTTTTGACACCTTCAAGCTGGCCAATAATGTTGTTGATACGCTGTTCAGTTGATTTCACAATTCAGATTATCATATACCCCCCATGGGTGTCAAGGTGTCATGGAGACGGTCAATAAAATAACGAACTTGTGAGGAGTCGTCAAAGGGAGAATCGCTAATAATAAGATGGTCATTTTCACGATAAAGAGTGGCTTGAGAAGTCCAATCCCCTGGGAGACGAAGAGTGCGCTTGATTTGAAGTTCGCCCTGTTTTGTTTCAATTAGCCAAATTAAATATAAATAATTACTGCGATTACGGTCGGCAGCCAAAATAAAAGCGTCATGATATTGGTTATCAATTTCATAGGAGAGACGAATGTAATTTTTGAGAAGGTTGTCAGACTCTGGATTAAAATTACGGTAATCATCTACAAAATAATATTTAGAAAGTTGCACTTTTCCAGAAGATTGATCGATAACTTGAGGATTTCCTCGATAAATTAATTGAGAATTTTGGTCACCATTTAAAGTTATCTTTTTGGCCCAAATACGAGCGGTGCTGTTGTCTAGGTTGAGATTTGCTTGATTTGACCAAAGGGAAACAGAATTAAAAACCGATTCTCCGCTAAGATTGATATTTAATTGATCTTGGGCGGTTTCAAGTTTTAGCCCTGTTTTTTGATTAATATCAATAATAAGACCAGGGAAAGAACCAGTAAGCCAAGCATCGATGTTGTGAGATAGTTTAAGAGATTTTAAATCGTTGGTGATAATTTCAATCCTTACCGGGCTAGTATAAATTTGGCAATTTTGACGACAAAATGGCATGCTTTCCTCCTTGCCTATTAAAGTAAATTTCGAATCAGTGTGGTGAAAATCCAGCTCTTTAACAATGGCCGGATTGCCAATAATTTTGACTTCGTTTCGAGTACCAGCTTTTATGATGACAGTTTTAACGGCAGTGATATCGATAGACTCTAGCTTATCTATATTTATAGGATAAGAAAAATTTTCATCAACGCGACCTTTTAATTGAATTTTGGTAATAGTTTCAGATAGTTTTTGAGAATATTTGGGATAAAAAAATATATTCACAACCAAAAATAAAAGGAGAGAAAGAAGCCAAAATTTGAAGGGTTTGGCAATTTTTTTTGAATTAAATCTAAATTGCCAGCTCATTAAATCGTCGGCCAAGCTGAGAAGAAGAATGAGGGGTAATATTAATAGGAAAGTAAAAGAAAGAAATAATATTTCTAAAAAAGGAGGCGGGACAATGTGAAGGAAACTAAAATCAAAATACAATAATTCACGTTTAAAATATACGAGTGTTAAGGTTAAAATAATGGTCACAATACTAACGGTTAAGGTGGTAAATACTAGAAAAGCTAGAATCCGAACCATCCAGATAAGTATTTGGGTAAAAAGATTATTTTTTGAGGAAGTTTTTTTCACCTGCACTATTGTACCTTGCTAAGCAAGTTTGTGATTTTATCTTGATGCCTTTTTTTTAAAGTTTTTAGTATTTGTTTAAATCTAGTGGAACTTATTTTTGGAGTGGTAATTATTTCTTCCAAAAGGGGGCGGAAGTCAATGTAAATAATTTTTGAGCTTGGGATTAATTTTAATTTAGCTATTTCGTCAAGGGTAAACCAACCAATTGCTTGACCTTCATTGGGGCCTAATTTGAATTTAGACATCTCAGCTGGATTTACAAGAGCAAAAAATATATGTTGATTCCTGCCTAAAATATTTCTGAAAGTATAAAGGTGTTTATAGGTTGTCAGGCTATAACTGGATTCTTCGAGAACTTCGCGAATTAAGGCCTGTGGAGGTGTTTCCCCTTTTTCAATACATCCTCCTACTGATTGCCAACGGTCGGGACTGGAAATAGTGGGAATATTGTCCCTGTGGAAAAGGAGAAATTTTTTACCTGTGGTAATGATGGTAGCCGACGCACCATATTCGCCAAGCATAAGAGGATTATATAGAAAATGTTAAAGTTTTTAGGTCTAAATTTTTACCCCTTCAGACCTAAGTATTTTTAGTTTCTTTTGTTTTGATGATGAATTGTTTTTTCCAAAATAACCACCGACTTGGCCATTGCTTTTAATTACTCGATGGCAAGGAATATTGATAGGGTCGGGGTTATTCTTGAGTGCTTGGCCAACAGCCTGATATGCTTTTGTGCCTATAGCTGAAGCAATTTGCTTATAAGTTCTGGTTTGACCTTTTGGAATTTTGCTGACAATTTTATATACCTTTTTTTGAAAATTGGTTGGCGTGATGATTTTGGCACCAACTTTTGCTTTCATAACATATTATAACTTGATGCAAGTGGTAAATATCTATTTCTTATGAAATATAAGTTAAAATTATCCATGTCTATTTTTAAAAAAATTACCTTTATTTTTATAGCTTTTTTCTTTCTTTTTTCTCCTTTCTCTGCAAAAGCAAATGATGGTAACTCGTCTATTGAGGCAATGGTCACCAATATTGTTGAAGAAAAAGAGATAGAAGTAATGGGTAAAAAACAGCTTTTTCAAAAATTAGAGGTGAAAAGTTTAAATGGAGAAAAAAAAATAATAATAGAAAATGGTAATGAACCATTGGCAAATGTGCTTCGTTATAAAATAAATGACAAAATATTGGTAGTTGAAGGAAAAGATGTTGAGGGAAACAGTTACTATTATATTAGTGATTTTATCCGAAGCGAAGCGATTATTTATTTAACTATAATTTTTGTTATTTTGCTTTTGGTGGTAGCTGGAGTCAAGGGGTTGATGTCGTTGTTGGCAATGGGAGTTACCTTTATGGTGATATTTTTGTTTATGCTCCCCCGAATATTGGCAGGAAATAACCCGGTATTAATTGCCATGATATCGGCATTATTTATTATTCCGGTAACTTTTTATATGGCTCACGGCATTAACAAAAAAACAACAGTGGCAGTAGTGTCGTCAGTGATAACACTAATAATCGCTACTGTATTGGGATCAATTTTTATAGAATTGGGACATTTGAGCGGTTTGTCTTCAGAAGAAGCGGGAATGCTAGCGTTGGATAAGAGTAACTTATATATGAAGGGGATACTGCTAGCAGGTCTGGTGGTAGGCACCTTGGGAGTATTGGATGACATTACGGTATCACAAACAGCAATTGTAGAAGAATTGATAACTACCGCTTCTTTAAAAAAAGCTAGTGATTTATACAGCAGGTCAATGGTAATAGGAAAAGATCATATTACTTCAATGGTAAATACTTTAGTACTCGCCTATGCTGGGGCGGCCATGCCCTTGTTATTAATTTTTATTAATAACCCCCATCCTTTTAGTGAAATTGTAAATTATGAGATGATAGCTGAAGAAATTATCCGAACTCTAGTGGGAAGTATTGCTTTGATTTTGGCGGTACCGATTAGTTCCTTTTTGGCGGCGAATTGGAAAAGAGATTGATATTTCTTTGGTTTAAACTACAGTGGCGCTGCTATAACGAGTATCATTTTTAAAAATTTGATTTAATTTTTCTTGTTCTTTGGATGTTAATCCGTGTACTAATAATCGAAGATTAAAGACATTATTTTTATTTGTTTGGTATACATTAGTAATATTTTTTCCTGTTCCACTAATTATTTTTATAACATCAATTAGAATTCCCGGACTATCAGGACCTGTCAATTGAATAGTGCTGATATCTAGATTTTTTTTAGTAATTTTGGCACGATCTAGTTCTACTTCGAGTTCACCTAAATTTATGGATTTATTAGCTAAAAGGACATAAAAATCTGGGATATCTTGGCAACCAAAATTAAAAAGAACCGAGTTTCCTTGGTCACCAACATCAGAAAAATCAAGGAGACCTCTTTTTGAGAGTATATCTGCCATTATTTGCTTTCCGCTTTCGATTAAGTTATCTTTTTTTTCTAAAAGTCGCTGTTCTATAATCATGTTTCTAATTTCAGGTAGAGCACAAAAATCTTCTAGTGGGCCGTCTGGTGCTCGTCGAGATTTGGGCCCAGTAATAACTTCCACAACACCTGCTTGAGGCAAGACGGTTGATAATTCGGATTTCTGACCATTAATATTTAAGTGGTGAGCGTCTGCTAATAATCGTGAGTTGATAGTTCCGGCAAAATCAATACCAGTGGCATTTTTGGGAAGAAACTTAATGTTTCCCTTGGGAGTAAAGACCAGTTTTAAGGTATAATCCTGCAGATTGTGATTGCCACTGTTTAAAATAGAGACAACCCCAAGTTTATTAAAGTCTTCCATTTCTTTTGTAGCAATAGAAATTTCTACAGGGCCTTGGGGGAAATTTAGTGTTGTTTGAATGGCTTCATAACCATTAAGTCTCTTGTTGGCTCCAATAAATTCATCAAAGCGATTGTAGTCGACAAGATTACCCATTTTTTGATGAATTAGTCCAAGTAAAGAATAACAGTCCCCTAAAGATTCGGTTTCAATCCTCAGACTAAGAAGATCATTAATCTCCTTAAATGAATCTGGTGTGCATTTACCTTTAAGGGTATATTCTCTCTGCTTATGTTTGAGTGCCCAATAGCCATTTTTCCTTATATCAGCATGAGCATTAAAATTGTTTTCCGATAAAATTTGTTCTATTTTGCTATTAAGGTGAGCAATAAAAAGAGGGTGAAGTCGAGGATCATTGTCAATTTGTAGCCTAGTCTGTTGATATAAGTCTGGATTTAAGTAACTAAAACAGAGGTCCTCTAGTTCAGTTTTAACTGTCCACATACCTAAGGACTCTGCTAGTTTGGCGTAAACATCCAAAGTCTCTCTTGACTTTGTGACTTGTTTTTCCGGTTTCATAAATTCCAAAGTACGCATATTGTGTAAACGATCAGCCAATTTGATAATAGCGACTCCGGGGTTAAGATAACTCTCTCCAAGAACTTTAGCTAAAGTTCTATGATCAGAGTCAGTGTTTAATTTAGTTACTCCTTCTACTAAAGTAGTTACCTCAGCACCAAATCTTTTTTTGATTTCATTTATTTCTATTGCTGAATCTTCAACCGTATCATGTAAAAGTGCAGCTGCTATGTAATTATCGTTATTGATTCCCCACTCTTCAGAAATAATCTTAGAAACAGCGACACAATGACTGAAATAGGGTTCACCAGAATTACGTATTTGACCTTCATGAGATTCTTGAGCTAAATGGTAGGCTTGTGAAACCAGACTGCTTTTCTGATTTTCTGGAGACATGGGGTATTATACACCAATAGATCCCGTACAAATCTTACACTGAATCAAATTATTGAAATGAATAGTTGTTTTTTTCCCTACCGGTAAACAAATTTGCGGTGCGGTGTGGCCAAAATCTAGGTTTTGAATAATCGGAATGTGAGGATTATATTGCCTGACAGTTTTTAAAATGGTTTCTCTTTGAGTCTGTTTATAAATCTCTTTTTCTTGATCGGAATTTTGTTTATTAAACTCCCAAGCTTTGGGGCGACCTACAAGCAGAGCTTGAATATTTTTTAGTATTCCCCTTTCACCCAAAGCTCGCAAAACCCGATGAACATATTCATGAGCGGGAATTTCTTCGGAAGTTTCTAAAAATAAAATAATATTTTGAAAATCAGCCAAACTGGGAATGGGAATATTATGGCGGAGTAATTCGTCGACTGACTCAAGGCAACCACCCCAAGTAATACCTTGGGCATTTGTTTGCCCGTCCCAATGCCAACCGTCATTTTTTTGATATCGACGTCTTTGAGTTAAGGTTGTGGGGTCATTCCAGTTTAAACCAATGTCGTTAAAAACAGGGCTGGATTCAAAATTTAAAAAACCATTATTGAAAAGAGCATGCTTGAGATATTTAACAGTAAACTTATCCATTTCCCCTTGCATAGCAAATTCGGTAAAGAGACTACCGCCATAAAAAGAAGGAATACCACAAAGCCATAAATGATTGATAAAGTGGGTGTTGTCGCTATAACCAAAAAATGGTTTTGGGTTATCAATAAACGGTTTTTTTGGAAGATTTTTTATATAGGTAACTTGATCATTGCCCCCAAGAGAAGCAATTACTGCTTTAATTTCCTTGTTTTCAAATGCATCTATCAAGTCTTTGGAGCGTTCTTCTGTACTGGCTCCAAGTTTTTTAGTGGTCGGAAATTCCACGGGATTGAGATCAAAAATATCACGAAGTCGTTGACAACCAAGGTCGTAAACATGTGGCCATTTACCGGGAGCCGCAAATGATGGGGATAAAATAGCGACTTTATCGCCCTTTTTAAGCTTTGGTAAGCTCGCAAAATTCATAGTTGAATTTTATCATTGATATTTTTTAAAATTGGAAGGGTAAAAATTATGTTGGTAATACCTTAACTTCAATTATTTAAGTTAAAATACAAAATATGGAAACAAAATCATTTTTATTAGCAAAAGAATATTTAGGGAAAACAGTTGAAGTGGTAATTGATCGCCCATTGGGGACTACTCACCCAAAATGGAATTTTGAGTACTTGGCTAATTATGGTTATATTGAGGGAATTATCGCACCTGATGGAGAAGAATTAGATGCTTATGTATTAAAAGTTGATAAGCCGATAGAAAGATTTACTGGAAAGGTTGCGGCGATAGTTCATAGAATGGAGAATGACGATGATAAATTAGTTGTTATTCCAGAGCAAGAAGAGATAACAGATGGAGAAATTGAAAAAATGGTTGAATTTCAAGAGAGATGGTTTAAACATCAAATTGTTAGAAAATAATTTTAAATCCATAATTACTGAATAAGTTACGATAAATATTCGACATTGGTACCAATACCGATGGTGAAAAATAGTGTAGAAGAATTAACTGGTTGGCACGGAACTTATTTAACTTATTATACTCTGGGCCTGCCCTCAAGAAATTATGAAATATAAATTGTCTTGTGGTGTCAGAATCCTTTTGTTGTGGGGATTGTGCTGTGGCTTAAGTTTATTAAATCCGTCGAAAATTTTGGCTCAAACAAAAGTTAATTTCTCTTTGGTAATTTTACCGGCTCCGGAAATAAAACCGGAAGTTATTGTGACAAAAAACGAAGAAAAAGTAATAAAAGAGTCAAATCGTTATGACCTGCTAAAGCAGAGTTTATTTGAAAAAATCCGAATTGATTTTGTGACCGATTGGCTTGGCGGGCGAAGTTTTCCCAAAACCTCCTTCCATCTACCCAGCTTTAAAGCGGAAAGGAAGGTCTAATTGCGGAGGATGAGGGAGTCGAACCCCCATGCCCTTGCGGGCGTCCCGTTTCGAACGGGGTGCCATAACCATTAGGCGAATCCTCCCAAATTTTCGTTGTGCGCCCACTGAGAATTGAACTCAGATCAGCGGTTCCGCAAACCGCTATTCTATCCATTAAACTATAGGCGCAAGCATGCAATTATACCTTATCTTCGCCTTATTTGTCTGCTTTTCTGTCTTCTAAGGGCAGTCTATCACCAAACCATTTTGTTAATTTATCTACAAAAGTGGGAGCATTTTCCAAAAGAGGAATTCTTTTTACACAAATATCTTTGATATTATCTTCATCCGCTGAGTTTATAACCATTGTTATTACTCTAGGAAATTTTAATAATGTTCCAAAATTAATTGTTGATGTAGATGGATTTTTTTTAAACCAAAATTTTTCAAGAATATCCCAAGAATAGCGTAATTCTCCAAAATATATCCCCCGGTTGGTTATTTTATTTTTGATTGTTCCCGGCTCTACTGTCGATAAGGCATAATATAAAAATAAAACTGCCATTAAGGCCATTATTAGATAATATTCTTTTATAAAAATTAAAATTACCGACAATAATACTAAAATAGCGATTGCGGTTACCCAAAAATCTTTATTTCGCTGTTGATAGACCCTTTCTGGAGCTTCCCATTCAAATAATACTTTTTCCTCGTTTAAATCAATTGCTGCTGTTACTTCTACATTATTCTCTGCCATAAAATATGATAAAGCATTTTGGCTATAAATGCTAAAATAGCAATACCAAATGGAAGGGTGTGCCGAATGGTAAGGCCCGGGTTTGCTAAACCCGCGTCCAGTAATGGGCATGGGGGTTCGACTCCCCCCTCTTCCGCCAGACGTTTGTTATTCTATGCGACCCACTTGGTGTAGTAGATTTCCCCTAACCTGTTTCCTCAATCTGTTTATGCGGGAATTTTTCGATTTTATGGGAATATTTTCTAAATACTTCTTCCCTGGAGAGTTCTTGCCAGTCTTGGATTTTATTTGTTATTTTTGAGTTTTTCTTTAATTAATCTAATCGTATTTTCTTTCCCTGGTCTTTGTTCATAGAAATAGAGCTCGTTTTCTAATGAATTTACTGGAATTGAATTGCCTTGAAATAACACATTTACCGGGTTGCCTAAATCCTCTAACTTAATTATTTCTACTTCAATATCACCTATTTTTAGAAGTAAACCATCTTCATCCTCGCTAACAAATTTATCCTTGAATTCACTTTTTAATATTTTAAGGTTTTTTGAACTAGTTAAAACATGCAAATCCCAAGGCACGATTTTTACTCCATGAACCATTAGAGCACCGCTAGCTCCCAGAATCCATTTTATATTTAATGAATCTAATTTTTTGGCCACCTTATCAAGAGCTTTATAAATTTTCTCCAAATGAACCTTCTTATCTTCATCACCAAAATAGTTTTTTACTCTCTTTTTTAAATCCTCGAAATCTTCATAATCATGAGTGCTATTGCCAGCGTTATTTACTAAGTGATAATTAGCCGGAGAATTTTTACTCAAAACCTCCGCTATTTCATTAAAACTATAAACCGGATCAGATTCGTTTTGGATGAATATCGTCGGTACTTTGAGAGTTACCAGGCATTCATCAATTTCCGGAAAATCCCTTTTCCCAGCGCGATAAGGAAAACCGCAAATTATCATTTTTTGAGGAAATAATTTTTTTTGGTAGATGTTTTTTAGAGCTAAGATTGATCCAATAGATTTGGCAAAAACAAAATAATCGGTTTTGTCTTTAACTAGTTCCCTTAATTTTTCTGATTCTTTTGGGAGGTTTATCCATTTTTCACCTGACTGCCAATGGTCGTAATAAAGAATGTCACCAGTCGAAAAAGAGTCAAATCTTGATTTAACTTTTTCAATCCAAGTTTTATTGTTTGAACTATTACCAGCAAGATAAATGATGTGCATTTATAAGGTAAATTATATACCGTGTTATTCTAAGGGATTTTAAGAATGATTTGGTGCCTAAAGTAATGCGAAATCATTTATAATATTTTATGTCTCAAGAAAAATTGACTCAGAGAATCGATGAAATTGCTAAAAAACTAGAAATACGTCAAAAAATTATTCTTGATTTTTTATTTTTAATTTCTCATAAGTCAAATCTTTCCAGTAAGGACCTGATCAGAAGGCTTGGATTACCTCAGGCGCACTTATACCGATTAATTCACGAATTTACCGAAATCCTAGAACCAAAAACAAATTATATTTTTGTGAAAAGTGGAATGGTAGAGGAAATAGCCCGATTTACAAAAAAAAGAATATCAGAATATGGTATTCAAAACCCAGAAGACATTAAAAAGATAATTATAAAATATCAAAAAATGAGACCAAAGCCAGATAGAGATTTAGACCAATTTACGGCTACAATTTCTACGACGATTAGGCGACTTAAATTGTTATCAAAAAATGATGATTTAAAAGGGAAAGAAATTGCTTTTCTTGGAGACGATGATTTAGTCTCCGTCGCCCTTGCCTTAACTCGTCAATGTAAAAAAATAACGGTTTTTGAAATAGACGATCGTTTAAATAAACTTATATCCCAAATATCTAAAGAAAATAATCTTGAAATAGAAATAATTAAACAAGATCTTTGTCAAAGTTTAGATAAAAAATATTTTGGGAAATATGATGTCGTATTTACGGACCCCCCATATACGAGAGAAGGAATAAATATTTTTTTAAATCAAGCAATTAGGTTAATTAATAAAAATTTTTTAGGAAGAATCTATTTATGTTATGGGAATAGTGATAGAGCCAGAGAAAGAGAAGTTGAAATTCAAAAACTGATACTTGGCCACAATTTGATTATCAAAACAAAATTTGACCAATTTAACAAATATTTTGGGGCAGAAAGTATTGGATCGCAGAGTTCATTATATGTCTTAGATTGGACTCCAAGTGTTAAAATTATCAATTCAAATTTTAAAAAAATTTATACAAATGAATAATTTCCCCTTTTTCCAGCATTTTGTTGTCAAATTGATTTTTACCAAAGAGGTAGAAATCAATGAAAAATTAATTGATCAAATTGCTGATTTATTGATAAAAAATCTTGAATTACATGTGGTTAAACAAGAAAAACATCTCTTCCCTAATTATGGCTTAACAAAATTTTGGATTTTATCTCAATCACATTTAGTTATCCATTCTTGGCCAGAAAATAATGCCCTTCATGTCGACTTAATGACTTGTAACTCAATAGTCCTTACTCCAGAAAATATTAAAGATAATTTTTCTGTGTTTCCGATAAATGACATCTTTGTGACACAGTTGAAATATTAATTCTTCAAAATCTCGTATTTTCTATTTCGGATCCACCACTGATTTAAAAATAAGATCGGGAAAAGCAATATGGATGGTGGCGAATTATTTATCTGATAAAATCGCTTATGAATAAAAAGGTTTTTTTTGTTTTAGCCTTCTTGCTTATTTTAGGAATTATCTTTGCTGTGGTACTAACTGGCTCGAGAAAGAAAAATTCTTCGCAAAATACTGCCTCAGTTTCGTCAGAGAAAAAAAATAATTTAGAATTTTTATTAAAAGATTTTCCTATCGATAAAGTTCCTCTTTATAAATTAAACAAAGTGAGTTCAAGTAAAATTTTTATAAACACGGATCCGAAAAATACTTCTAATTTTGGACAAAATAATTTTGCCTATTACAACACCGTCTTTTATTCAGATGCCACTCAAGAAGAATTTTTGAATTACTACAAAGATTTATTTGATAGTCAAATTACCGAGGAATACGATAATTCAGAGATGGTCAAGGGGAATATTGGACAATACAAAGTGTCTGCTGCCCACTATGGTTTTGATAATACGGGCTACATTCAGGTTCATTTACCAGATATTAATGACGAAATAATAAATAAACACTTCACCAATTTCCCCGAAATTTTTAAAGCCAGTACAGAGATCGTTGAACATGAAAAATCTTATGGATTATTAAATCAAAATGGTGGGGAAACTGAATTTACAAAATATTTTACTGTAATTGATAGTGGTGACACTGATAAAGATGGTAAAGATGATGTTGATGAATTTTTGAAACTGGAAACAGAGTATCAAGAACAATACCAGCTTAAACCAGAATATTCTTATGATAAAAATAGTGGGCTAATGAAATGGAAAGATGGGGATTATGAAGTATCTTTATCGATATCAAAAAGTCATGGCCGCATTTATTTGATGCTGAGAAAAAGTTTGGATAAATAATATTTATAGGGATAGAAGGGTTTCAGATCTTAATGACACATTTTTAGCCTGTTTTTTCACTAAATTTGTTCAGTGTAGTTACCAGTCTCTAGTTTTCCTTTGTATTTTTTTTAAATTGACATTTTTCAAATTTAGAACCTGTAATAGGTGATAAACTAATAAAATGTATAAATCATTATCAAAGTACGACCTTCAAAAGATATTAGGACTTTCAAAAGACTATGGAGTTGGTGGCGTCTTATCTTGTGGAAATTATGATGTTGATAAACAGGTTATGAGGTTAAAAAAGTCTCTAAATAATATAAAGATTCCTTTCCAAATTAAACGACAAGCTGGATATTTACAAAATGTTTTTGAAATTAGAGTTAAAAATTCGATCTATTGGTTTGTCGTTGTCTACGGCGGGGTAACTTTAAGCGAATATTTACATTTTGCCTGCTTGTTTGGGTCAAAGAAAAATATTCATATCGGAAGCTGCGGTGGTCTATGTCCAGAAATGAATGACCTTGATTTTTTGATTCCAACTTTATCTTATGGCAACGAGTCTAGCACTCGGATGTATGCCAGAGAAAACAAAAATAATCTCCATTATTCAAATAAAGAATTAAATCAGTTAATTAAATTAAAAATGATAAACGAAAAAGTTTGGGAAGGACCAATAATGACTTGTGCCGCAATGTTGGGGGAAACAAAAGAAGATATTCAACAATGGTCAAAAGATGGTTACTTTGGAGTCGAGATGGAAACTAGTACCACTTTTTCAGTTTCAACTCATTTTGGAGTACCTAGTTCGTCATTAGTTTATGTGACTGATAATTTGATAAAAGGACAAGTTATTGGTGACGAAAGTCATACTAATCAAAAAGAGGTGAGATATCAAAAAGCTCAAAAAATGTATGATGTTGCAATTCAAGTATTGTTAGATTTATAAGGATTGCTAAATAATTTACAAAAAGACGGTAGATTTTTTAATTCCTTATCTTTCTGTCTTGATATAATCAGTTATGACTAAAAAAATAATTGTCGGAGTTATTTTAGTAGTTATCGGTTTTGGATTGTTTAAGCTTTTTAGCAAAAATAAACCTGTAGAAATAGAGCAACAGCTTTATTCAGAGACACTCTCCCTTTCCTCTGAGTATGCCTCCCTTCGTTATCAAACAGAAAATGTCCTCGAAAAGGCTGAAAATTTTGATGGCTATGAGAACTGGAAAAAGAAAATGGAAGAAGTTACTAAGGGGTGGAACGATTTAGAACAAAGAGCTGGTGAATTAGAAAAAATAGCCAATAAAATTGCGGTTGAAAAAACTAGTTTAAAACTTATTTCTTCAGCTTTGGCTTATGATAAGCAGGAAATAAATAAAATTATCGACAGTGCCCCTTTTGGAAAAAAGATTATGACTCTGGCTAAACACTTAGGAACTGACGCCAAACACGCCCAATTAATACTTAATCAAGCCCAAAATGAGGTTTCTCGTGAGGCATATGGAGAAGAGGGTGATGTTTTTGAAAAATGTGAGCAAAATTCAATGAGAATAAAAAATGGTTGTAAAGTAACTGTTTATGTTGGTAGTGTTGTTTTGAGTGGTGGAGCTTCAGGAGCCCTGGCAGCGACAACCACCGTCGTAGCTGGTGCTGATTTAGTTTTAGAAGTCACTGAGGATGAGGCTAGAATTGCTTTTGGTAATAAAAACAAGGTCTCAGAAATGGTCAGTAGTCTTCGCAGTGTCACTGAACCAGCCGCCGCGATTTTATCTCTAACCAATATTCCTGGGAATTTAAGTAAGGGAATCGATAAGTTGTCAGCCCTTAGTTTTGGGGCTGATCAAGTTAGGTCGGTTATTCAGGATGAAAAAATTTTGGGCATAAGTATTAAAACAGACGAAAAGGGTGAAATTAAGGCTGAAATTGCCGGAGTAACCCAAGAAGAATTACCAAAATGGAAAGAAGAAAATAAGGTAGTAAAAAGCAATGAGTCTCCAGAGGAGATAATTAACAATGCTAAAATGGCTATTGAAAAAACTGAAGACAAAAAAGAGACGGCTCAAAATAAAGCTTATGATCTTAATACTAATCAGATAATAAAAATAGTTAATGTCAGTAACGATTCCTATATGATGGATACCTGTTTCTCATCTAAGTGTTGGGATGATTTAGACGCTAATCCAGCCAAAAACCAGGAACTTGGTGGTATTTACACTATGGGTAAAGTTTTTGGCAACGGTGAAAGCTTTAAAACAGGTTTTCGACCATCGGAATCCAAAGCTAATGGTAGATTAATAGAAGTGTCGCCAAACAGCTATAAAATAACCCTTTATTTTGCTATTGCCCCTTTTGAAGGTCCCAAAAATATAACCATTAATTATGGAACT
>CAZQUM010000007.1:15194-17451 GCA_964596585.1 uncultured Gammaproteobacteria bacterium
AATCTATAGAAATAAGTGCTAATTATGGAGACGAACCGGTGATTGAATGGGATGGCAGTAGTTTAAAGCAAGTAAAATAAGCTAGTATTCCTTTTCTGTACCTGAGTGCTCTGCGTTTGGTGTGTTATTCAAGAATTATTTTTCAGCAATACTTTTTAAGAATTTTTTGATAAATTTTTACCGCTTTTGGTAATTCTGATTTGAGAATCTTTTCGTTTGGACCATGAGCATATTTAATATCTCCCGGGCCCAATACTATGCCATTTTTACAAAATGAGAGTTCAGTAAAATATTTTACCGTTTGACCCTTGCCTAAAAAATCCAGTTCTTTGGGAATTGAAAAGTTAACAGGAGGAACGTCCATTAAAACTTCTATTTTAATATTTTCCTGCTTTAAAGTTGAGTTAAAAATTTTCTGATAATTATTTTTGTCATTTGGAGATGGTCTTAATCCAAAAATTGCATTGGCAGTTTCCGGAACAATATTATCGGCAACTCCACCATTTATTTGAACTAAACTAACAGGAGTATCTAAATGAATAGGAAGCTGATTTATTTTTTCGATTGCCTTTATTAGTAGATTGATGGCATTAATACCTTTTTTAGGATTACTAGTATGAGCAGCCTTACCGTTGGCGATGATTTTAATATTTAAAATACCAAAATGACCATTAACAGGACGACATGATGTTGGCTCACCAATAATTATATAAGGAATTTCAATTTTGGATTTTATTAACGACTTGATACCGTCAAAATTATTTTCTTCACCATTGGTAAAAATTAATCCAAAATTATTAAGACCTTTATTTTTTGCATTTATCCCAGCTATAACCATCGAAGCAATTGAGGCTTTGGTGTCACATGAACCACGACCATAGATATATTTATAATCTTCACTAAATTTTATAAAAGGAGAAACTGTATCCATGTGAGCCGACAAATAAATTTTTGGGTTACCGATTTGGGCGATAATATTAAAACGTTTTTTATCAATCCAGTTTTTTTGGACCTTAAAATTGTTTTGTTCAAGCAAATCAAAAATATAATTAGCCAGATTATCCTCACTTCCACTAATAGAAGGAATATTTATTAATTTTTTTAGTAAAGACTCAACAGAAATCATATCTAATGGATTATAGCGTAGATCTACTATTTCAATATCCTTAATCACTGTCTCTTCGGGGCATTCTTCATAGCATTCTCAATAAGATTACGAATAACTTCAGTTTTGGATTGATCAAACTTTGACATATTTTCTTCTAAAAATCGATTTTCTTCTTGATTTATAACCAGATTAAAACGATATGTTTTAGGTTTTGACGAATAAGTATCTAAAAAATCATCAATAATTTTGATAGCCTTTTCATCCGTATCATATGAACATTTTGTAAGCCAGTTGGATTGAATCCCCTCGATATAAGATTTTTGCTTTTTACGACCAACCTTATAAAGTAAAAGAACTGGAATTGCCTTATTAAGACCAATTGTAATTTGATGGCCAACAGTAAAGCTTTTTATTGATGATTCGGCAATAATTACACTAGAATTATTAATTGCGCGAATTTTCTTTTTATAAAGGATATTACTATCATTAGTTTTTTTATTTTGAATATTGCGGTAAGCTTGACTCAACCAATCATCAGTTAGTTCGTGACCAAGTTTCTTTATATGATTACAAATCATTTGATAATGACCATAGTTTTCCAAAAATTTCGATGTGGAACACGTAAAAAATACTTTCATAAACAAGAAGATAACAGGTAATTGTATCATCTCTGAAGCAAAAAATAATTTTATTCTATAATTTCCTAATGGACCACAATGTTAAAGCAACTGAACATGAATATAGTTTTTTAATTCCGCAAGATAAATTAAATATTAATCCTCCGGAAAACATTGGTAATTTTACAAAAATAAGCCAAACAATTAAAATAATCCACGATATTTTAATTGAGAGAAAAAATATTAGTCTTAAATTAGAGAAAATTGGCGCCAGACTTCGAAAAATAGACGGTCAAATTGAATTTACCTATAAGCGTTTTTTAGGAAAAGAAAGCGGAATCACCAAATACAATGAAATAACAGAACCAGTGTCCGAAGATATTTTTAAGTATTTTTTAACAGGTAAAATTGATTTGTTCAATCCAACATTAAAAAAAATGGCAGTTAAGGGTACCCTTTATCCCTTACTCCAAATAAAAAATAAAAGGAAAATAGCCGTCTACAGCGATGGAGCCAACAGTATAGAAGTAGA
>CAZQUM010000008.1:0-8796 GCA_964596585.1 uncultured Gammaproteobacteria bacterium
AAAATGGATGATGCAACGAGTGGGAATTATGGAAATGCTGCTGGTACGGTTACAGGGACAAGTTATTTCTGTGCACAAAATCAACAATAAATGAGAAAAGCCTTTACTTTAATCGAATTGATTGTGGTTATTACTATTATTGCAGTATTGTTGGCGATTGCTTCGGTGACTTATGGAGGGGCACAAAAAAAAAGTCGTGATGCAAGGAGAATCGAAGATTTAAACGCTATCCAAAAGGCTATGGAATTGGCTTATGACAAATTGGGAGAGAATTATCCAATTAATGTAAATTCGGTTTTAGAAACGGGTGTTTTGAACTCTTGGCCTCAAAATCCTACAAGTGGTGGTTATGCATTATTAGATGCAACTACTACAAATTACTGTGTTTGTTCCTTGATGGAAACAAGAAAAAATGGTAATTCAACTGCTTATAATTGTAATTCTTTTACCAGCGATCCAAATTTAGCTACATATTATTGTGTAAAAAATTTACAGTAAATATTAAAATCCTTCCCCACCCCTTCCCTTGACAGGGCAGGGAGGAATATATGTCAAAATTTTGTGTTTAACTTGTTCTAAATTGTTCAGGACTTCATCATTTTTAAATCTCAATGTTTTGATTCCACAAACTTGAAGAAATTTATCTCTTTCTATATTCCTTTCTTCAATTAACCGATGTTTTCTGTGTTTTCCAGACTCATTTGTTAACTGTTCCAAATATCGTAAATGATATTTTTGAGTTTTTAGTTCCAATACCACTCTATTTTTCATTTGTATAATAAATTACATTATCTTTTCTCCCCTTGCCCTGTCAAGGGAAAGGGGTTGGGGGTTAGGGTTTTTTGCGGTAGAATTAATTATGAAAATGAAAAAAGCTTTTACTTTGATTGAACTGATAGTAACGGTGGCGATTATTGCAGTACTGAGTGTGGTGGCGATGGTAAATTTTTCTGGGACCAGAGCTAGGGCTAGAGATATAAGAAGAATTCAGGATTTGCAAAAAATTGCCAGCGCCTTGGAATTGATCCGTCAAGTAGGCAAAACCTATCCGGCTTCAACTTCAAGTTTGGAACCAAATTATATTCAAAAAGTGCCAAAGGATCCTAAAGCGCCGCCATATCCAGCCTATATTTATACACGAAGCGGTAATTATAAATATACTTTAACTGCCACATTAGAAGACAGTAAAAATAATCCTGATAACCCACTTTCGGCAACTTATACTCTGAGCAGTCCTTAATTTATGCTAAAGTTTTTATAGTGAAAAGAGCTTTTACTTTAATTGAATTACTGGTATCAATTAGCATTGTGATGCTTTTGTCGGCTGGGGCTTTTGTTTATATAAATCAGGGAATACAGAGACAGAATTTGTTAAAAATTTCCAGCCAAGTAGTGTCTGATTTAAAAATGGCCCG
Organism: uncultured Gammaproteobacteria bacterium; assembly: GCA_964596585.1. Classification (GTDB taxonomy): domain Bacteria; phylum Patescibacteriota; class Microgenomatia; order UBA12405; family UBA12405; genus UBA12158. The sequence goes on from CAZQUM010000008.1 coordinate 1,416, forward strand.
TTCTTTGGCTAAAACGAAACAGATCCCGCCGGGAACAAGCGGTGATTTGGAATATGTAGGGGTGGGTGTAAGTGGCGGTAATTTGGTTTTAGCTGGACAAACCACCAGCAGTCTTACTAATTATTCAAGTAAAAAAGTGGGGGCGACAATTGCCATTTCTTCTCCGAGCGGGAGTTACCTTTATTTTTATGCTAGTAATGGTTTTTTGGGAAAAAGTAATGGGAGCTTTTATGGTCTTGGTCAAACAGCGGTAGTTAGTCTTTCTTTGACTGAAACTAAAAATATGTCGACAAAAATTATTATTGATTCTTTTGGGCAGGTAAGGGAGGAAGAAGTAAATGAAGACTAGATTTAGAAGAGCACAAGCATTAATTGAATCGGTGGTAGCCATCGGGATATTGGCCCTGGTGCTGACGGCGGCCATAGCTCTTATTGTGATGAGCACCAGTATTCGACAGCGGGGTTTTGACCGGCGAAAAGCTAACCAGTTGGCCAATATGGTAATGGAAGAATACGTGGCCAAGAGTCAACGGAATGCAGATAAATTTTGGAGTGAAACTGGTAATTTAAGCAATAAATTATATTCGGATTATTCGGATTATTCGGATTATAGGTATAGTGTAACTTTTGGTATATTGGGCTCTAGCTACTCCCCCAATTGCAGTACAAGTGATAAAAATTGTATGGAAATAGTGGTGGGGGTAGGCTGGTCTGGCAAGAATCCGGAAAATATAGAAGTTAGACGTTTTTTTAGCCGATGAAACGAGGAGCTTTTACCCTTATCGAAATTGTAGTAATGGTGGCTATTTTGGGTCTGATAATGAGTATGTTGTCCCTATCTTTGGGGTTTTCTTTTAAATTAAAGGATTCGACTGAAGGTATGGAGGTGGTGACTACTAAGGGTAATTTTGTAATGGAAGAATTGAAGAAAAATGTGCTTGACGCCAAGCCAGAAACAATAAGCTGTGGGTCGACTAATGCTTTTTTAAACACAGTTGCTTTTGATACCAGAAGTGGTGGTAGAACCACTTTGAATTGTGGCGGATCACCGGTAGCAATTGCCTCACAGTCAGCTAGTGAACTTTTTAATTTGACCCAAGACAGTAATGTGTCGTTGACAAGTTGTGGATTTGTTATGTGTAATTATTTGGGGGGAGATTTGCAGTCTTTGACTTTTAGCTTTATTTTGAAAGGGAGTAATGTCAATTTGGGGACACAGGTGTCGGCAAGTTTTTCACAGACATTTTCCCCTCGATTTTAGTTGCAAAAATCGGGAAAAATGCTATAATCATTGGTAATATTATAGGTTACTATAAAAATGATTCCAGAAAAAAAGAGTGAGTCGATTATTAACTTTTTACCTCCTAAGGTTAAAAAGGCTATCGCTGGAGGAATGGTAGCCGCTAGTTTAGCAACAGGTTGTAATGTGTTGGTTGATGTTCCCGCTTCCGAAAAACCAGTTGAAGTTTCAACAGGTATACCCGATAAAGAGCCTGAGAAGAATGTAGACCCGACCCAAACGGATTATGAGATTATCCCTACTGAGAAGGCAACAGAGACGGTGATAAACCCAACTCCGACATATACAGTGGAGGCTTCTGGAGGAGAATTTACTTTGGTGCAGGATGAGCTGAACCAATCCGAGGAGGCTCTTGTCCAACAGAATAGAATTCAGCGTTGGCTGGATTATTGGGTAAAATTTGATAATCGGCCCTTTGCTGAAGAATCGGCTGATATTCACTGGAAATATATTTACGATAATGCCAAAGACCCAAAAGAAGTATTGGTGCTATTGGAGGTTGGAGGAGAATATAATGATAGTTTATTTACAGTACCAATGAACGAAGAGGGTTTTGTGGACTTTCCCCCACCGGTGGAAGGAGACAATATTGAGGCTGGTCTTGGTCCGCTGGAAATTGATCCCAATAAAGATGGGACTATTTTGTCAGTGAAGGATGGGGTGCTTGTGAGAAAAAATTCGGAGGGTGAAGTGGTGGAAAAACTAGTAAAGGCACAGTGGGAAAAGGTGTCCTTGATTGAAGGTAATATTTTTTATGATCCTCAAAGCAAGGAAGATTTTAAAAATGTGGTCCTTGCCCCCTCCCCTATTGATGAACCTGAGATGTTTGCCAAATGGCAGGATGAATATTTAAATCAAGTTTTCGATAAACTGGAAACTTATACTGGTCCGACAATTAGTGATGAATATACGGGGATAGATTATAATGTTGGTAGAATTATTTTTATTTCCTCTGATTGGCCTGTAATTAGTTCATATAAGTTTAGAATGGGAAATGAAGAAATACTGACTAAGACCTTTGTCTATATGGATAAGAGGAATGGTGAGCTGGTGCCTTTATCTTTCACCTATCCACCAGAAGATTCATATTTTTTTAAAGACTATAAAACACCTGACGAGAAGAGGATTCTATATACACATTATCTTTTTGCAGATGAGATGAAAGAAGTTTTACCAAATGATTCTATAGATTTATTATTAAAGGATACATTAGAGGAAAATCATTACATGTCTTTGATTAAATTTATACAAAATACAGCCACTGAAGAGCAAAAGGAGATGGCGGTAAAGACTTTGTTTGTTATTTCCGTGTTTGAACCGTGGAAATAATAGTGGTGTGAGAAAAAAAATAGTGTACAATTTGTTAGTGAAGATAAAACGGTTTTATATTTTGCTAATTATAATAATTTTTCTTTTGAGTGCTGTCTTTATTATTTATCAAAATAAAAAGACTGTTTTTAAAGGCACTGAGGATAAGATTCCTGTAGTTGAATTAGTTAGTCCTCAAGCTATAAGGGTTGGTGAAAGAGAATCCCTTTTGGTAGGTCAAAGAATAACAAAAACAGAGGGATGGGATTATAAAAATTCACTGCTGATCCTGAGAGATGAATATGGAAAAGATGAAGAGATCAAGCTTGAGCCAGCCAAGATGAAAATAATGGTACCCTTGAAAAATACCCAAAAATTGACAGGAATGAAAGTGTTAAATGAAAGCAATCTAGGTGATTTGCACTGGCAAACAGCATTTTGTGAAGGAGATGAGGTTAATATTGGTACTGATGAAAACGGGGAAATAATAATGGTAATGAATAATGGTTATAGGGTGTGCGGATTTAAGGGCGAATGAGTAGAAAAATATTTGTAAGTCTATTGATCGTATTGTTTTATTTGATAGCTTTGCCAAAAAATATTATGGCGGCAGCTTGTTATAATAGTGCTCCTACTTGTAATGGGACGTGCATGGATGGATATATCTGTAGAAATGATACTGTTGCCGGTGGTTGTATTTGTGTACTTAAACCTACAGTTGCTCCAAAACCACCTACTTCAAAACCAACTAACACTCCAGTTCCTTCATGCGGAAAAGTAGGTGATAATTGTGGTAGTAACAATCCTTGTTGTAGCGGAAACACTTGTTGGAGTGGAAAGTGTATTGGTCCCTGTGATTGTAAATTGGGTCATGATTATTGCTGGAATATATGTACTGGTAATCCCGGTTGGGCAGATGTTTATTGTCATGTGAGTGAGGCTTGTTCTAAGTTGGGGGCACCATGTAGTGGGCCAACACTGATGGAGGTGGGTACAAAATGGTGCCCAGAAGGTGCTAAACCTACCCCTGAATGTCATCCAATGAAATGCTTTGATATGGCTGAATGTAGCACTCGATGCGGTATTGGTAATTTTGGGGGTTGTCCGGGAGGGATAGGTCATTGTGATAATTGTTGCGGAGTGGATTGTGGTACCTGTAGTGGAGGTGGGGCAACTCCAGTACCAACTCAGCCTTCCTGTACTTCTGATTGTCTTAACCCAGCAGTTTCTCCGTGTATTGCTACTACTTGTTATAACGCAACTTGTTTGGGGAATTGTCAACAATCTTGCTTTGGCACTTTACCCAATGATTGTAGTTGTGCCAATAATTTGTGCAGTACCCAAACTTGTACCGGTACTTGTGGAGACAGTTGTACAGGAAAATTGACATGTGCTCCGACGACCTTAAATAGATTTGAGATAAGAAGGAATGATTCAGCGTGGCAATTTACAGATGGAAGAAGCCCAGGTAGAGATATTACCGATGTTCAAAATCGGTTGCATATTTGTGATTCTTTCTTGAGTAGTGAGAGTCCCAATCCTCGGAGTCTGATTTATGTGGCATGGTTGGATAATGCCAATGGTTGCAGTGATATTGATGCTAATTCGGTGAAAATGAGGTGGATGGGAAATAATACGGAAATTACGATGAATAAGTTGGCTAGTTATCAAAGCGGGCCTTGTGCCTATAGTGCAACAGTAACTTATCCGAGCACTACCAATATTCCTAGCGCTCAAGGTTTTCAGATTACTATGAAAAGTATAAGTGGGGGGGTTAGTACTCCTTGGACAACAGTAACTCCTGATTTAAAACTTAAAGTTTGGAATTGTCAGGTACCAGTATCAGGAAGCTTGTATAAAGCAACTGACGGGGTTCGGGTGTGTTCCACCGGCACTGGCTTTTCTACTCCACTGGATGGAGAGGCTAATTTTAATAAAATTGTCTATGGCGCTGTGAATATGACAGTAAGCCCTCCAGCTTCCTATGGAAGCAACAATATCACTTGGGGCAATTCTTATCTACCACTGATAAATGACGGAAACGCTTCAAATATAGACGGGAGCCTGTTGGCATCAGCAAGAATAACAAGAATTATAGAGCTTGGTACGGGGACGACAAGGTGTCCCGGCACTGCCCAATTTACAATAGATGACAATATAGTGTCAGCCTATTCAAGTGCGCCAAGTGCACAGATAGATTTTTCCTTTATTCAAGATCAGGAAGCTTGGTATCAGGTATACTTTGGAGGGATAAGGTCTAGGGGGAGATTAGAATACGGAGTGCCTGTTACCGCTATTACTAACAGATTCTTAACTCTAGGGAATTCATCAAACGACAATGGTACAGTGGCAGCAAGTAATTTTATCAATGTTAATGGGAATAATAACAATAGTGAATTTGGCTCTCCCAAAAACTGGTATGTAAATAAAAATATTAGCAGTAAAGAGAATTATAGTTACAGTTATTTTTATAATAATTTGTATGGAAAAAAGGGGCTTGGGGTTGTTGGGACTAATTGGACTCAGAAGCCTGTGAATGGAGTCTTTTTTGTAAGCAATTCTTTGATTATAGACACCAACCAGAACTCGGTAACTCCTCCAATGGTAATTGTTAACGGTGACATAACTATTCTTCCTACAGTAACCCAATTAAATGGAATTTATATTGCTAATGGGAATATAAATATAGGAGGAACATCATCCACACGCTTAACTATCAATGGTTCTCTGTATGCTGGAGGAAATATGGGGATGTATAGGAGCTTTACTGATAAGACTTCGAATAATGCCAATCCAGCAGTGGTGGTGAATTATGATCCGGGTTTGGTTATGACATTACCGGTGGAAATGGTTAAGGTGTTATCCAATTGGAGGACTGAATGAGGTTAAGAAAGGCACAAGTAGCTATTGTGGCTCTGTTAATTTCAGTTTTGGTAATGACGATAGGCTTGAGTTTGTCTAAAAGAACAACTATTGAAACGACCATTGATACAAATGAAGAATCACTAAGAGATGCTTTTAACACTGCCGAGTCGGGAATTGATTATTACCTAAAGACAGGTGGAAACCAATATATTGTTCCCAGTATGCCTGCTGCTAAAGCAGATATTAGTAGCCAAAATATTGGTGGCGGCAACTCCTTGGATTTTGGAGAATACGTGTCGGCGGGTAGCAGTGAAACATATTGGTTGGTAAATCATAATTCAGATGGTAGTTTGGGTACTAGTTATTATTCTGGTACAAATATTACTGTAAATGTGGGCAATTTTGATGGAGCATTGGAAGCTGTTTATTTTTATCGTAGCGGAGGTAGATATTATGTAAAAAGATTTGGCTATAATTTTAGCAATGATTCCGCCAAAAAGGTTGAGGGGTTTGAGGATAAAAACGGTAGCAACACTGTGACGATCAGTATTTCTCCAAGTCAGCCAATAATGATAGCCCTTAGGCCTATTTTTGATGGTGGTAATTTTAGAATAGAGGGTTCGAGCCCTTTTCCCTCTCAGGGAAAAGAAATCAGTTCAACAGGAAAGGTTGGCGAGGTTAGTTCTGGACAGGTAAATAAAAAAGTGATTGTTCAAGAGCGCTACAGGATCCCCTCTTTTTTGTTGGATGCCCTGGGAGCACAAGGAGAGATATTGGCACAATGAAATAATTCCTTTATACTGGATGTATGAGTCAAATGATTGGGGTTGATGTGGGCCTCAAAAGTATAAAAGTTGTTTACTTGGATAAAAATCAAGAAAAGTATTCTCTATTGGGAATTGGTGAGGTGGCCAGCCCAAATATGGAATGGGTGAACGGAGACACTTCAGGAAAGAATTTGGATGAAGTGGCTAAAGCAATAAAAAATTTATTAAAAGATTTAAAAATCAATACAAAAAAAGCCGCTACAGCCCTACCAGAACACGAAACTATTTCCCGACTAGTACAACTGCCACCACTAAAGGAAAATGAAATTAAAGACGCTCTCCGTTTTGAGGCAGAAACCTTTGTCCCCTACCCCTTAGAAAAGGTGTCGATTGACTATGAAATTATAAATGAGGATGAAGCGGGAAGATTGAGCGTGTTGGCAATTGCTGCCAAAAATGATTTGATTGCCAATTATGTCAAGATTTTTAAGGAAGCTGGATTGGAATTAACAGCAATTGAATCCCCAGCTATTTCAGAAAAAAGACTATTGGGACAGATGGGAGTGTCGACGGAAGCAACGATGACTGTTGATATTGGGGAAAAATTTTCCAATATTGTGGCTTTTAAAAAAAATAATATTTATTTTTCCCGATCAATGCCGGTGGGAGGTGAATCGTTGACCCGGGCAATTTCGGTAAATTTAGGCTTGGATATGGCCAGTGCTGAAGAGTATAAAAAAGCCTATGGTATCAGAGAAATGGAGCTTGAAGGAAAGATAAAAAATGCAATTATGCCAGTGTTTAACAGCATGGCTGAAGAAATTCGGAAAGCGATGGTAATGTTTAGTGAAAATGGCGAAGAGCGGATTAATGTGTTGATTTTGTCTGGAGGTGGTTCAAAAATGCCGGGAATTGCCGAAGAGTTGGCTAGAATTTTGGGGGTAGAGGTGCAGGTAATCCAGCCTTTTTTAAAAGTTGATAGCACTAAGATAGTAGCTCCAATTGATTTAACATCGGATGGTTATCGGTTTTCGACGGCGGTTGGTTTGGCCATGAGAGAAGTATTATGAAAACCGGAGATAGCTCCAATTTGAATTTATTACCCAATCAAGCTAAATTTCAGCTTGAAAGGATGAAGTTA
>CAZQUM010000008.1:8806-15671 GCA_964596585.1 uncultured Gammaproteobacteria bacterium
AGTCTCGATAGCCGTACTTAGCCATCATGTGCCAAAGGAGAAGATTACGAAAATAGTAATTATTGCGGTGATGATTTGGTTGTTTTTTGGTTTAATTGCCTTAGCCTTGAATGTGGGAGTGAATTTGGCTTTTAAAGCTGAAGATAAGAAATATCAACAAAGTTTAACAACTTTGCGGTCAATGGATAAAGAAATTACTTTGAGTCAATTGATTAAATATCGAGTAAAGGTGCTGGGAGAGGTTTTGTCTGAACGCTATGAATATTCGACCGCTTTTGAAAATGTTAGCAATTTATTCTCCCCTCAGGCCAGTTTAGATAAATTTATTATGGATGAGAATAAAAATTATACGATTGAAATTTCAGTTCAAAGCGAAGAAGCATTAAATTTTGTTGAAGATAAGGTGAAAAAAATTAATAATGGTGAAGTAGAAGGAATAAAGAGGGTGGATATGAAAAAGGCTGTAGCTGATGGGGAGTTATGGAAAATTAATATGGAGGTAATTATCAGATGAAAATAGAGATACCCGATAAATTATTTGGTAAAGATAGTCGTTTGATTATGTTGTGGCTGGGGCCATTTGCAGTCGGACTAGTAATATTATTGAGCTTCCTTGGATTAATTTTACCCAAAATTCAGTTGGCAATAGAAAAGAATGCTCAAGTGAAAGAACTAAAAATAAAGACTAAAGAAGTAAATGACAAAATTGCTTATCTAATGGCGATGGATGAAGAAGTAATTAAGAAAGAATCCGATAAACTAAGTCAAGGGTTGCTGCCACAGAGAAGCGCGTATTTATTGTTGGGAGTATCGAGACAAGTATCAAGTCAATTAGATTTTTATATTGATGATTTTGTAATTAATATGATGGGAGATGTTGCTGATTTAGAGGGGGAAGCTAAAAATGTGAAAAGCCGATTTGATAAATTGCCAATTAAAATTACTATGATAGGCCCAAAAGAAAAATATTTAAGCTTAATTAAATCTTTAGAAAGGACTTTACCAATAATTTCAATAAATTCGGTGGATATGAGTTCGGCAGCAGGGGCTAGCTCATCGGCGAAGGTGGAATTAAATATGTCGGCTTATTATTTGTCTGAAATGAATAAACCCAACATTGATAAAATTAATATCTCAGACTTAACGCCAAATCAAAAAGAACTGGAATTAATGGCCCGAATTGAGGAATATCAAAGCCTAGATGTAGAAAAGATTGAACAAGGGAAGAGCTTCACTAAATACGAAAGAAGTGATCCTTTTTTTACTCCTTAATTTGAAGAAGATAGCGGGTGGAAGGGTAAGTAAGATTGAGGAGAGTGCGGATAGATTTTATGATTTTACCTTCTTTTCCGATGATTTGACCGACTATCTCACTGGGAGCGATGACATTTAAGGTTAAGAGACCATTGCTGTCTTCACTTGATTCAATTGAAACAGAATCAGAGTCGCTGACGATGGCTTTTATAAGGTATTCGGCAGTGCTTTTGATGTCATTCATTTTTTACTTCCTCTTTAACCCCTTCTTTAATCTCTTCTTTAACTTCTTCCTTAACGGTTTCTGCTGCTGCTGCTTTAGGTTTTTCTTCAGCGGTAGCGGTAGTTTTCTTTTTCTTTTTTCGGGGATATTTGTCGGGGTTGAGTAATTTATCAACACCAGTAGTTAATTGGGCACCGTTTTTGAGCCATTTTTCGAGAGCGATTTTATCAATCTCCAAAGTTTTGGTTTGGGGAGTATAAAAACCAATTTGGGCAATCACCTTACCATTATGCTTGCTTCTGAGAGGAGCAATGACAATACGGTAACTTCGTTGATGAATTTTACCTCTGGGTTGTAACTTTACTTTTAGCATGGGTGTAATTATACAATAAGATTGGCAGCTTTGGTAGCAGCATCTTCCTCGGCTCTTTGTTTTGAATTGCCCTTGCCGGTGGCAATAAGTTTGTTGCCAATGAATACAGCCACTTGGAATATTTTTTGATGATCTGGGCCATTTTCTGAAACAGTTTTATAGGTAGGAGTAATCCCCTTCTTGGCTTGAGCAACTTCCTGAAAAATGCTTTTGGGATCTTTGTAGACTTCTTTTTTGGATAATTCCAATAAACTCTTGAGAAGAAAACGATCTAAAAAACGATTGGCGGCTTTAATGCCACTATCGAGGTATATGGCTCCAAGAAGACTTTCAAAGGTGTCAGCCAATAATGACTGATTATTTCGACCACCATGAGCTTCTTCCCCGTGGCTAAGCTTGATGTATTCACCAAGATTAAATTTATGGCTAACTTCGGCTAAATTTTTAGTACAGACTAAAAGGCTTCTAAGATTGGTAAGTTGTCCTTCGTGATATTGAGGGAAAAGAGTATAAAGTTTTTTGGAGCTCCAGAATTCTAAAACGGCGTCACCTAAAAATTCTAAGCGTTCGTTGCTATCCTTGAAAGTTTTGTTTTCATTTAGGTAAGAGCGATGAGTTAGAGCTAAGTCTAGCAATTTTTCATTTTTGAATTTGAAATGGAGTTTATTTTCGAGAGGGGTGTTCATATTCAGTTAATATTTTACCTAAAACAGCATTGATAAAGGCAGAGGAAGATGGATCACAATATTCCTTAGCAATTTCTATGGCTTCATCAATGATGACCTTTGGAGGAACTTCAGGTTTGTTTTTTAATTCCCAAGCCGCTAAACGGAGAATGGCCAATTCAATTTTATTAACTTGGTCTAGGGGCCATTTGGGGGCGGCAGAGCTGATGAAAAGATCTATTTTTGATAGTTCTTTTATGATAGGCTTGCTATCTTTTTCTTGAAATTGACCGGTGATTGACCACGCGTACAGGTCTTGAACAAGACGAATACGTTTTTGGTGTCTGGGGTCAAATTTGCTTTTCACTGATTACAGTTTTTACAGACAAAACCGGTCATTTTGGGCTGTCCACAATTTTTGCATATAACGGTGGCAGCTAATTTAGGGGCTTTGATAGAGGCTCGGCGACGCCCTTGACGACGGGATGAAGGCCAATGTTTGGGTAATGCGGTCATAGGGGGTATTATACAATTTTCAATCTACAATTATCAATCTTTAAATATCAAAACTGTAAAAGGGGTGAATAATTATCAGCTTAATAATATTTTTTTGGTTGAGGGATGTTTTTTATTTAATTTTTCAATCTTGAAGTCGGGGTATTCTTTAATAAGTTGTTTATATAAATTTTCAGCCTCGCTTACTTGGGTATTGGAAGTAATATCGGCTAATTTTAGTGAGGGGAAACCGTGTTGAAGGGTGGAGAAAAATTCACCAGGGCCACGTATTTTTAGATCGTATCCCGCAATTTTGTATCCATCGAGAGTAGAAGCTAGCAGTTCTAATCGTTTGCGCGCCTCTAAGTTATTTTCGTCAGAAAATAGATAACAATAGCTTTGCAGCTTCCCTCGGCCGACTCGTCCACGAAGTTGGTGAAGTTGGGAAAGGCCAAAACGTTGAGCTGATTGAATAATAATAGTAGTAGCATTGGGAAAATCAATGCCGACTTCAATTATAGGTGTAGTCACTAAAATGTGGATTTTATTCTGAGAAAAGGACTCGAGTATTTTTTGGCGTTCTTTAGATGGAGTTTTGCCGTGAATTAAGGCTAGTTTTAGATTTGGAAATATTTTTTTAAGTAAGGTGAATTCTGTGGTGGCTGCTTTAATTTCGGAAAGAGAATCTGATTCTTCGATAAAAGGACAAAGTATAAATGCTTGGGTGTTTCTATCAATTATGTCTTTTTCAAGCCAGCGATAACAATCGTTAATTTTATTTTGAGGAACAATAAAAGTTTTTGTTGGTGGACTTTTTTTTGGAATGGCTTCAAGACGAGAAAGTGATAAATGCCCAAAAAGGGTTAAATTTAAGCTACGAGGAATAGGAGTGGCAGATAAGGTTAAAGTGTGAATTTGTTGGTTTTGATTGAAAAAATTTCTTTGTTTGACTCCAAATTTGTGTTGTTCGTCAATAATAACCAACCCAAGATGCTCAAAAAAACGATGTTTTGAAAAGAGAGCTGCATGGGTGGATATAACAATGCTATTTTGGGGAATTTTCTTGGGAAGTTTATTTTTGTTGGTTAGTAGATAAATGGGTGCCTTGGGTAAAAACTGTTTAAAAGTTTTTAAATGTTGTTGGGACAGAATTTCAGTAGGAGCTAAAAATACAGTTCCGAGATTATTTTTTGAGACCAGATTGGCAGCTAAAAGAGCCAGCACGGTTTTTCCTGAGCCGACTTCTCCAACCAATAATCGATTAGCAGCTGAGGAAGACAATAAATCTTTTTTAATTTCTTTCCATGCTAATTTTTGGCTGGGAGATAGAGAAAAAGGAAGGTGTTTGATAAGCAAGGTTGAAGAATAATTTTTGAGGTGATTTTGGGTTTTGTATTTAGGAATTTTTTGGGAAAAAATGGCAAAGAATTCGTCGAGGCGCAAGCGTTGTTGAGCTTGAGATAGTTTATGGATATTTTTTGGAAAATGTATATTTTGGAGGGCCTCTTTTAGGGGTAAAAGTTGGTACTTTTTCAAGAAAGATTGGGGTAAGGGATCGGATAGTGAATTGTATAATTTATCAAAATTTAGGCTGATAATTTTACGAAACCAATTACTTTTTAGATGAGCAGTTTCTGGATAAATAGGGATAATTTTATTTGTATTAAAGGGGCCAGAGAGAGGGTTAAAAAGAGTAAGTTGATTTTTATATAGAGTGGGTGTGCCTGCAAAAACGAAGGACTCCCCTACTCTGTATTTTTGAGATAAAAAACTTTGATTGAAATAGGTAAGATTAATTTGACCACTATTATCGGCTACTAATATTTTTTGCAAACTTTTGCCATTGTGGAGAAAAATATTTTTAAAACTGATGATTTTTCCTTGAAAAGAGAAATTTTTATTAGGCTGGAGATTGTTTATGGAAGAAATATGTGAAAAATCTAAATAACGATGGGGAAAATAATATAGTAAGTCAGAGTTTTTAAATAAACCCATTGTTTTAAGTGTTTCTTTGGTTTTAGGACCGATTCCGGGTAGAGTCATTTTTCATATGTTATCATTTAATGATGAGGTTGTTTGGAAAAAAAATTGGCAAGAAACAGCTTAAACAGGGTGTTTTAATTGTTGCTTCGATGGCTTTATTATTGTCTAGTATTCTTCCTTTTTTAGCGGTAATTATCAAATGAAAAATTTTTGGAAAAAAGTATCACTAATCTTAAAAAGTAAAAAGTTTTGGTACCATTTTTTTTGGGCGAGTTTGATTGCTCTAGGTGTGGGAATTTTATTAATGATTATTCTGTTTGCGTGGTATTCACGAGATTTGCCAAGTCCGGGACGGGTGGTTCGGCATGAAGGTTTTGCAACCAGGATTTATGACCGAAATGAAAAAGTACTTTATGATTTATTTGAGGATGAAAAGCGTCAACCGGTAAGTATAGATCAGATTCCTGAAAGTTTAAAAAAAGCTACAATAGCGGTAGAAGATAAAGATTTTTATAATCATAGAGGCTTTGATCCATTAACTCCTTTTAGGATAATCAAAAACTTATTCTCCATGGGACGTTTGACTGGTGGTTCAACTTTGACCCAACAATTGGTAAAAAATGTATTATTAACTTCAGAGAGGAGTATTACTCGAAAAGTGAAAGAGTTTATTTTGTCGGTTCAAATTGAATCAAAATACAGTAAGGATGAAATTTTGTTGATGTATCTAAATGAGGCTCCTTATGGTGGTATGTCTTGGGGGGTGGGTAGTGCTTCAGAACAGTATTTTAGTAAGGATGTAAAAGATTTAAACTTAGCTGAATCGGTAATATTGGCTGGTTTGCCACAAAGGCCGAATGTGTACTCCCCCTTTTCGGCTACTCCCAACGCTTATATTGATCGTAGTCGTCATGTGTTGGATAGGATGGTTGATGACAAGTATATTGATAAGGAAACTAGAGACAATACCTTTGAAGAAATAAAAAATTATAAATTTAGTGCCAACAAAAATACTTTGTCAGCTCCCCATTTTGTTTTTTGGATAAAAGACATATTATCCCAAAGATACGGTGAGGCGGTTGCCGAAGGTGGAGGCTTAAAGGTAACGACAACTTTGGATTTGGAATTGAATGAAGAGGTTCAAAAAATAGTTGCAGAACAAATTGACAAGTCAGAAAAATTGAAAATTAGTAATGGGGCGGCGGTAGTAATTGATCCGCGAGATGGTCAGGTATTGGCAATGGTGGGGTCGAGAGATTTTTATAGTGAAGTAATAGATGGACAATTTAATGTGACTACTCAAGGATTACGTCAACCCGGCTCTGCAATTAAGCCTATTACCTATTTGATGGGTTTGCGTAAGGGGTATACTCCAGCCACTTTAGTAATGGATACTCCAGTAAGTTTTCCCATTCAAGGGTCAAAAGACTATAGTCCACAAAATTATACAGGCAGATTTTTGGGACCAATAAGTTATCGGGAAGCATTGGGTAATTCTATCAATACAGTTGCTGTAAAAGTGTTGGCAACAGTGGGGGTTAAGGATATGCTGCAGCAGGCTTATGATATGGGGCTAAAAAATTTGGAGCCAAATGATGAAAATATGAAGCATTTTGGTTTGGCAGTTACCTTGGGAGGAGCTGATACCAAAATGATAGATATGGCTGGCGCTTATAGCGCTTTTGCTAATGGTGGCTATAAAATAGAGCCGGTGGGAATTTTAAAAGTTGAAGATAAGGATGGTCGGGTATTGGAAGAATTTCAACCAGTTAAGGGGAAGAGTGTTATGACTCCTCAAGAAGCCTTTATAATTTCAAATATTTTAATGGATAATAATGCTCGGGCAATCACTTTTGGGGCGACAAATAGTCT
>CAZQUM010000009.1:0-7017 GCA_964596585.1 uncultured Gammaproteobacteria bacterium
AAAGCTTCAAAAAATAAACGTAAAAGCGCTAAGCGCCAGCCTCGTTCTTTATCTGATTTATTACGCGGCAAAAAAGGCCGTTTCCGTCGTAATCTTTTGGGCAAGCGGGTTGATTATTCTGGTCGTTCAGTTATCGTCGTGGGTCCTGAGCTAAAACTTGATCAAGTTGGTTTACCAAAAGAAATTGCCCTAGAAATGTATCGCCCCTTTGTTCTAAAGGAATTAATGGATACTGGTTTGGCAGCCAATATTAAATCTGCAAAAAATCTTATTGATCACCGCGTCAATGAGGTTTATGACATTCTCGAAAGAGTCACCAAAAATACTTATGTTCTCTTAAACCGTGCTCCTACCTTGCACAAGCTTTCTATTCAAGCTTTCAAGCCAGTTCTCACCGACGGTTTAGCTATTCGTATCCACCCTTGTGTATGTAAAGGTTTTAATGCTGATTTTGATGGTGATCAAATGGGAGTTCATTTACCTTTGTCAAAATCTGCCCAAAAAGAGGCAAAAGAATTAATGTTACCTTCTAGAAACCTTTTAAAACCAGCTGACGGTGCTCCAGTCTCTATTCCCTCTCAAGAAATGGCTGTTGGTTGTTATTACATCACCTCAACTCGCTCTGAAGATTTTGCCAAGGAACAAAGTGATTCACTTCAAAATCTCTCTATTATGTCTGACAAAGAAGAAGCAATTTTAGCGTATCAAACCGGTAAAATTGGACTTAGACAATTAATTGCCGTAAAAATTAATGACCAGCTAGTCAAAACTACCTACGGTCGGATTTGGTTTAATTCTATTCTCCCTTCAGAGTTTTCATATGTCAACGAAGCTATGGCCGGCTCTAAAGCTCTTAATGATTTAGTTGTTAAATCATTACAAATTGCTGGAAGAATCAAAACAGTTAAATTAATTGATTCTCTTAAAGAAATCGGTTTTGCTGGTTTCACCCTTTCTGGATTATCCCTCTCTATGCCAGATATGGGTTTTTTGAGCAATAAAGAGTCATTGATTGCTGCTGCTGACAAGCGGGTAACTGAAATTGAAGACAATTATAGAATGGGCCTTATTAGTAATGATGAAAAACTTCGTCTTTCTCAAGCTATTTGGATGGAAATCACTGAAGACATTGCCCAAAAAACTTGGGACACTCTTGACGCTGATTCGCCTATTCGCATTGTTTCTTCTGCAGGCATCAAACGTGCTTCCAAAGATCAAATTAAACAACTTTCAGCTATGCGCGGACTTATGGTTGATCCTACTGGAAAAATCGTTCATTTACCTACCAAGAGCAACTTTCGTGAAGGTCTTTCCGTTTTTGAATATATTACTGGAGCTCGAGGAACGAGAAAAGGATTGGCTGACACCGCTTTGCGTACCGCCGATGCCGGTTATCTTACTCGACGCTTAGTCGACACTTCCCATGTAGCTATTATCAACAATGAAGATTGTGGTACTACCCGCTTCTGGACAATTGATAGAAACGAAAAAGGTCGGGAAAAATATTTTGGCCGTCGACTCTTAGGTCGGGTTGCCGCCAATGATGTTTTAGACCCTAAATCCAAAAAAGTATTAATCAAAAAAGGCGATATTATTGACAATAATATTTTAGAAGTCATTGAAAATTCTGAAGTAAAAACCGTTGATATTCGCTCACCTTTGACATGTAAATGTAGAGTCGGCCTTTGCCAAAAATGTTATGGTTGGGACCTTTCTACTCGCAAGTTAGTTGACATTGGTGTGCCCGTTGGCGTTATTGCAGCTCAATCTGTCGGTGAACAGGGGACTCAGTTAACTCTTCGGACCAAACACACTGGTGGTGTTTTAGGTGTTGATGTTACCCAAGGTTTACCTCGTATTCAAGAACTTTTTGAAGTTCGTATGCCTAAAGTACCTTCACCTATTGCCGAAATTGACGGTAAAATTAAAATTAAAGAAAATCTTGATGGCTATGAAATCAAACTTACCGGTAAGGATAAAAATAGTGCTGCCAAAGTTATCAACTATCTCTTACCAAAGAATGTAACCTTGTTGGTAGCTGATGGTGATCTGATTGCTCAGGGCACTCAGCTTTCTGCCGGTGCCATAGATGTTCGTGAAATTTTGGAAGTTTCCGGTTTAGAATCCGCCCAAAAATATCTAATCAGTTCTATTCAGGGAGTATATGAATCTCAGGGTATTGTAATTCATGACAAACATTTTGAAGTTATTGTTCGGGAAATGAGCGATAAACTTAAAGTTGAAGATCCCGGAGATACCAACTTCCTTTATGGTCAAATAGTTACACGACCAATTTACGAAGAGGAAAATGATAAGGTAAAGGCCAACAATACCGATGGTAAACCAGCTCGAGGCCACAAGGTCCTCCTGGGTCTTATCCAATCTTCTTTAACTACTGGTTCTTGGCTTTCTGCTGCTTCCTTCCAGCAAACTACCGGTGTTCTCACTGAGGCCTCTCTGTTAGCTGAAGTCGATAGCTTGATAGGACTCAAGGAAAATGTTATTATCGGACGTCTTATCCCTGTTGGGAAGGATATCAATCTAAGTTCTAAATAAAATTATATGCCAACATTTAATCAACTTATCAAAAAAGGACGCAAAGAACGTCATTTTAAACTAAAAACTAAGGCCTTACGCAATAATTACAATAGTATTAAAAACACTACTATTGGTACCTATAATCCTCAAAAAAAAGGGGTAGTCACTGTGGTTAAAACCATGACTCCTAAAAAGCCACATTCCGCTTTACGTAAAATTGCTAAAATCCGTCTCAGCAATCGGGCTACTGTCACTGCCTATATTCCCGGTATTGGCCACAACTTAGCTGAACACGGTATTGTCTCTATTCGTGGTGGTCGTGTCCGCGATCTTCCCGGTGTTCGTTATCATGTTATCCGCGGTAAATATGACGCTGGAGCTGTTGTCGGCCGTCAACAATCTCGGAGTAAATACGGAGCCAAGAAAAGCTCCGCCAAAGCATCAGCTTAAAAAAATATGTCAAGAAAAGGTCCATCTAAAACCAGAAAAATCCTTCCTGATAACCAATATCAGAGTGAACTTGTCGCTAAATTAATCAACCGTTCTATGTTCGCTGGCAATAAAAATGCCGCCCAAAAACAGGTTTATGAAGCTTTAAAAATTTTTACCAAAGAGTCTAAAAGTAAAGATACTCTCGAAACTTTAGAACAAGCTTTAGAAAATCTTAAACCTAAAGTTGAAGTTCGTCCTCGCCGTATTGGTGGTGCTGTCTATCAAGTGCCTACTTCGGTTCGAACTTCTCGTCAATATTCTTTGGCAATTCGTTGGCTAATTATCGCTGCCCGAAAACGTCCCAACAAACAATATCACTCTTTTGCCGAAAAACTTTCAGCTGAATTATTAGCCGCTCTCAACAACGAGGGGACTGCCATTTCCAGGCGCCAAGAAGTAGAAAGAATGGCTGAAGCCAACAAAGCTTTTTCCCATTTACGTTGGTAAATTTTAAATTTAAATCAACTCAAGCCCGCTATTAAGCGGGTTTTTGTTTGATATGTTAAGATAATCTATATGGCACTTTTTTCCAAACCCAAAATTGTTCTCTGGCCTCAGGATAAAAATTTAAACCTTTATTTCAATCGTAACGAAAACAACAAATTTTCTTTTGAAATTGATCTTTGGCAACCTCAGAGCGCTGACGCTCTCTCCCCCTTAGCAACCTTTTTTAAACAAAGTAAAATTACCGAAAGTTACGTCCTTTTAGACGACAATTATGTTGTCACTAAAACTTTTATTTACGATCAGGTAGTAGATAAGTTAAACCCAGAAGAAGTTGTAACTTTAGCCAAAGATTCAGTTGATTTTAAAATCTCCCCCGATTCGGTTACCTTTGATTTAGAGCCTTCTCAAAATCGCACCTTGGTTATAACTCGAATTTTTAATCAGGAAAAATTTCAAAATTTACAAGAAAATCTCAATAAATTAAATCTTAAAGTATTAGATTTTGAAACTGTCTCTAGCGCCACCATTAAAGCTTTTTCTCAGATTGATAATAGTCAATATTTCTTTTTTTATTCCACCGATGATCATGATTATTTAGCCAGTTTAAGCAAGGGCGGAAAAGTCTATTTAACCTCTCCTATCAAAAAAACACTACCTGAACTAAAAAAATTATTAAATTATGCCCAAGCTTATTTTGGGGATAAAGAACCCCTTCAATATTATCCTGGGCAAAATTATCAGGAAACTGAAATAGCCTCTCGATTTCAAAATCCTTCAAATGTACCTCTACCGGTCTTGTCCTTTTTCATTGGTAATATCAAGCCCGCACCTGTTATAATCAAAACTGATACAGTTAATACTCCTTTTACACCTCCTATGGAAGAAAACAACAAAAAAAATATACTGCCCATTATAGCCGTTTTTCTATTCACTTTGATTGCGGCGTCTTTAATTGTTTGGTACGTCCTTAACCACAATAAATCAGAAGAGGATATTATACCTGGCGGTGAAAACACTGCTAATGAAATTTCCAGTACTCCTTCACCCGCAGAGGAAATATCGCCAACTACAGCTCCAGCTGAAATTAGCAAGGATATCAAAATACAAGTCCTCAATGCCACAGAAATTAATGGTCAGGCTTCAACCGTTAAAGGCGAACTTACCAAGCTCGGCTTTACTGATGTAAGCACTGGAAATAGTAATGATACTAGTGGGGAAAATAAAATCCAAACTAAAAAAGATATTTCTGGTCAATATTTTGCCGAAAATATCAAAGGATTTACTGATGCCGATCTTTCAGATTTAGCCGCTAGTTCCAATTATGATGTGGTCATCATTATTGGTACAAGCTTAAGTAATGTTACTCCTACCAAAGCTAGTACCACCTCAGCCACTCCTACTACTCATTAATTTTTATAAACTTTATGAACCTATTGGTTACGGGAGGCCTTGGTTTCATCGGAACAAATTTTATCCGCTATTGGTTTTCGGCTCATCCTCAAGATTCAATAGTTAATTTAGACAAAGTAACCTATGCGGCTAATCCTAAAAATTTAGTCGATATTGAGGGTAAGTTTGATTATCATTTTGTTCGGGGAGACATTCTTGACGAAAAATTAGTTGACGGCTTGGTGGCTAAGAGCGATTTAATAGTTCATTTTGCCGCTGAATCTCAT
Source organism: uncultured Gammaproteobacteria bacterium (assembly GCA_964596585.1). Lineage (GTDB taxonomy): Bacteria > Patescibacteriota > Microgenomatia > UBA12405 > UBA12405 > UBA12158. Next base: position 5,154 of record CAZQUM010000009.1, read on the forward strand.
GTTGATCGTTCTATTAACGATCCTTTATTGTTTGTTAAAACTAACGTTTTAGGTACCTATGTTCTTTTAACTGCTGCTAAAAAATATCAAAAACGTTTTCATCATATTTCCACTGACGAAGTCTTTGGTTCCATTCCTCTTGAAAGTGAATCCCAATTTAAAGAAGACACTCCTTATAATCCAAGTTCCCCTTATTCTGCTTCCAAAGCATCCTCTGACCATTTTGTTCGCTCTTTTTATAAAACATTCAATTTACCTATTACTATTAGCAACTGTTCAAATAATTACGGTCCCTACCAGCATCCAGAAAAAATGATTCCTCGAAGCATTACCAATCTATTGGCTAATCAAAAAATCAAAGTTTATGGAAAAGGTGAGAATATTCGCGACTGGCTCTATGTTACTGATCATTGTAGGGCTATTGAAGCCATTATATTACGCGGGAAAATAGGAGAAACATACTGTATTGGTGGATTAAAAAAGGGGACTAGTAATTTACAATTAGTCAAGAAAATTCTTACCCTAATGGGTAAAGATGAATCTTATATCGAATACGTTCCTGATCGACCAGCCCATGATAATTATTCCGTAAATTGGGATAAAATTAGTCAGCAATTAAATTGGAAACCAGAATACAGTTTTGATTCTGGCCTTCAGGCTACAATCGATTGGTATACTCAAAACCAGTCTTGGTACCAAGATTCCAAAACTGAAGCTGAAAGCTTTTACCAAAAATTAGCCGATTACAAATACGTTCACTTATAATGCCCTACCAATCTATTCAAGAAACTGAATTAAAAGGCCTTTTCCGACTCCAGCCTAAAGTTTTTGGAGATAAACGTGGCTGGTATTCTCCCAGTCTCGAAGTCGCCGAATTCGAAGCTGCTACCGGCATTAAATTTCGTCTCACTCAAGTAGCATCTTCTTTTAATGCTAAAAAAGGCGTTTTTCGTGGTCTTCATTATCAAAAACCAGAAACTCAGGGAAAATTAGTTATGGCTACTAGTGGTTCAGTTCTTGATATTGGTCTAGACCTTCGTCAAACTTCTCCCACCTTTGGAAAATATTTTGCTGAAATTCTTAGTGCTGAAAATCAAAATCAACTCTGGTTACCTCCTGGTTTTGCCCACGGCTATCTTTCCTTAGAAGATAACACACGTTTTACATATTATGTAACTGATGGCGTTTACGATGGTGGTATCCACGATAAAGGTGTCAACGCCTTTGATTCCAGCTTGGATATAAAATGGCCTTTTGATATCGCCCAAATGAATATAAACGAAAGAGATAAAAACTGGCCCAAATTATCAGATTTAAAAACACAAGATTTATTATGAGTAAAGAGGTATTAGGTACAGGTCTAGATGGTTTAGTCGGTTCTCGGGTAGTTGAACTAAATCCTCAATACAAATTTATTAATTTAACCTATCCTCAGGCCGATATTACTAAAAAAGAAACTTTAGAAGATTATTTTTTAGATAGTACTGCTGATACTCTTATTCATTTTGCTGCCTTTACCGATACCAAGTCTGCTTGGGAACAAAAATTTGACACAAACAGCCCCTGTTTTAAAGTCAATGTTGATGGGACAAAAAATATTACTGAATTGTGTCAGAAGTACAACAAACATCTAATTCATATTTCTACAGATTATGTTTTTAATGGTCAAAAAAACACTCCCTACAATGAAAATGACCCTGTCAACGCCATAGAATGGTATGGTCAAACCAAGGCTATGGCTGAGAAAATAGCTCTTGACGCTGGAGCTACTGTTATTAGAATAAGTTTTCCTTATCGCAAAGATTTTTCCCCAAAAATTGATTTTATTAGAGGCTATATTAACAAACTCCAAAGTCGCCAGCCC
>CAZQUM010000009.1:7027-12598 GCA_964596585.1 uncultured Gammaproteobacteria bacterium
TCTTTTTACAGATCAAATTATTACTCCAACTTTTATAGATGATATCGCCCTTGCTCTAAATACAATTATTCAGCAAAAACCAGTGGGAATTTTTCATATTGTCGGTTCCAGTTCGCACTCTCCTTACGAGGTGGCTCAAGAAGTTGCCAGAATTTTTAATTTTGATTCTTCTCTAATCAATCCATCTTCTTTAGAAAAATTTTTAATTGACAATCCTTTTTCTCGTCCCTTTGGCAAAAATCAAGCTCTCAACAATCAAAAAATTAAAGATGAATTTGGCATTTCCATGCGTACACTAACTGATGGATTAGAGGCTATCAAATAAATTGGCTGTTTTTTCCGCTTCCTTAATTGCATAATTTATCCCCCTATCTTCTGGATAAATATTAGCAAAATTTATATTAATAATTTTTGCGTTATTCTTGTCTCTTATCTTTTTTACCTTGTAATTTTTTGTAACTATATGTTGGGCTGTTTTAAATTTAAAAACCCATTTTTTCTCAATTTTATCTTTGTCGAATTTAGGAAAAATTTTCTTTAAATAATCAAAAAAATCTTTATATATTTTCTGATTACTTTCTTTAAAATAGTGGTGTTCTTGGGGTAAATATGTTCCCATGTAATAAATATGTCGACCTTTATATTTTTTTACTCCAACCAGATTCGTGTGTTCAATAAATGCCAAAAAAGGAGAATCAGCATCATTAATATTATGCCAATAATAAGAACTTAAGTTTTGTTCTGAACTAAATACTACCGTCATTGCCCCTACATAATCGACATTTTTTAACACCTCACTTGTAATAACACGATCATATTTTTTTGCCCGAAGAGTAGTAATTGAAGATTTAAGATTGATCACTCCTCCCATTTTTCTTATTCTCTTTTCCAATTCATCAACAACTAGTTGAAATCCACCGTCAACATAACCAAGGTATTCCTTCCCATTTCTGCTTGAATTAGCCCTAGTATGTATTCTGGCCCACATCCAAGCCATCGAAATATCCTGATATCTATCACTAAATTTTCCTATTAGAAGCGGTTCCCAAACCACCTTATAAGCTCTTTTACCACACCATCTTTCTATCCACTGATGAGCCGAAACATTTTCAAATTTTTGCCAATCATTTTCCTTTTCCAAATATATTTTCATCAATCCCAGCCGTAATTTATCAATTAAATTCAATGGCTTAAATCTTAAAAGATCAATCGCTCCCGCAAAAGGATACACCGTTTTGTCATAATAAAGAGCCGTTCTACTTTCATGCCATTTTAATTTTTTTCCCAAACCCAATTCTTCTATTAAATCGATAATATATTTATCAGTTTTAAAAATATGGTGATAAGTTTTTTCTAAACTAGTACCATAAATTGAAAATCCTTCCAAAAGTCCGCCTAAATTATTATTTTTTTCCACAATAGTTACTTTATAGCCCTTTTGCAGCAGTCGATAAGCAACTGTCATACCGCCAATTCCACCACCTATTATTAATATTTTTTTTCCCATTTATGCTATGATACTATGTTTAAAATCAATTAACTAATAATTAAACTTAAAAAATGGCTGAAGCTATACAAGTCACAAAAAATAGAAATGTCCCCATGGACAAGGTTAGAAATATTGGTATCATCGCCCATATAGACGGCGGTAAAACCACAACCACCGAACGTCTTTTGTTTTATACTGGAAATATCCACAAAATTGGTTCTGTTGATGCAGGTACAACCACTACCGATTCCATGCTTCAAGAGAGGGAACGGGGTATTACCATTCAATCTGCCTGTGTCACTACATTTTGGAAAGATTACCGAATAAATATTATCGACACTCCCGGACACGTTGATTTTACTGCTGAAGTTGAACGCTCTCTCCGTGTTCTTGACGGAGCCATTATGATTTTTGATGGCAATGCCGGTGTTCAAGCCCAATCTGAAACAGTCTGGCGTCAAGCTGATAAATATCAGGTTCCACGTTTGGCTTATGTCAACAAAATGGATAAAATCGGTGCTTCTTTTTCCAACACCCTTGATTCAATCAAGCAAAAATTACACGCTCCTGTTGTTCCAGTAGTTATTCCTATTGGCAGTGAACACGATTTTACTGGAGTTATTGATCTTATGGAAATGAAAATGATTATTTATGATAAAGATGAAGAAGGGATGGAATTTACCACCAAAGAGATAACTCCAGATTATCTAGAAAAGGCTACAGCTGCTCGTGCTCAAATGGTTGAAACTATTGCCGGGGAGGATGAAACCCTTATGGAAAAATTTTTAAATGATGAAGAAATTTCTATCCCCGAATTAAAAAGCACCCTTCGTAAAGCCACTATTGCCCGTAAACTTTTTCCGGTCTACTGTGGCGCTTCTTGGAGAAACAAAGGTATTCACCCCATTCTAGACGGTATTGTTGATTATTTACCCTCTCCCCTTGATTTACCTCCGATTGAAGGATTTGACGTAAATACCAGCGAACCTTTATTTAGAAAACCAGAAAACTCTGAACCCTTTTCAGGCCTACTCTTTAAGGTACAATCTGATCCCCATGTTGGTACTCTTTCATACGTTCGTATTTATTCAGGAACTATCAGGACTGGTCAAGAAGTATTTAATTCTACTAAGCAAAAACCCGAAAGAATCGGTCGCTTACTCTTAATGCACGCTGACAAGCGTGAGGGGATTGAAGAAGGTTTTGCTGGAGAAATCATCGCATGTATTGGTTTAAAAGAATCAGTTACAGGCGATACTCTTTGTGATAAAAATAATCCCATTTCTCTGTCTCCCATTCAATTCTCCGACCCAGTTATTTCTCTTTCTATTGAACCTGAAACTGCCGATGATCAAGAAAAAATGGGAACTGCCCTCAATCGCTTAGCCTCCGAAGATCCTACTTTTAAAGTGTCCTATAACCATGAGACCGGACAAACTATCATTGCTGGCATGGGCGAACTTTATTTGGAAATTATTGTTGATCGTCTCAAACGTGAATTTGGAGTCAACGTAAAAACCGGTGCTCCTCAAGTGGCCTATCGAGAAACTATTTCTACTAATTCCGAAGGGGAGGGAAAATATATTCATCAATCGGGTGGACATGGGCAATATGGACATTGTAAGGTCCGCATTGAACCCAAGAATCGCGGTGAAGGAATTGAATTCGTGAACGATATTAAAGGCGGCGTCATCCCTTCAAATTTTATTCCTGCTATTGAAAAAGGAGTCCGTGAAACTCTTCAAAAGGGGATTATTGCTGGTTATCCTTGTACTGATCTAAAAATTTCTGTTTATGATGGTTCCTATCATGATGTTGATTCTTCAGAAGCAGCCTTCAAGTTGGCCGGTTCTTATGCCATTAAAGACGCTTTTACTCATGCTAATCCTATTATTCTTGAGCCAATTATGAAATTCGAAGTAGCCACCCCTTCTGAGTTTTTGGGCGGAGTTATTGGCGATCTTTCTTCTCGTCGCGGTCAAATTGGAGGCACCACCGAGTCTTATGGTTTTACTACTATTACGGCCAATATTCCTCTTGAATCTGTCCGTGGCTATGCCACCATTATTCGCTCTTTAACCCAAGGCCGCGGTTCTTTTTATATGGAGCCCAATCATTATGATCCAGTTCCTCGGGATATTCAGGAAAAACTGACCATCAAAACTGAAGGGAAAAAAGAATAATTATTTTAACTTTTCTATTCATGATAGAATAAAAGTAATTATTATATAGTTTTAATTGAATACAATATGGCTACAGAATTTTCAAATTTTGATGAAAGTTTAGAACCGTCAGTAGAGAACCAATCTCTCAAATTAATAGACAAAATCCAATCATGGGAAATTAGCAATAAACGTAGGATTTCTTATTCAGTAGGTCAAGGAGACCGTGCTTTGACAATACTAAGAGAGCCTATAACGCAGGAAATGGAAGTTAATTGGGGTGAGGACAATAAAAAACTAGCGCAAGCAACTAGATATATTGGAATTAGTCCTAAATACGGCTTAGTCAGTTTAGATTTCCACAAAGCTCATAAATTTGATTCCTCAGACAATACAGAAGAAAAAAGGGACACCTTGGGTAATATTACTCAAAAGGGTAATACTTACCCTGAAGAAGGAATTTGGATAGACAATCCTAGCGAAGATATGGATAGCGGTCGAAGCGAACAATCTTTTCTTAGAAGTATAGGTAACTATGATATGAAAAAATCAATAAATTCTGGATTAACCAATAATCCAGACGGTTCACATGGGATTAGTTTAGGAACAGAGTTCGCTAACCCCATATTTTCAAAGGTCGATTCAAATGATTTTTTTAGTGCATTAGAAACAAGTATCGAAAAATCTAAAACCCCAGAGACAATTAAACCTTCAGATCAAATAGTAGCTTTAAATGAAGTTTTAGATAATATTGATGCCAAAATTGGCGAATCCAAAATTATTTAAAAAATATTTTTCTCAATTCCGCCACCTTCTTCTAGATACTTAATTACTTTTTCGTAAGCTTGAATATCCTTCTCATTATTTTCCAGTGCCTTTTTCTTTTCTTTTGCCAAAAAGCTACCAATTACCTGAACTTGTTCTTCGGAAAAAGAGTGCATTTTCAAAAGTAACTCTTTTTTAGCCTGTTCGCTTAAAAAATAACTATGTTCAATTAATATTTTTAATGCTTCTAGTTTTGTCATTTTTCTACAAAAACATTAACTGCCTGATCAATAGCTGTCTTATTGTCTTTATAATCCTCATTTTCATTCTTCATTATTTCTACCCCCTTATTAAAAGCCTTTGCTATACTATGGCGGTCTTTATTAAATTGAAAAACTGTGGGTATAACGTAGCTTGGAACTGCACCCCCAAAGAAAGGTTCTACAACATTTGCGCCAAGAAGCACTGCTGCTGACACGTCAGGCAATAAATTCATTATTTTTTCCCCATCCTTATCCTTAGTGTTTGATAATTTTGATAACAACCCTACAGCATCAGCCACTTCTCCCCAACCTCCCGGTATAAAATCGACTCCACTTAGAGCAACATTTGCAAAAGTTCTTGCCAATGCCACCCCCCCCTTTTTAACATCTTTATCTTTCAGTACTCTTCCCAGCCTTTTTAAAAAATCACCGGTATTACCATGATTTTTTAAATTTTCAGATGATTTTATTTTTTCCTTTCCTAAACTATTGCTCATTTTATTTTATTAAACAAATCAAATAACAAGTCAAATATAGCATGTCTTCCCCCATTTTTCCATCTTGTCATTCCAATATCTTCTTGCTACAATTCTAAAGCGTTTTTCGCTATAATTAACTGTTATTAATTTTCCGCGAAAGCGGGAGTATTTTTTAAAAAATAAAAACATATGGCAGATGTCTTTCAAAGAACCAAGCCCCACGTTAATGTCGGTACTATCGGTCATGTTGATCACGGTAAAACTACTTTAACTGCGGCAATTACTAAAGTCCAAGGAAATGCTAAATCATATGCAGATATCGCAAAAGGCGGTACTGTCCGTGATTCTAGCAAAATCGTTACTATTGCAATTTCTCATGTCGAATACGAAACAGAGAAACGTCATTACGCTCA
>CAZQUM010000009.1:12608-14328 GCA_964596585.1 uncultured Gammaproteobacteria bacterium
ACTGTCCCGGACACGCTGATTATGTCAAAAACATGATTACTGGTGCTGCTCAAATGGATGGAGCTATCTTGGTAGTTTCCGCTCCTGACGGCCCCATGCCTCAAACCCGTGAGCACGTTTTGTTAGCCAAACAGGTAAATGTACCTGCTATTGTCGTGTTCCTCAACAAAGTTGACTTGGTCTCCGATCCTGAATTCCTCGACCTTGTCGAAATGGAAATCCGTGATCTTTTAACTAAATATGGTTATCCCGGCGACACTACCCCCATCATCCGAGGTTCCGCTCTTAAAGCACTTAATGGTGAGGCCGATGGTATCGAATCTATTAAAAAATTAATGGAAGCTCTCGATACTTTTATTCCTGATCCTGTTCGCGATTTAGACAAACCATTTTTGATGCCCATCGAAGATGTTTTTTCCATCAAGGGTCGTGGTACTGTAGCCACCGGTAGAATCGAAAGAGGTGTTATTAAAATCAACGACGAAGTTGAAATTGTTGGTCTACGTGATACCAAAAAAGCTGTTGTTACCGGAGTAGAAATGTTCCACAAACAACTTGAACAAGGCCAAGCTGGAGACAACGTTGGTCTTCTTCTCCGAGGAGTTGAAAAAGATGATATCGAGCGCGGTCAAACTTTAGCCAAACCCGGTACTATTACTCCCAACAGTGAATTCAAAGCTGAGGTCGTTCTCCTCAAAAAAGAAGAAGGTGGACGCCATACTCCTATTTTCGCGGGATACCGCCCTCAAGTTTTTGTAGGAGTTGCCGATGTTACCGGTGAAGTTATTCTACCTGAAGGGGTGGAAATGATCATGCCTGGCGACAATGCTACAGTTACTATTAAATTAATTAAGCCGGTAGCAATGGAAAAAGGTTTCCGTTTTGCTATTCGTGAAGGCGGTTTAACCGTCGGTGCCGGTGCCATTACCGAAGTAATTAAATAAGTAAATGAAAGGCAATCGTATCCGTATTAGACTTAAATCTTTTGACCACCGTCTCATTGATGAGGCGGCGGTCAAGATTGTTGAAGCCGCAGTTACTGCTGGTGCTACAGTCCAAGGTCCGATTCCTTTACCGACTTCTCGTAAATTAGTTGTTGTTTTAACCAGTCCTCACACCGATAAAAATGCTCGTGATCATTACGAAATTTTAACCCACAAACGCTTAATTGATATTTTTTCGACCAATCTCCGCACAGTCGACAGTCTCCAACATCTGGATCTTCCTTCCGGCGTCGAAGTCGAACTTAAAATGTAATTTATACCTATGATAACCGGATTTTTAGCTCAAAAAAAGGAAATGACCAGTATTTTTACTCCCAAGGGGGAGAGGATTGCTGTAACTATTTTAGAAGCTAAACCTGTAAACGTCAGTTGTTTAAGAACTAAAGAAAAAGATGCTTATAATGCTATTCAAATTAAAACCGCTTCCGGAAAATTAAAAGAATTTAAAGACAATGGTGAGAATACACCTGAACTTAAGGCTGAAATTAAACTAGACGCTGTTTTTGCCGATGGTGACAAGATTTCTGCTACTGGTATTAGTAAAGGCCGCGGTTTCGCTGGTGTTATCAAACGCCATAATTTTCGTCGCCAGCCAGTTACTGGTGGCCAATCTGATCGTGTTCGTGCCCCCGGCTCTATTGGTGCTCAAACTCCCGGCAAAGTAGTTAGGGGTAAAAAAATGCCTGGTCACTATGGCAACAAATCAATTACTGTCT
>CAZQUM010000010.1:0-13936 GCA_964596585.1 uncultured Gammaproteobacteria bacterium
GAAGTTTTTACAGAAATATTTATTTTGTTTTTGTTGGTATTTATAGGTAAATGTATTTCAGGTACGAGGAAGGGAATATTATAAAAAAGTGATATATCTTTGGCTAAGCCATAATAACCCAAACAGTCACCACGATTGACCTTAATATCTAGGTCGAAAACTATTTCCTGACCAATTTTTTTATAATAATTACAAAAATGGCCAATCAGAGTTAAATCATCACGTAATTTTTCGGGGCTTACAGAAAGATTAGGGAGAAAGGTTTTGAGATGGCTGTAGATGAGTTTCATAGATTATTCATATGCTTTGTAGGCTAAATTTCCACCCATAAGGGTGCGAATATCACTAATATTGTTTTGAGCCATACAAAAGCGGTCTAGACCCATGCCAAAGGCAAAGCCAGACCAAATTTTAGGGTTAATACCAGCCATTTTTAAAACTTTGGGGTGAATCATGCCAGAACCACCCATTTCAATCCATCCAGCATATTTGCAGAGTGGACATCCTTTACCATGACAATGAAAACACTGCATATCAGGGCCAATACCGGGTTCAACTTCGGGATAGTATTTAGAGCGATAGCGAACGACTACTTTTGGGCCATATAATTTTTTAAACATTAAATCCATAGTACCAATGAGATTGGCAAGGGTTACTTTTTTGTCGACAACCACGGCTTGATATTGATGAAAGACGAAATGGTTGCTACGGTTTACTTTTTCATTACGGTAGACATCTCCCCCGAAGGCAGCTCTTATAGGCAGGGAATCTTTTTTAGCAGCTAATAGATAGCTTTCAATAGTAGAAGTTTGACTTCGAAGGAGAAATTTTGGTTCTTTAATATAAAGTGAATCTTGCATATCTCTGGCAGGATGTCCCTTGGGAACGTTAAGTCGGGTGAAATTGTATTCGTCTGTAACTATCTGAGGACTTGAATAGTAAGAAAACCCCAATTCATTAAATAGCGCATTTAGTTGACGTTCGGTTTGAACAAGAGGGTGAAGATGACCTACTCTTACCAAAGTTACGGCAGGCGAAGCCATTTTTTGGGTAGAAAGGTCCTTGTGGGGCGTCTCTATATGTAATGATTTTTTTTCTATTAGTTTTTCTATTTCCTTTTTTAATTGATTTAGGTCTTGTCCGAGTTGGCGAGGGTTTGGAGAATTTTTTATATTTTGGAATTCTTGATTGATCTGGCCATTTCGGCCAAGATATTTTATACGCAAGTTATCTAATTCAGCGGCGGTAGTAATTAAGTTTATTTCTGATTGTATTTTATTTAAGTCCATTTTTATCTACAGCTATTTTATCAAAAAACCCGCTTTTTAGGCGGATTTTATTTTTTATAAAGAAGAGGAATAAATGCCTATTTAAGCGATTTAAAAATTTTCTCAAAGCTAGCAGGATCATGAATGGCAATTTCACTAAGCATTTTTCGATTGAGTTGGATGTTATTATCTTTTAGTTTTTTGATAAAAGATGAATAGCTTATGTCGTAGGGTCGAAGAGCAGCATTGATACGGACAATCCATAATTTTCGGATGTCACGCCGACGTATACGACGGCCGTTGTAAGCATATTGACCGGCGTGTAAGACTGTTTCTGAAGCTACTTTATAGCGCTTGGAACGAGTCATCCAATAACCTTTGGCTCTATTAAGAATTTTTTTGTGGGCTTTTCGTCTAACTGTACCAGTTTTGATTCTCATGGTTTAGTAATTAGATAAATAAGTAATTAGTAAATAGTTATTTTTTGGCAAGAAGTTTTTTAACTCGGGTGGCTAAACGACCAGTAACAACTCTCTTGCCTTTTAAGCGACGGAGCTGTTTTTTTGATTTTTTGCGACGAAGATGTCTATCAAAAGAAGCTTCGCGCATAACTTTGCCATTTTTAGTGACAGTAAATCGACGACTAACCGATTTTTTTATTTTGTGTTTTTTGCTAACTTTTCCCATGTTATTTTTTTGTTTTTTTAACTGGAGTAAAGGTAATATATAGTCTTTTACCGATTAATTTTGCTTCTCCTTCTGGAGCGGAGATTTCAGCTAAATCGTTTTTGTACTTTTCGACTAGCTGATGACCAAATTCAGGTTTTTGAATTTGTCGACCTAGGAATTTTATACTTAATTTGACTTTATTTCCACTAGATAAATATTCCTTGGCTTTTTTAACCCGAGTTTCATAATCGGCACTGCCAATAAAAGGAGTCATTTGAATTTCTTTGGTTTCCCCACCCTTAATCCCTTTTTTTTCAGCTTTAGCTTTTTTGGCTTCTTGATATTTGAATTTAGAGAATTCTATAAGTTTGATGACTGGCGGGACAGCTTTACCGTTGATTTCTACTAAATCTAAACCTGTTTCTTGAGATTGGCGAAGGGCTTCAGAGAGTGAAACAACGCCAATTTGTTTACCGTCAGCACTGAGAAGGCGGACGGTGGGAGCAGTAATCTGGCGATTGATTTTATAGAATTTTTTATCCATGTTTTCCCTATTTTATCAGATTAAGAGATTTATTTTTAATTTGGTCTTTGATAGTTTTCAAAAATTCATCAAAGTCCATTGCTCCGAGGTCTTGATTGTCTCGTTGGCGAATAGATACCTGATTATTTTCAACCTCACGTCCACCAATGATTAACATATAGGGAATTTTTTGCATTTGGGCATCGCGAATTTTGGCCTGCATTTTTTCGGAGCGGTCATCAATTTCCACCCTAATCCCCTCCTCTTTCAATTTTGCCATAACTTTGTTGGCATATTCATGCTGAGAGTCGGTGATAGGAATTATTTTGGCTTGGACAGGCGAGAGCCAAAGCGGAAAATTACCGACAAAGTGTTCGATTAAAATTCCTATAAATCTTTCTAAAGATCCGTAAATTACCCTATGAATTACTATTGGAGTTTTTTCGGATCCATCTGAATCAGTGTATTTTAGGTTGAAATTACGAGGAAGCTGAAAATCTAATTGAATAGTTCCTGTTTGCCATTCACGACCGAGACAATCGTCCATAAGAATGTCTAGTTTTGGTCCATAAAAGGCACCTTCACCTTCACCAATAAAATATTCAAATTTATTGTCAATAAGAATTTGTTCTAATTCTTTTTCGGCCTTATTCCAAGTGGCAATATCTCCCATAAAGTCATCTGGGCGGGTGCCAAGGCGAATTTTAAATTTAATATCAAAAATTGAGTAAAAAAGATGTGCAATTTCTAAAATTCTTTTATATTCATCTGCGATTTGATTTTCGGAGACAAAGATATGAGCATCATCTTGAGCAAATTTTTGAACTCGAAGAAGGCCACCCAATTCTCCTGATTTTTCGTGACGATGAAGAGCATCACAATCTGATAGTCGTAGGGGTAAGTCACGATAACTATGAATGCCTTGTTTAAAAATAGTCATAGCATTTGGACAATTCATCGGCTTGAGGCAGTAAATATCGTTTTTGCCCATATCGCAAATAAACATGTTGTCACGATAATGCTCCCAGTGGCCAGAAATTTCATAAAGTTCTTTTTTATTTAATTGAGGAGTAATAGTTTCAAGATAACCTCTTTTTTGGTGTTCTTGGCGCCAAAATTGGAGTAGTTCGTTGACAATAATAGTTCCTTTAGGAAGCCAGTAGGGCATGCCAGGGGCGTTTTCGTCAATAAAAAATATGCCTAATTGTGGGCCTAATTTTCGATGATCTCTTTTTTTTGCCTCTTCTAACATAAATAGATAATCATCGAGTTCTTTTTGGGATTCAAAAGCGGTGCCATATATACGGGTAAGCATTTTATTTTTTTCATCTCCATGCCAATAGGCACCAGCAATAGATAGAAGTTTAAAAGCTTTAATATCCCCTGTGTTTTTAGTGTGAGGACCGGCACAAAGATCAACAAAATTATCACCTGTATAATAGACAGAGATAATTTCTCCCCTATCTTCGATAGAATCAAGCCATTCAATTTTGTATGGATTATCAGCAAATAATTTTTTTGCCTCATTTAAAGTGAGTTCTTTTCTGGTAATGGGTATTTTTTGATTGATAATGTTTTGCATTTCGGCTTCAATTTTAGGAAAATCAGCCTCAGATATTTTAAAGTCTTTGAGGGATTCAAAGTCGAAATAAAAGCCTTCATCTGTGGCTGGACCCATGGCCATATAAAATTTATCGATACCGTAAAGATTTTGCATGGCTTCAGTTAAAACGTGCTCGGCGCTATGACGGATTTTGAATAATTGATCTTCTGAGTGTTTTTGTGAGTCTAATTGTGACATAGGTGAATTATAAATTAGAAATGGATAAAATAGAAAAATGAGTAGCCCAAATCGGACAAGAGAATTATGCCCTATCGGGCGAGGTAGTGAAAATTAGAGGAAAAGTCGTTATGAAAAACACTGTTGTATTTTAGCATGTCGGTTGAAGTTTAGGAAAAAATATGAGAATATAACTATCGTAATATGTCAAACAAGTACACAGAAAGAGATTCCAGAAATTATATTGAGGATGGAGAGGCCAGGGCTCTCTATTGGTATTGTTATCGGGAAAGGTTTAATAGTCTGAAAAAGGAATTACAAATTGGAAAAACGATTAGAGCCGATTTGGATGTATGTTTAGTTTCAAATAATTTATTAAAACCCCAAGATTTTGATTTGAGAAAAGTTGACCGATCGGTAATTGGTAGTTTTGTCTATCCGGGTGTTTCAGCGCATATTAAATTTACTAACAATTTACATGAAGCTTGTGGGGCTATTTTTGATAGAGATGCGAGGCGACAGGATTGTATGCATATAGCTCGGGTTGATTTGATTGAGAGGGCAGGCTATGAAACCTATTATTTACCCATGCCCAACCAGCCCTTACATGTCAGACTGGTTCATTGGGAGCATCTTCAAAATCCAGAATTGGATCAGGTGCCAATAAGATTTCGTCGGGAAATTGCCGAGATATTTTCAACAAAAAAATGCCGACATAATTAAAACGGTATAAGACTGGTGATGCTTTTGTTAAGATTGGTAAGTGAAAAAAAATAAATTCTTGTTGATAATTATTTTATTTTTAGGTATTTTGCTGAGATTAAGAAATTGGAATTTAGGGCCAATAGATGCTCATCCAATGCGACAAAGTGATGCTGAATGCGTGGCTTATTTTATTGCCAAAGGCGACGCGTCGCTTTTATACCCTAAGGCTTGTTTGGTACGACCGGTGAGTAATACGGAGGGGTATTTCTTTTTAGAATTCCCAGTTTACGAAGCTTTAATAGCAGTTGGATATAAAATATTTGGGGTAAAAAACGTCATATTTAGAATTATCAATATGTTTTTATATTTAGTGGCAAGTGGAAGTCTTTATATTTTTATAAAAAAAATATTGAATGAAAAAGTTGCTTTAGCTAGTGTATTTTTATTGGCAACAGCCCCAGGAGCAATTTTTTTTATTGGTCATGCGGTTCATCCAGACGTGTTTGCTGTGGCGTGTATGATGTTGAGTTTGGGGATTTTAGTGAAAAGCCCTCCCCCCACCCCCTACCTTGACAGGGCGGGGGTAAAATTTTTATTAAACTTATTAAGTGGTTTATTTTTAGGTTTGAGTGTGGCGACGAGACCTTTTGGATTGATAGTGGCACCAGTTTATATTTATTTTTTAGTAAAAGAGAAAAGAAAAATAGTTGATTGGTTGTTGATATTTTTACCGGGTCTGGGAATTTATGGATGTTGGCGATGGTGGATTGGGAGAAGCGGAGTTAGTGCTGATTGGGAAAATTGGGTTTTAACAGGACAAGATAAATTTTTTGACATAAATTATTTAAAAATATTAATTTGGAAAAATATTTCTGGGGAAGTGGTTGGCAGGATAATTTCAGGGTTGACGCTTTTAGGTTTAATAGTTTCTGTTTTGAAAAAATCTAAAAAATTATTGCCAATTTTTTTGTGGTTGCTGATGATTCCAATTTATTGGTACATAGCTTTTGAGGGTAATTTGATTCATCAGTACTATGCGGATATTTATTTAGTTCCGATATTGATTATTGCAGCATCAGGCCTAATTTTTATTTGGGATAAAAACAAGATTTTGGCTTTGGTTACGATAGTTTTGGTTATTTATAATGGTTATCGAACCAGCGATTATTATTTTAAGGATGTTGTTTACCCTGAAAAAATTAAATATGCTGCGGAGATTAGAGAAAATATCGAGGCTGATAAAAAAATAATCTATATGGTTAAAAGTGATCCGGTGACATTGTCACTATCACATCGCCAAGGGTGGATGTTGGGAGAATGGCCCACTGATGTAGCCCCGACAATTTGGGCTTTTATGGAAATGAGGCATAATGATTTTGATTATATTGTAGAACCAAAGGGAAGTATGGATATGAAACGAGAAGATGTGGCTATTATTGAACAAAATTTTCCCTTATTTAAGGAAACAGAAAGTTTGAGAATCTTGAAAAAGGAGTGAGTCTAAGAGGACTTGAACCTCTGACCTCTTCAATGTCAATGAAGCGCTCTAAACCAACTGAGCTATAGACTCGATGGAGTGATTATAACAAATTAATTAACACTTCTAGAAGCGCTGTGTTCGTTGCTTGTCAAGTATTGCTCACCGCCTTGTTTTTTATTTCGAGCGGTAGACCAATAATAATTACGTTTTTTCTTTTTGGTATTAAATGAGGCTAACCAACTTTGGGCTTCGTCTATATTTTGACGGAAATTTAGGATAAAATTTTTAATACGAGTGAGAAAGTTTATTTGGTATTCAGATACTTCAGGAATATTTTCAAGGGCGATATCTTGGATTTCTTTGTCTAGATTGTCAGTTGTAGAAATTAATTTTTTTATTTCTTGTCGAATTTCTTCTAAGGCACGGGATAAGTCTTGATCTCTTTTGGCGGTGAGTTGTTTTTCGGAATTTCCTAGTATGTATTCTTGACTCCAATTAATTTTTGGAGTTTGGTCATGTTTTTGAGGGTTAAATTCAATAGTTTGGTTGAGTCCTAAAATTCCACTTAAACTAAGTTTTGGTTCAGGTGCGCTTTGAGACTCCTTGAGAATTTCTTGACTCTGCTTATAGAGATTGGCTTGTTTAGGGTCAAACTTGACCATATTAGTTTTTCCACCTGCCATGCTTAATTATACCAAATTTTAGAGCTTTTTGAGGTATTCAAGGACTTTTTGTTGAGTTAAGAGGAAAACAACCAGATTAGGATCTTCTTTGAGTTGGGGATTATTTTCAAAGAGCTTTTGGCTTTCTTCCTTTTTAACATCTATTTTATTGTCAATGGCTATTTGATTAATAGCTAAATTTAGTGTCCAGTCTTTTTTTATTTGGATTTCAGTTTCTTTTCGGAGTTGAGACATGTCAATATTTTTATTTTTTAAATATTGATCTATTGTAAGATTGGCACTTTGAAGTTGAGATATAAGTTCACTTAATCGTCGATTGGTGTCGTGGGTGAGAATAATTTGGGGTAGAGTTAGGGTTATGTTTTTGTCGATACATTCGACAATTTTGTTTAATTTATCTTTATCGTCAACCTTCTTATCTTCGTTAATTTTTTTGATATCCTGATAAAGCTTGGGGGAGATAGTAATATCGGGCAATTCGGCACTTTCTATGCTTAATTCCCAATCACTATCCATTGATAGCTTTTCGTTTTTTATCTTTATGCTAGGTTCAATGATGGGCTTTAGTTTATTTTCTTCAATAATTTTTTGGTAATTTTCGGGCAACAAGTGATTGAGGACTTCTTCAATTACCGCCTGAGGAGATATGTTTTTTTCAACAACATCTAGTGGTGCTTTGCCTTTACGGAAACCTTTTTGTTCGAATTCAGCTTGGAAGTGTGATAAAACATGGTCATATTCTTTTTTTATTTCCTCCTTTTTTAGAGTAAGTTCAATAATAAAAGATTTATCGGGATTTTTGGTAAGTTGATGATTTGTGTTCATAAGCTTGGTTATGATACCATGAAGGAGTAATTGATGGAAAAGACTTTAGTTAAGTACTCCAGATATTTTTTTGTTAGCCTGCTATTTTTGATAGCGGGAGCTTTTGTGGTTTTTCAGTGCAGTATGTTTTTTGGCAATAAGCCAATTAAAATTTTGGCGAGCAATGAAGTTCTGGAATCAAAAAAAGTGGCTATAAGTGCGGAAAACAGTGAAGTTGAGGCTGTGGAAATGCAAAGTGAGGTGTTGGGAGGTGATGCTAGGCCAATATTAGTGGAAAAGTACTTAGAGAAATATAAGTCCCCTCTTTTGCCTTATGCTGATAAGATAGTTGAGTTGTCAGAACTGTACGGATTTGATTATTATTGGATAGTGGCTATTGCCCAGCAAGAATCAAATTTATGTAAAAAAATCCCCGAAGATTCACATAATTGTTGGGGGTATGGTATTCATAGCCAAGGCACATTAAAATTTGAAAATTATAATTTAGCGTTGGAGTCATTTGCGGCTTATTTGAAGAAGCAATATTTTGACAAAGGCTTGAATACACCTGAACTGATAATGGGAAAATACTGTCCACATTCTGACGGTTCTTGGGCAAGAGGAGTTCAGCAGTTTATTGATGAATTGGAAAGCGGGAAAAAATTGAATTAGTAGATACTGAATAGTTGGGCCAATATTGACATTTGTGTATTAGTTTGATATAATACGGATTAGATCCCTGGGTGGCTCCTCTAAAAAGCATGCTCGGGGATTTTTTTTGGCAGAAAGATTGATAATTATAAGTCGAAGATTTACAATATCCCCTATGGGAATGATATCAACGGCACAATTTAAAAAAGGTATTTATGTAATTTTTCATGATGAGCCACACATGATTATGGACATTACCTTTGTATCACCGGGCAAGGGATCGGCTTTTTATCGAACAAAGCTTAAGAATTTGTATAGTGGTAGAGTCAATGAATATACTTATAAGTCGGGAGAAAAGGTTGAAGAAGTGTTGGTGGAAACCCATGAAGCAGAATATTCATATTTTGATGGTAGTAACTATGTTTTTATTGAGCCTCGGACTTTTGAACAATATACAGTTTCAGTGGAAATTATTGGTGATGACAAGTTTTATCTAAAAGAAGGTTTGTTGTACAGAATTAAATTTTATGAGGATAGACCGGTGGGAATTACCTTGCCCAAAACTATATCTAGTGTAGTGGTAGAAGCAGAAAATTCAATTAAGGGAGATACGGCTACTGCGGCTATGAAGAATGCTACTTTGGATACTGGTGCAAAAATTTTAGTACCCTTGTTTATTAAAACTGGTGAAGAAATTTTGGTGAATACTGAGAATGGAAGCTATGTGTCCCGAAAGAATTAAAGCCCTACCTTTGTGTCAATTTGGGGAATGGGTAAGTCTAGCTGAAATTCAAGATCTTGGTTAATTTCAATGAAGGCCTCTTGATATTGGGTGGGAATGAGTGAATCATTTAATTTTGTAGGATCATCTATAATGGGGATGGCTGAAGTAGGGCTAGGTGCAAAACTGGTGTTTTTTTGACGATTATGGGTAACAATAATAGCGGCGATTGAAAGAATTAAAATAATGAAGGCTAAAAGCAGAAGAAGAATTATTTTGGGAGTTAATTTTATTTTATTTTTTTCTGGAGCAACACTTGATGCTTCTTTTGAAGGAGTAGGAATATAGTCAGGATTGTCTATGGGATGGTCAATATTTTGGTATATTTTTTCGTCCATATTTAGTTTGATTGTTTTTTAATTAAAGTGGATTTTAGATCATTGCGTATTGAATTGAGTATGTTTTTGGCTGAGTTGGTAAATTCGATGGCTTGGGGATAAAAATTGTTGAAACGATTTTCATGCTGAATAACTTTGGTTTTATCCTGTGCCTGTTGAATAAAATTATTAAACTGTGTTTCTTTATCCTGATAATTTCTTCCCCAATCAACTTCGGAATTTTTAGCTAAATTTTGAAGCTTAATAAGAGTTGTTTGGAGGTGGCTTGTTCGCTGATTTAAAAGAGCAGTATAGATTTGCACCTGAATAGAAATGTATTTTTTTTGAAAATTTTCCGCCCAGATTTTAAAATCATGGACAGTGGAAAGATTGGTTAAAATCACCTCTTGAGAGCTTAGCCAATTTTCTTGTTGCTGAAGTTCATTTTGTAGTTCAGGGTTTTGGGGAATAGTGACTCTTAGAGCCATAAGATAGGCCTTAAGAGTTAAATTTTGAGAAATAAGAGTTTCTTTGGTGGCGGTTGTTAATTCTGTTTCTGCGGTGACAGTCTGGTATTGCTCATAAGTATTTTTTTTAGAAAGATAATTTTGGTAAGTGTTTTGATAAAGATCGCGTTGATAAAAATAATCACTGCGGTATTGGTTAAAAAGATCTGTGGTGGAATTTTGGGCAAAAATAGGCTGACAAAAGAGTAAAAAAAATAAAATCCACATAAAATAGTGTAGCAAAAATGTGCCGCTGAGAGGACTTGAACCTCCACGGATTGCTCCATACGCTCCTAAAGCGTACGTGTATACCAATTTCACCACAGCGGCTTTAGCCTATTTTATCAATAATTTGCTAAAATAAGTGTACTTTGTCCCCATAGCTCAGTTGGATAGAGCGTCTCCCTTCTAAGGAGAAGGTCGTTGGTCCGATCCCAACTGGGGATACACAGGTGGAGCGCCCATAGCTCAATGGATAGAGTACTAGTCTTCGGAACTAGTGATGAGGGTTCGATTCCCCCTGGGCGTACTTTGAATCAGGGTCCTTAGCTCAGCGGTAGAGCAGTCGCCTCTTAAGCGATTGGTCGCGAGTTCGAATCTCGCAGGGCCCACAGAATCAGTGGGTGTTACTTGATTAATAGTACCTGACCTGAATTATCGTTAAAACTAAAAGTATCGCCTGTTTTTTTACCTAGAAGTGCTTTTCCTGCAGGTGTGTTGCTAGAGACACATTGTATTTTGCCAATTTTTGTTCCCCCTAAGCCCGGAGTGACAATTATCAAAGATAGTTTATTTGATGATAATTTAACTTCAGCCATGCTCCACAACTCAATTATTCCTTTGTCCTTTTTGTGGTTTGGGATTTGTTTGATAATAGTTTGTAGTTCTTTAAGCTTGAGTTCGTGCATTTCAATTTCGCTTTCGTATCTTGATCTTGATGTGTCTGATTTAGATTCCATAGCAGTAGGAGCATTGTTTCTGGAGATTCGTGTAGACGAAAGAATTTTATTTGTTTTATTTATTTCTTTTAATAAATAATTTTTTAGGTTTTTTAAATGATCCATGGTAGATATTATATATTAAAAATTATCTAGTATTTAAGGTAAAAATTGATATTTTCTATATATAGTTATACAATTAATTATGTTTAGCCAAAAAGAAATTTTTGGAGATTCTATTCGAGTTATAACGACTCGGTTTTGTCAAGAAAGGTGTGATTTTTGTCATAGAGAAGGAGGAAAGGATTATAAAGGTTATCTGGTAGACGTTGAGGAGGTGCTTAGATTTTCGAAAAAAGTTAGAGAGAATTTTGGTCTAAATGTGGTTCATTTAACAGGCGGGGAACCTACTCTTCATCCTCAGATTGTGGATTTGGTTGAGAAACTTAATAATGAAGGTTTTGGGGTGCAAATGACTACAAACGGAGATTCATCGCCTGATTTATTAAAAGAAATAGTTCGGGCGGGAGCAAGATCCATAAATTTTTCTTTACATGCTATTCGTGCAGAAAGTTTTCAAAAAATGCAAATAACAGATAAAGATAGTGGTTATTATAGGGGCTTACTTGAGAGGAAAATAGAAAATATTATGCAAATAAGACCACTTGTAAAAGTTAAGATTAATACCGTGACTATAGACGAAGAAACTACTGGTGAGGTTGTAGATTTTGCTATAGAAAATGATATTTCCTTGCGGTTGATGCGCAATTTAAACAAGGTGCCAGAATCTGACAAAATAATAGCTTCAATTCTCTCACGAAGAGGTTTACAACCAGTTATGGAAGAGGTGGCGATTGGCGATAGCGGTGGGTCAGGAATAATTTATGCTTCAGTTAATCAGGAATTTCATTCTCCTAGTATTAAGGTAAAAAAATTCGGAGAGGTCTATTTGTCATCTATTTGTGATGATTGCTCTTTAAAAGGAAGTCTTAAATGTAGAGAAAGATTTTATGGTATTAGATTTGGAGCGAATCCTATCACTGGAAGAAATGAAGTAACATTATGTATTGATAAGGATGATGGAACAACAGTAGTTAGCCCAGATGAGATTTTTGAAGGCGGTTATCGTCAATCATTGGAGGAAAATTATATTGAGAAAAAAGTTATACAGTAATAGGTAAAAATAGTTTCTTATTTTTTTAAAAAAGAAAAAATTCGACTTAAAAAGTTATCTTTGGGATGATATAGGGTGGCATTGGGGTTGATGGCAGTGATCTCGTAGCGAGGGGTATCTTGCCATTGAAGATAGCTACTGTCTGAGGCAGAGTGGACGGTAAAAGAAAAATTAAATTTCTGAATTTGTCCGGGATAAATAAAATGTTTTTGGGTACAGAGGGAATCGGCAATAATATTGTCAGAACTTTGGTTATTTATACAAAAATTAGTTTCGCCCCAAATAGATTGACCGTTATTTCTCAAATTTAAACTACCATTTTGAAGATGGCCAGTGAAAATAAAAAATGGCAAGCGAATATCAGTAACTTGCCAACTAGTAATTTGTTCGGGATGATTTTGTTTTTTAGGAAGGTCGACAATCTGTTGATATTCTGGATAAAGTTGGCCATTGGGCTGGAGCCAAGAAAAAACATCAAAGGGGGCTTCACTGTAATTATAGGTGAACGGAGTGACTACTTTGACCCGGGAATCTTTTTCCCATATTTCAAGGGCATCTTTGAGAAAATTTGCAGAAGTTTTGACGCTATAGTAATGATTATTTTTTATTTTGCCTTCACGATGAGGCCAGCCAGTTTCAGTAATAAAAACTGGATAGGTTTTTTGTATTCCTAATTTTTTTAAAAGATTAAGCTCCCAATCGTAGCCTTTAATGGAGTATGAATGAGTGTCTTTGGGAGTACCAATAAAGCCATGGTTTGGATATGAATGAGAGGCAAGAGCGTGGAAATAGTCGAAATATTTTGGATTATAGTCGTAAATTTCCCTGTAAGTTTGAGAAGCAGATTTTGTTGTTGGTAAATTATCGGGAGGAGCCAGGTCAAGAGGGGTTGAAAGAATAAAAAAGTTTTTATCGAGGGCTGTAAGTTTTTCAGAAGTGTAAATAAATTTATCAACAAAATCTTTTATGTTTATTTCCCCACCCCATTCTTTAGAATGGTTAATTTCGTTGAAAGGAATAATGTATTTTGGAATTATCGGCCAGTTTAATGAATTTAAGAAATTTACAAGATTATCAATGTCCGTATATTCAGGTTTTTTCCATTGATTGTTTTCCATGGTAGTGCCAAGGCGAATAATGGGGATGATGTGGAGTTTGCGGCATTGGTCAAAAAAACCCTGCCAAGTGTTTATATCTAGCTGATCGGTACGAAGGACTATGGTAGCATAGCCCCAATCACCGCCACTACTGTTGATGATTTTGGCAGCAGAGTCTATATCACTAGGTTGGGTAAGATGAAGACCGAAGGAATTAAAATCAGATGCTAAAATAGGTTGTATTTGAAAGAAAAATAATAATAGTAAAAATAACAAAAACATAATCCTTATATTCTAGCAAAATGAACAAAGATGAAATTATTAAAATGAAGATATCCCGGGTGGAAAAGGAAATTCGGGATACTCCCTATGATAAAAGTAGTGAACACCACCATGGAGTATTAAAAGCTAAATTGGCAAGACTGAAGGATGAATTGGAAGGTGGCAACGGTAATGGAGGTGGTGGCGGCGGGGTGGGTTATGCCATTAAACATTCGGGTGATGCATCTATAGTTTTGGTTGGGTTGCCAAGTGTGGGTAAATCAACTTTGTTAAATGCT
>CAZQUM010000011.1:0-13863 GCA_964596585.1 uncultured Gammaproteobacteria bacterium
TGATTTTGGAGGGGAGGTAGAAAGAGTTTTGAATATGGCTGATGGAGCATTGTTGATTGTTGATGCAGCTGAGGGACCATTATCACAAACTAAATTTGTTTTAAAAAAGGCTTTGGATTATGGCTTAAAAATTATTTTAGTAATAAATAAAATTGATCGTAAGGACGAGCAAGTTAATAAGGTAATAAAAGATACGGAAAATTTATTTCTTAATCTGGCAGCTGATGAAAACTTGTTGGATTTTCCAATAATTTACGCAATTGGCAGGGACGGAAAAACTTTTAAGCAAATGCCAAGCAACCTAACTGAAAACGGTGATATGCTTCCCCTCTTTGAAACTATTTTAGAATATATACCAAAAGCAAATAATGATGAGGAAGCTCCTTTTCAAATGCTGGTTTCATCTTTTGAAAAAAATGAATATTTAGGAAAATTAGCAGTAGGTAGGGTGCACAGCGGAACTATTAAAAAGGGTATGTATGTATCGTTGTTAAATCCCGATCAGAAATCTTTGGGTAACTTTAAAATTGAAAAAATGTACGTTAATGAGGGAATGAATAAGGTTGAGGCAGAATCGGTTGGCAGTGGAGAAATTGTATATTTGGCGGGTATCAACCAAATTAAAATAGGTCAGAGCTTGACTGACATTCACCATCAGGTAGCTATGCCAGCTATAGATATTACCGAACCAACCCTTAGAGCTTCTTTTGGACCAAATAGTTCATTTTTTGCTAAAGATGAGGCAAAATTTTTGACAAGCCGAGAATTGAAGGAAAGACTACGAGAGGAAGCGGAAACTAATTTAGGTTTAAAAGTTTCCGACGACCCTCAGGATAGCATCAGAATGATTGTGTCTGGCCGAGGAGAATTGCATCTGGCAGTTTTAATCGAAAAATTACGTCGGGAAGGTTTTGCTATGGAAGTGGGAAAACCGGAAGTAATTTTGAAAACAATAGAGGGAAGATTACATGAACCCTTTTCGGAATTAACTGTTTTAACTCCAGATGAGTTTGTGGGAGCAATTAGTGCAGAAATGGGCAAAAGAAAAGCGGAAATGTTAGATATGATCAAGGATGATAAAGATGGAACAAAAATGATTTACAAAATTTCAGAAAGAAATGCACTTGGATTACGAAGCAACTTGATGACAGAAACTAGAGGACAGGTATCCTTGAGTTTCCTTTTCTTGGGGTATGAAATTAAAAGCGAAGATAACTTAAAAAATAGAAATGGAGTAATGATAGCTTCAGAAAGCGGGAAAGCCTTGTCTTTTGGGTTAGATTTAGCCCAAAAACGGGGAATAACATTTGTGGAGCCCACGGAGGCTGTCTACGAGGGGCAGATTGTTGGCTTAAGACCTGTGATTGGTGATTTAGAGATTAATGTTTGCAAAGGCAAACAGTTGAGTAATATGCGCTCTGCTGGTAACGATGATTCAATCATTTTGACCCCTGCTGTAAAGTACAGTATTGAGGAAGCATTAGATTTTATCGAAGCTGACGAATTAATTGATATTACTCCTAAAGCTATAAGACTGAGAAAAAAGCATTTAACTAAGGTCGACCGAGTAAGAGCACAAAGGCTTTAGTTGCTTTTTATAAATTTGGATATATTTTTTTAATAGTATTTAAAACTAATTTTTTGGCGTCAGGAAGTGAAAGTGGAATGGTGGCACCAGAGGCTGCTCGATGACCACCACCAAAGCCAGTAGCTAGGGCAATTTTGCTAACATCATATATTTTGGCATTTCGGGTACGAAAACTAACGTTAATTTTATTAGTTTCAACTTCAACCATAGAAATGGCAATATTCCAGCCAACAACGGATTTGAGTATGTTAGCTACACCACCGGTAGCGTTATCAGGAGAAAGGGAAACAGAACGTAAATCTTCCAGAGAAAGAGAGGCAATAGCAACATGATTGTTGAAATGAGTTTCGATTTGACTTAATATTTTGCCTAAAAAACGGAGATTCTCCGGAGTGTCATTGTTTTCAATTTCAAAAATTGTTTGGGTAAAGTTGGGATAAATTTTTGCTAAATGTGCTGCAGCATCAAAGGTGTCTGTAGAAGTGGGTGGATATTTAAAGCCACCAGTATCAGTATAAATACCAGCTAAAAGGCAGGCAGCAATTTTGGGGGTAATATTTATATGACTATCCCTAAAAAAACGATATACAATTTGGCAGGTGGCCGGAGAATTAACATCAATTAAATTGATATCACCAAATCCGGTGTTGCTAATATGGTGATCGATTACAATAGTTTTCATTGTAGAAGGAAAAATTACGGGAGCAATTTTTGAAATTTGATCAGGAGCAGAAGAATCGAGGATGATAAAAAGGTCAAATTTATTTAAATCTATGTCAAAATAATTTTTGGTAACTATTTGTTTACTTCCGGGAAGATGAGAGAGGGAAAGCGATAGTCTAGAATCCCCAGTGATTAGGGTAACTTTTTTCTTTATACTTTTAAGATAGTGATAAAAGGCTAATGCAGAACCGGCTGAATCAGCATCAGGAGATGGGTGAAGATGGAGAAGGATATGATGGGAATTGGCAATGGCAGAATTGATTTGAGAGTATATTTTTTTCATTTTTGGTGCTGAAAAGGGATGCTGATAATTGTAATATTGTCAACACCTCCTAAATAATTTGTTTGATTAATCAATGCTCTTACAAAACTAGCTTCATCCGGAAATTTCTGCCTTAATTTTATAATTTCAGAGGGTGGAAAACTACCCTTATCGATGTATTTTGTAAAACCATCAGAGGCTAAAATCAAGGTTTGGTCGGGCTTTAAATTTAAGAGAGTTTCATTGGCATTACGGAGACGAACACTACCAGCTTCGGGACCCATAGCTTGGGTGACTATACCCCGGGCATTTTCATCGCGTTGAGTGATCTCAGTTAAACTCTGATTTCTACTATCAAGAACCAGTGCGGAACTGTCTCCTACAGAGAGAATGTGGTATTCATTTGGATTTTTATTTGATTGTTCGGCCAGTACCAAGGTGCTGGCTCCTGCTGGAATTCGATTATCAACTTCTTTTAAGATTTTTTGGGTAATATATTTTCCTTGAGAAGCGAAATCAAAAAGTGTTGAGGTAATAGATTGCGAAGCAATTTCTCCATCTTCATTACCTCCGACACCATCAGCAACAGCATAAACATCATGGTTGCCTTGGAGTTGGGGGTAGTCTTTTTGAATATAAATAAGAAGAGAATCTTCGTTTGTCTCCCGACGAAGACCTATATTTGTTTCACCGTAAGGCTTTGGCGGAGACTGGTTTAGGATTTCTTTTCGGTTGGAGTTTAAAAATTTATCCAGAAACATAAGTTATTTTAACCTAACTCTGGATAATGACATTTTTTCCATTTTTTACCGGAACCGCACCAGCAGGGATCATTACGGCCTATAGTTTTTGCAGTTACAGGCTGGCTTGAAGGCATTTCTAATGCTTCTTCGTTGGTACTAGTTTGAGTATTGTCGGTGTTTTCTGGAGTAATCATCTTTCCTCTACCCTCTTGGGCTAGGGTGGGAGCATATTGGGATGATGCTGGTTCTAAACGGAAGAGCATGCGTGCAAGATTGGATTCAAAACGTTCCATTAATGACTGAAACATTTCAAAGCCCTCTTTTCGATATTCAATGAGAGGATCTTTTTGAGCATAGCCTCGGAGGCGGACACCATCACGTAAATCATCCAAAGCGGTCAAATGTTCTACCCATAAAGGATCCAATGATTGAATAACTGCGTAGGCTAAAATATTATTTGCCATTTGGGGACCAAAAAATTTTTCACGTTCAGCCCATTGTTTGGTTAGCATATTTTCTAAAAGTTGAGTGGAATTATCGGCTTTTTTTAAATCTTTTGTCAGTTGAGAACGAATAGAGGAGGGCATGGGTAATATTTCCATAAACTCTAGAGATAATCTCTGGTAATCTAACTTGTTGGTATAATCAGTGCTTTGTCCAACTAATCGATGAATCTCGTTTTGGAGATACTTGAAAATATTTTTTTTATTTTCTTCT
This sequence comes from uncultured Gammaproteobacteria bacterium, assembly GCA_964596585.1. GTDB lineage: Bacteria > Patescibacteriota > Microgenomatia > UBA12405 > UBA12405 > UBA12158. Next base: position 4,034 of record CAZQUM010000011.1, read on the forward strand.
GGATTATTTTTTACATTAGCAAGAGTTTCATCACGAAGTTTATAAACAATCTGGCGTTGCTTGTTGATAACATCGTCATATTCAACTAGGGATTTACGAACATCAAAATTGTAGCCTTCGACTTTTACCTGAATTTGCTCTAAAACTCGTGAAACCAAAGGGTGAGTTAGAGGAGCATCTTCGGGCATATTGAAGCGACCCATAAGAGCGGATATTTTTTCACCACCAAAAATACGCATTAAGTCGTCATCAAGGGCAACATAAAATTGGGAAAAACCGGGATCTCCCTGACGGCCACTTCGACCTCGCAATTGATTGTCGATACGGCGAGACTCATGACGTTCAGTTCCAATGACATATAAGCCGCCTAAGTTCACTACCTCATCATGCTGTTTTTGCCATTCTTTGGGATCTATTTTATCTTTTGGACCTCCTAAAATAATATCGACTCCACGACCAGCCATGTTGGTAGCGATGGTAACGGAACCTTTTATTCCAGCTTTAGCTATAATTTCAGCTTCTGATTGATGATTTTTGGCATTTAATATTTGAAAAGGTATTTTTTTGTTTCGGAGCATTGATGAAATAATTTCATTTTTAGCGATACTGGTAGTACCTATAAGAACTGGTTGACCCTTGCGATTAAGCTCCTCAACCTTGGCGGCAATGGCAGCATATTTGGCACGTTGGGTTTTGAAAATTAAATCGTTATCGTCAGTTCTTTGGGTGGTTTTATTGGTAGGGATGACAATTACTTCGAGATTGTAAATTTTTTTGAACTCTTCTGCTTCTGTAGCGGCAGTACCCGTCATGCCAGAGAGTTTGGAATATAGGCGAAAATAATTTTGAAAAGTAATTGTTGCCCATGTCTGGGATTCCTGCTGAACTTTGACATTTTCCTTGGCTTCAACTGCCTGATGTAGGCCATCAGACCAGCGCCGTCCATGCATAAGGCGACCAGTGAACTCGTCGACAATGATAATTTCACCGTCTTTAAGGACATAATCTTTATCCTTATGAAAAAGAGCTTGAGCCTTGATGGCATTTTCAATATAGTGAATAATATCGAAAGATTCCTCATAAAGATTGCTGACACCTAAAATTTTTTCAATTTTCCTAATACCAAACTCAGACAGGGTGGCTGATTTGGATTTTTCGTCGATAACGTAATCGGTTGGCTGTAGTTGATTGGCTATCTGGGAAAATTTGTAATATTTGTCGATAGGCTGATTGTTGGGTGAAGAAATAATAAGTGGGGTTCTGGCTTCATCAATAAGCACAAAATCAACCTCATCAACAATGGCAAAATTGTGAACTGGGCGCTGAACTTTTTGAGAATAATCAGCGACCATATGATCACGAAGATAATCAAAACCAAATTCGTTGTTAGTGCCATAGGTAACATCTGCCTGATATGCTTCTTGTCGAGAAATAGGCCGAAGGTGAGTTAGGCGATCATCGAATTTTTCCGATTCATCAGTAAATTCAGGATCAAACAAAAAAGATTTTTCGTGAACTAAGGCTGCTGTACTGATACCTAATAAATGAAGGGCTTTAGGATACCAACCAGTACCAACACGGGTTAGATAATCATTGGGGGTAACCACGTGTACTCCTAAACCGCTTAGAGCGTTTAGGTAGGCTGGAAAAATAACTGAATGTGTTTTACCTTCACCAGTCCTTTGTTCAGCAACTGCTCCTCGATGCAAGGCAATAGCTGCCATTAATTGAACATCATAGGCTCTTTCGCCAACAGTTCTAAAAATGGCCTCGCGAACAGTAGCGTAAGCTTCGGGCAAAAGGCTGTCTAAAGACTCCCCTTTTTCCAAGCGTTTTTTAAATTCTAGAGTTTTATCTTTTAGTTTTTTGTCTGAAAGTTTTTTGTAATCTGCTTCCAATGAATTAATCTTGTTGATTATTGGGGTAAAACTACCTAATTGACGTTTATTTTCGTCAAAAAGGTTTTTAATAAATTTAAACATGGTTTTTATATTGTAACGCAAACCTTACCCGGTTCCCCGACTTGAAATCGGGGACCGGGATGGGTGGCTCCTCTACGATTTTGGGGAGATGTCTTTGAAGCCTGTATAAGGCCAAAGCACCTCAGGTATGAAAACACTGCCGTTTTTTTGTTGGAAATTCTCAAGCAAGGCAAGCATTAAACGATCATTAACGACAGTGGCATTGAGAATATGAACGTATTCATTTTGATTGTTTATTTTGACTTTTGTATTAAGGCGCCGGGCTTGGTAATCACCACAGTTGCTACAGGAACTAGTCTCTTTATAGGCATTTTGGCCGGGAAACCAAGTGTTGATATCATACATGCGCCGATTGGGCTGGGGCAAATCACCAGTGGAACACTTTATAACTTGATAATGAAGGCCGAGTTCTTGCAAGATTTCTTCTTCGATGGAAAGCATTTCTAAACACATTTCATCGGAAATTTTATAGTCAGGGAGAGTAAAAACATTCATTTCTACTTTGTTGAAATGGTGAACTCGAAGCATTCCCTTCATATCTTTGCCGTAGGTTCCCGATTCACGGCGGAAACATGGGGAAAAATTAACGTATTTTATGGGAAATATATCTTTGCTGAGAATTTCATCCATGTGATATGGAACAGTTGAATGTTCGGAACTACTAATAAAAACCATATCGTCTTCGGGCAGCGAATAATAAGCACCAAAAAGATTTTTATTGCTGGCATATCCGCAAGCCCATTCTGTTTTGGATTTAATCATTAAGGGTGGAAGCATAGGAACAAAAGCTTTTTTTTGTAGCTTTTTCATAGCATAATTCATTAGCGCCATTTCCAAAATAACCAGATCATTTTTGTAATAGCCAAAACGAGAACCTGATACTTCCGAGGCTTTGGCTGTATCAATAATATCTAGTTTTTCACCTAAATCCTGATGATCTAAAGGTTGAAAATCAAAAACAGGTTTTTGACCAACAGTTTTTAGAACTACATTATCAGAATCATCTTTTCCAATGGGAACATCTTCAGCTGGAATATTGGGAATTTCTTCAAGCGATAGGTTGAGTTTATTTTCGGATTCTTTGAGGTTTGCTTCCAGTTCCTTTAATTGCCCTTTTATTTTTTGGGCCGCCTGAAGTTGTTCGGGACTAGGCTTAGTTTTGATATCTTTGGTAATTTTATTTTGTTCGGATCGCAGCGTTTCTACTTGTCCTAAAATTTGGCGATAAGTTTCATCTAATTTTTTAACAGTTTCTAGAAGCGATACGTCTTTTTGCCGGTTTTGGAGTGCCGTTTTAACTGCATTCGGATTGTCTCTAATGAGGTTAATGTCGATCATGAGATGAAGCTATTTTACCACGAAATTAAGACTTTTTCTCCGCAAGTTTTTCCGTATATAAATATATCAAAGCTATAAAATGTATATATAAATATATAGTTTTGGTTAATTTTGCCTAAGTTTAGGGATTAACTTTTTGGGTAAATTTGAAGAGATAAGGGCTTATAAGATTAGGTCAGCGGATATTTTCCGCACTCTATTCATTTCTCATTGACGGGAAAAGGATAACATCTTTAATGGTGGGAGAGTCGGTAAGAAATTGAGTTAGTCGGTCGATGCCCATCCCCCACCCAGCAGTAGGTGGCATAGCATATTCTAGTGCTCGAATGTAATCGTCATCGAGTTTCATGGTTGCCTCAGCGCCTTTTTTGGCTAAGGCTTCTTCTTCTAGCCAACGGCTTTTTTGGTCGGCAGGATCATTGAGCTCGTTATAGGCTTTAAGTAGCTCTGCGCCTTGTATCAGTAGCTGAAAGGATGCAATTTTTTTGGGCTCATCATACTTCTTTTTGGCAAGTGCAATCATTTCGGCGGGGTAATCAATCAGAAAAACTGGCCCATTTAAGTGTGGTCGGACATATTCCTTGTAGAGAGCATCAAAACAGGCACCTAGTCCAATAACGCCAGAAAAATCAAGATGTAATTTCTTGTTTTTAAGAGCGGTTTTTAGATCATTTTCACTTTTAATTTTATCAATATCAATGCCTGTTTTTTGTAAAACAGCTTCTCTAAAAGTAATTCTTTGAAAGGGAGCTTTAAAATTTACTTTTTTACCTTGAAATTCGATACTTAGTTTACCGGTAACTTTTTTTACTACATAGGTTAAAAGTTTTTCGGTAAATTTCATTAAAACATCATAGTTAACATAGGCCCAATAAAATTCCAGCTGAGTGAATTCAGGATTATGAAAACGAGATACGCTTTCATTTCTAAAATCACGAGCAAATTCGTAAACCTTTTCTAGTCCACCAACAATCAGTCGCTTGAGATATAGTTCGTTGCTAATACGCAGATACATATCCTGATTTAGCTCGTTATGACGGGTAACAAAGGGCTTGGCTGAAGCTCCTCCATAAATAGGCTGAAGAATAGGAGTTTCAACTTCCATAAAATCATGTTTGTCTAAAAACTCTCGTAGTGCAGTGACTATTTTTGTTCGAGTAATAAATACTTGACGACTTTGAGAATTGACAATTAAATCGACATAGCGTTGACGGTAACGTTCTTCAGTATCGGTTAATCCATGCCATTTTTCGGGTAAGGGACGTAGATTTTTGGCTAAAATTTCAAATTTAGCTACCCTAATAGTAATTTCACCAGCCTGTGTTTTAAAAACATGACCACTAACAGAAATAATATCACCCAAATCTAGTAGTTTTACTAGAGCCATTTTTGAACCCAAAGTATTTTCTTCAAAAAAAAGTTGGATTTTACCAGTTCTATCAATCAAATCAGCAAATAAAATTTTGCCATGACCTCGAAGCAGCATCAATCGACCGGCTACAAGGACTGTTTTGCCTATTTTTTTGCGAGAACTTTCGATAGAATTTTTACGGCTCAGGTCGGGTTGAGGATAGGGGTTTATTTTTAGTTCTTTTAGGCGAGAAAGTTTTTGTTGTCGCTGTAATGTCAAATCAGACATGATTTATTTTATCAGCTGATGGCAATAATTTTATAGACAAGTTTTCCTACAGGAGCGTCGACTTCAAACTGATCTTTAATTTTTTTGCCCATCATAGCCACACCCAGGGGTGAAGAAAGAGATATTTTGTTAATTGAAGGATCTGCTTCTAGTTCATCGACAATGTGAAAAGTACGCTCTCCATTGCCGGTGATTTTTATTTTTACCTTACTACCAACTTCAACTTTATCGGAAAGTTTTTTGTTTTCAGAAATAATTTCGTAGCTTTTTAAAACTTCATCGATGGTAGCAATTTTAGAATTAACAACCTCAAGTTCAGCTTTGAGCTGAGATGCTAGGCTGTCTTCGCCGGATTCATCCGGTTGGGCCACCTCTTCAATTTTAACAATAAGATCGTCAGCCCGCCGAGTTAATCCTTCTAATTCGCGGCTAAGCTGATGGAAACCATCTTTAGTGAGTTGTTTTTTCATGTTCCAAATATAAAAATTGTGACCCTAAATAGGTCACGGGTTGTTATGTTAAACTAGGGAGTAAATTTTGTCAAATGAGCCCCATAAACTTTTTCAGATTCGTACCTAAAAAGCGTAAAATTAGGATAAATAATAAAAGTGGAGTCATTTTTTTTAATCCCTCATTAAAAAAACGATTACCATTTTATCTTGCTAATGTATTTTTTTTGGCAGCACTTAGCTATGGTTTATATCTTTATCTGCCTTTAATTAAAGCACTAAGCGCTTATACTCTGCGTGAAGAAAAAAAGGAATCCGTCGTAGTAAACACTGGAAGTATAGCTATTACTCCCACTCCGGTTGACAATGGTTATTGGATAAATATTCCAAAAATCCTAGCAAATTCAGAGGTAGTTGAAAATGTTTCCCCTTATGATTCAGCAGAATACAATCGAGTCTTAAAAGAAAATGTGGTAGCCCAAGCATCAACCTCGCAATCACCGGGAAAGGGTAAGGGCAAATCAACATATATTTTTGCTCATTCAAGTGAGTCGAGAATTGGCGCTGTACGTAATAATGCGGTTTTTTATCTACTAGGAAAGTTAGAAAACGGAGATATGGTTGAAATTGATTATCATGGAATAATAAAAAATTATGTTGTTTATGACAAAAAAATAATTAAAGCCAATGATATTGATTACTTGGAGTATAGTGATCCAGAAAGGGAAGTATTAATTTTACAAACTTGTTGGCCTATCGGTACAGATTGGAATCGGCTATTAGTTTTTGGAGAGTTAATTTAATGATAGATCTAAGTGTTAATAGAGAGAAATATGATTATTGGCAGACTTTGTTGGAATGGCTGGAAAAAAATAATTTACCGACAGAAAAAATTAGGGAGGCTTATTTACTGGCGGAGAAATTTTACGAAGGTAAGAAAAGGGGTTCAGGAGAGGATTTTATTTCACACCCTGTGTGGATAGCTGGCCTAATTGCCCAATTAGGAATTGGTGAAGAAGCGGTAATTGCCGCCTTATTCCATGAAATGGTGTCGGAGGATGAGGGTATAAGTGTTGATGAGATAGCTAATAAATTTGGGGACGAAACTGCCCTGTTGGCAGAGGGGCTACGAGAAGTTAGAAAAAAAACTGACGGAATTGAGTTGCATAAAAATAATGTAGAGTTTTTTAGAAGGTTTTTGTTTTCATCGGTAAACGATGTTCGAGTTATGATTATTCGCCTAAGTGATAAATTATACGATGGTTTGACAGTAGACGGGATTAGCAATAAAAAGCAGATAGAATACGCCAAGAGAGTAGTAGGTCTCTACTCGCCTATTTCAGAATATGTAGGATTGCATTATTTTAAAAGGAAGTTTGATGATATTTCTTTTAGGATACTTTATCCCGTTGAGGCTAAAAAAATGGAGAGCTTTCTTGAAGAGGGAAAAAATAATGAATTAAAAGCTTTGGCAAAGGTCAAATTGGAAATTAAAAATATTTTAAAGATAAACAATATAAACAATTATGAAATTCAGGGAAGAATAAAAAGTCTTTACAGTACCTATTTAAAATATAAAAATAAGGGTGAAGATAGGCTTAAAGACAGGGTGGGAATTAGGATTTTGTGTAAAAGTGTAGCTGATTGTTATAACATCCTAGGATTATTACACGCAAAATATAAGTACTTGCCGGATGAATTTAATGATTATATTTCTAGCCCTAAAGCAAATGGATACCGATCGCTTCAAACAACATTAAACTTTGAAAACAGAACAACTTTGGAGGTGCAAGTCCGAACCTTTGAGATGCATGATTTTAATGAATTTGGGCCCGCTTCTCATGTGGCTTACAAAATTAGTCAAAGCGGTGAAGGGGGTAAGGGTTTTGAGTGGTTAAAAGATTTAATTCAGTGGCAAAAAATTGATAATAAAAATGCCTATAATTATAAAATTAACGTTTTAGATAACTTCGTTTATGTATTTACTCCTAAAGGAGATACGATTCAATTGCCAAAAGGAGCAACGGCTTTAGATTTTGCTTATCGAATTCATACAGACATTGGTGACCGATGTATGGGGGTTAAAATTAATCATAAAATGTCTAAGATCAATACGATATTAAACAATGGCGATGAAATAGAAATACTAACTAATAATAAATTAAACGTGTCAAAAAATTGGCTAGAAGCAGTAAATACACATTGGGCAAAAGAACATATTCGGAAAATTACCGCAATTCAAGATCCAGTTATTTAAGGGCGCGGCGCATTAGCTGCTTTCGGTAGTTATTGGCAAAGCGATGAGCTTCATTACGAAGATTTTCCAAAAGTAATAATGCCTTGGAATACTTTGGAAGATTTATTTCAATCCATTTGTATTTATTTTTTATAACAATAGTTTCTTCTTTCTTAGCTAAACCAATTATCGGCAGATTAGTAATCTGAGAAATAGATGATACTTGAGGCTTACCTCCATCAACAACAATTAGATCTGGAAAGTGCCATTCGGGGTGATGCAATCTTCGAGATAGCACCTCCTGAAGCATAAATTGATCGTCAGCTACTTGCTTACTTTTAATTTTAAATTTTTTATATTGGCTTTTATCAATATGACCATCTTGCCAAACTACCATTGAGCCAACAAAATAATTGTTGCCTAATTGGGAAATATCATATACTTCAAAACGATTAATCTTTTTTATTGAAAAATAGGATTTTAATATTGTCTGCAGTTCATTAATGGCTTGTGAATCTTTGTCGTCGGGTAAATTTATATCTTCAAACATCAATTTGAGATTTTTCCAACCGGAAGTAATGTAATTTAAGGAGTCAATTTGCTGTTTTATCTTTAGGGCCAATTCATAGTTCTGAGATTTTGAAGCAATTTTCATTTCTTTAGTCAAAGAATTTGGAAGAGAAGATATTTTTCCGTTGAGAATTTTTTTTATTTTTAATATGTTTGAATGATATGATTTTGAATCAGGATTGGGGCCGGGACAAAGGCCAAGGTGACAATAAAGACATTCATTTTTAGGATGTTTTTCTTGACCTCTATACGGGAAAAGGCGACGAATTGTTTTTAAAAGAGATTTGGCAGCTAAAGCATCAGGAAAGGGACCATAAATATCTGCTTTTAAGGGAAGTCTGCTAAAATGGGCAGTAAATACCCGAGGGATTTTTTCTTTGGTTATACAAATATAAATATAGGAGCGATCGTCTTTTAGGAGAGAATTATATTTAGGGCGATATTTTTTGATAAGTGATGATTCTAATATTAATGCTTCAATCTCAGAGTTTACTATTTTTGTTTCAATTGAATGGATCTGAGAAACGAGAGTTTTGGTTTTAGGACCAAGGGCATTATCGTGCAAAAAATACTGAGAAATTCTTTTTTTTAAATTGATGGCTTTACCTACATAGATAATCTCATCTTTTGAATTTCGATATATATAAACACCCGGTGATTCAGGCAATACGGATAAATCAACCATGGACTATTATATAATGGTGGATAGATATGTTACTTAAAGAAAAAATATTGACAATAGTTTTTGCATGCATTGTTTTAATATCTGGATGGTTGAGATTTGAACAAACAAAAAATGGAAATTTTCCTTTTACCTATGATCAGGCTAGAGATATGCTGGATATTAGAGCTTTGGGAGAATTTAAAGATTTAATGGTAATGGGGCCAACAACATCAATAAATGGTCTAAGATTGGGTCCTTTTTACTACTATCTAATGTTGCCTGCTTATTGGATGGGAGGCGGTAATCCTCAAACTCTGGTTAATTGGAATATTATTTTATTTTTGATTTCAGGGATTAGTATCTTTTTATTTTTTAGAAAAAGGGATATAAAGACAGGTTTTTTAGTCAGCACTATTTTTTTATTTGCACCTCGTCTATTTGATACAACTAGGTATTTTTGGAATGCAAATAGCGCTGTTTATTTATCGGTTTTCTATTTCCTGTCTTTATATTTTTTCATTGAGAAGAGTGATAAAAAATCGGTTTTTTGGCTGGGATTAACGGCGGCAATATTGACTCAATTTGAAGCAGCATTTGGAATCGTATGTTTGGGTTTTTCTGCATTAATAATTATTTTAAATAAAAAAATAAATTATTGGAAGGTATTTTTGGCAGGAGTAATCCCCTTGTTTTTACCTCAAATATTGTTGGAGCTAAAAAACAAATTTCAAATGTCAAAATTATTATTGGGAATTTTTAATAACAGCAATCAAGTATTAGAAAATAAGTTAAGCTTCGCGGAAAGTGTTTCGTCTCACTTTAAAAGTATTCTCAACGTTTTTGAAGGCCAATTTTCTTTACCGCTTTACGTGGGTCTAATATTAGTGATACTGGCTTTTGTTGTCAGTTTCTTTTTTAATTCACTAGGGAACTGTAAACATTCAACATTTAT
>CAZQUM010000012.1:0-12112 GCA_964596585.1 uncultured Gammaproteobacteria bacterium
ATCAACAGCAAAAGAATCAGCAACAGCAGCAACAGCAACAAAAGATTTCAAAGCAAAATGCTGAGCAAATGCTGAAAGCACTTCAGAATGACGAGAAAGAAACACAGGAAAAAGTAAAAATGTTTTTATCACCAAAACTGGCAGGGTTCTTTTGGCTAGAAACATCAGAAGTCTATTGAATCGATATTTCAATAAAGCTGATATTAGGGACATAAAAGTAAATGATTTACGTAATACCTTTATCGTTTATCAACTTAAAGCCGGAGTACCCTTGGATATTGTTTCTCAGGTAGTCGGACACAAAAGAATTTCAACCACTGAAAAATATTTGGAATTGATTGATTCTAAAGAAGAATCAAGGGGAATTAAATTAAAAGAATTATAATCTGGCGCGTTTGGCAATTTCAGCCTCTACTATAGCTTTTGGGCGGCCATATTTAAGGGCGGATAGTTTTTTTATCATAGCAGCGAGTTCAGGGTTACCGGGTTTTTTACGTTCATTGGCGGGTATTTTTAGAGAAAAAGAGTCTTGGGGAACACCATTAATCATGGTTTTTAGATAAACTTCAGCCATACCCAAATTTAATAAATCGTGCTCACTGAATGTAGGTTGATATTGCTTTACTAAAAACCCAGCATCAGAAAGACCGACACGGAAAGAGCAGATAGAACCAACGTTACCAAAAACAGCATTTTTAACTTCATCGTCCATTTGAGAAATAAACTGGTTGGCGACAGTTAAATTTAAATGATATTTACGTGCTTCAGAGAGAATAACCGCGAAATCTTGGGTGGCAAAATTTTGAAACTCATCAACATATAGGTAAAAATCACGCCGTTTTTCTTCTGGCATGTCTTGGCGACTCATAGCCGCTATAAGAATTTTAGGGATCAAAATTAGTCCCAAAAAAGCAGAGTTTTCTTCACCGATGGTACCTTTGGCTAGATTAATAATAAGAATTTTTCCTTCATCCATTGCCTGACGGAAATTGAAGGCGGAAATCCCCTGTCCAATAATATTTCTCATCATAGTATTGGTAATAAAGCGGCCAAATTTAGAAACAATATAGTCGAGTACTTCAGATTTGTGAAAATCATTGGTATTGGCAATTTGATCTGTCCAGTAACGGCGAACCATAGGATCTTTTACTTTGGGCAAGAGATATTGAACATAGGCAGGGTCAGTTAAACAACGAACTACTTCAATAAACGAAGCACCGGGTTCAACCATAACAGTAAGCATAATATTTCTAATGGCGTGTTCAAAACGAGGGCCAACAATACCTGTTTTATATGGATCATAAAGCTTGTACATAAGATTAATAATGGAACTGGTGACAAAATCTTTTTGATCTTCACGGTCACATTCCATAACGTTAAAACCCATGGGTCGTTCAGTCTGAGAAGGATCAAAATAAATGACATCTTCGACTCTCTCAGGAGGAATACGTTCCAAGATACTTTCAAAAGTATCGTGAGGATCGATAAAACAAACCCCCTTACCTGCCTTAATGTCTTGGAGGGCCATATCAGCAAGGAGCCATGATTTACCCACACCAGTTTGCCCAACAATGTAAAAATGCCGTTGGCGATCATTATCAGTTAAACAAAACTTCTTACTGGCGCCACGATAAATATTGTCGCCTATATATAGTCCTTCTTGAGGAGATTCTGGAGGAACAGGAGCTTTTTTGGATTTAAGCCAGTAAATGTTTGGCGTTTCAATGGATTTATTAGGAAAATGATAAATAGAAGCAATTTCATCGGTAGTAAGAATTGTTTTTACTTTATACCAAAAAATAACCGGATACTTGTAAACAAAATCATTGATAAATTGGGAGGAAAAGCGAATCTTGCGAGAAGAAAGTTTATTCCAAGGAGATTCAAGTTGACCGAAACAGGCTTTGAGATTAGAAAGATTGATTTTAGCTATTTCTTTGGTTGGAGCCACAGCAACAATACGGATAGCCGTTTCAAAACCTGTTTTATTGCTTTTTGAATCAATAGCTTCGAGCTGATGCGCATCAACCTTAAAACTGGCTTTTTCTGGGTTAGATTCGGATTTTTTAGTATTACTAATAAAAGATTTGCCGGATTTTGACCACTTAGAATCGGTGGGTGATAATACTAATTGAATGGCAATGCTTTCATCACTATTTAATTTAGAAAGTACCGAGGTAAAGGCCGAAAGAGTGTCTGTGGGTATTTCTTTGTATGTTTTAAGCGGATAATAGGATTCTTTTTTTAATCCTAACCAAGCTGTTTCAACTTTTCCATTTTCTGAAAAAATATTTGGTTCGTCTACTGCTTGAATATCGGCACCGGCATAGACACTGTAAATTTGCTTTTCAAGAAGGTCACGATATTTTTCAGGGAGAGAAATATAAAAACGAATATCGTCATGATTACCAACAATTTCTAAGGAAAGGGATGGTTGAGCGATAAAATTTTGAAAAGGTTTAAATTTGGCAGATTTGAAAAAACTGGCAACTACTCCAATAATTGGCTCCATGGCATCAATCTTAACTTCATTATCCTGAGGAACAGCAACTAAAAGAGTGATTAATTTAAGTGATTTTTGTTCACGATCGCGCCAACGAAACCAAATAACAAAAACGGAAAATAAAAAATAAAGTAAGATTGAAACTAAGATAATTACCCCTAAAAATAAAAATATGGTGAAAAAATTAATGGTGGGGGTATCAGGAAGCATCGTTTTTAAAAGTGACTCCCCCATCTTTCATTTTAATAAAACGGAGAATAAAAACTGAAAGCCAACGAGCAGCATCTTCAAAAGGTTTTTTGAAACCAGCGAGAAAATTAGTTTTAGTAAGATTGAGGGAAATTTTGTTTTGGGGTGGAATAATCGGTTTAAGTATAATCTGGCCATTATCATCGGTTATATTCTGGTCATTTTGATCATTTTGCGGTTTTTCAACTTTTTCTAACCAAGTGCTAATTTCGCGAGGGATCGGAGCTTTATTGATATTTTCTGGACCAATATCCCGAACAATCCTTAAATTCTCAGATTGTTGAGCAAATTCTGTTTTTTTTGTTTCAGTTTCAGACATTGTAAAAAGTATAGGCTAAAATTGGTATAATTCCAATAACGTGTCAACTTATTTTAAAGAAATAAAGAAAATAGATAATCGGCAAATTATGGTGCCGGGAGTAACTGTTCTATTAATTTTATTTTTAATTTGGATAGCAACCTGGTTCTTTCGTGGCGGAAGTTTTAAACTTTATGCCAGTATCTTTTTTAGTCTTTATCACTTGACGGGCCAAGTTTGGGTTTCAGTAATGTTGATTGGAATACTACAAAGCATTGCTCTTTTGCCATTGCGATTTATTGGAATGAAACTATCTAAGCCCTTTGATGAATTTGAAGAAGAAATTAAAGAACAAAGTGATAAAGAAGCTTATATTTTGTTTAAAAGTAAGGTTCAAAAGGGAGATTCCTCAATAGTTTTTTATATCTTTAATTTTGTGATTAACGCCATTGCTTTTTTCTCGGCAGGAAGAGTTTTTTTAATTGACTTTTATCATCAAAAAATAAATCCAAATCTATTCTATAGCTGGGTGCCTTATCCAAAATATCCTTTACAGGGAACAGATTTTAAATTGCCCTTTTTGAAAGCGACAAAATTTATGACACTAGGTTGGGGAAAAATCTTTGCAATTTGGATGGGCATTACTTTATTCTTTGTAGCAATCCGAATTTTGTGGCGTTTTTCTGTCTGGTAATAAAGGGTTGTTAAAAGCCAGAATTGGGTATAACCGATTGTTAGCAAAAACTAGTGGGTTTAGTTTAACTTTTTTGATACTTTCAATAATTGTTTTACGTAATATTCCTATAAAATTTGAGCCAATAGTATTGATAGCTGACTTGACTAGACAAAACTCAACGATGAATTTTATTACTGCAGTAGGCACTTTTATCACAACGATACACGCCGGGTTCAAAAAAATCAAAATTGATTCCGAAATTTTACGCTTGCGGGGGGTAAGCGAGGAAGTGATTACAAATTTGAGCCAGAAAAAAAGCCGTCAGAGCTTGAGAAATGCGTTGGTAATAGGTGCTGGTGCTTTTTTTGTTACTAATCAAATTCCATGTGCTTTTGAGTTATCGGTAGCTACTTTTGAATTGATATATATCATATCACCCTATACTTTTGACAAGATACTGATTAGAGCTGGAGCCAAACAACATAAATTGGCTGTAATTGAAAATGAAAAAAAATAATTTCTTAGGCACTCTAAAAAAATATCGAGAATGGTTGTGGCCAACAATTGAGAAAGAATTAGTGTTGACGAAAGAGTATCCTTCATATTGCCAATTAAATAAGAAATATCAAAAAGAAGTCGATTTTTATTTGGAAATGGTATCTGACTATCCTAAAAGAAAGGGGAAATATCTTCGTCCAACTTTATTGGTGCTAACGGCTGAGGCAATGGGTACAAAAAAAAGATTAGCTAAAGAAACAGCCGCGGCGATGCAAATTTCAGAAGACTGGATACTTAATCATGATGATATTGAAGATGATTCACCCGACAGAAGAGGTGCTAAAAGTCTTCATAAAATATATGGTACTGAATTAGCGCTTAATGCCGGAGATGGGCTTCATGTAATTATGTGGAAAATGCTGTTGAAAAATTTTAAAAAGTTACCATTGAAAACAGCTACTGCTTTGAGTAAAGAATTCTATTGGATGTTGAATAGAACAATTTTGGGACAAAGCATTGAGTTAAAATGGGCAAGGGAAAATCGCTTTGATCTTAAAAACGAAGATTTGTTTTTGATTTTAGAGAGTAAAACTGGATATTACACAATCGCTGGACCAATGAGATTGGGAGCGATAATTGCTGGAGGCAATAAAAAACAGCTTGATACTATTTATCGCTTTGGAGTAACACTGGGAAAAGCTTTTCAAATTGTTGACGATGTATTAGATCTTACCTCTAATTTTGCCGGATTAAAAAAAATCAAAGGTGGAGATATTATTGAGAATAAAAGAACAATAATGCTAATGCACTTAATTAAAACAAGTAATAAAGCCGATAGGAAAATAATAAACAAAATCTTGAATAAAAAAAGGGGAGAAAAAAATGAGAATGATGTGAAAATAATATTAAAACTGATGGAAAAGTACGGTAGTATTGATTATGGAAAAAAATTGGCAAAAGAAATTGCTTTGGACGCTCTAAAAATTTTTGATGAAGAAATGAAATTTTTGAAAAAAGAGCCGTATCGAAGACAGATTCGAGAAGGAATTGATTTTATTGTCAACCGAGATTATTGAGGGAGAATGCTAAAATAGGCTAGTGGAAAATCAGGTGGAAGAAATTAAAAAAAAACTGGATATTGTAGAAATAATTCAAAGGATGTTGCCATTGAAAAAACGAGGCCGACATTTTGTGGCTTGTTGCCCTTTTCATCAAGAAAAAACACCTTCTTTTGTAGTGTCGCCAGAATTGCAAATTTATAAGTGTTTTGGTTGTGGCAGAGGTGGAGATATTTTTAGTTTTTATCAAGAATTCAACCGTGTTGATTTTCGAGAAGCATTAGAAGATTTAGCTAAATTGGCGGGAATTAAATTAGTGCATAGTGGCAATTTTTCAAGAGAAGAAATACAAAGAAAAAATTTATATACCCTAAATTTGGAGTTGGCAAAATTTTATCATTATATTCTCATGGCACATGATGTTGGAAAAGAGGCTTTAAAATATATGGAAGATAGGGGTATTAAAAGAGAAATGATTAAAAAATTTATTCTTGGTTTTTCTCCGCCAGATAGTCGTTTAGCAATACAATATTTAACTAAAAAAGGTTTTAAAATTGAAGATTTAATTGACAGTGGAAGCTTTGGGAAAAGTCAATATAAAAATAATATCTACGACCGTTTTTCAGGACGAATTATTTTTCCACAAATAGATTTTCGAGAAAGAGTAGTGGGCTTTGCAGGGAGAATTCTACCTTCTAATAAAAATCCGGAAATGGCCAAATATATAAATTCCCCTGAAACGGCAATTTATCATAAGAGTCAAATGTTTTATGGGTTAAATGTGTCTAAAGAAGCTATAAAAAACACTAACGTAGCAATTATTGTTGAAGGAGAACTGGACATGATCTCACCTTTTCAGATTGGAGTCGAGAATATTGTAGCTATAAAAGGAACGGCGCTAACGGAAGAACAATTGCAATTAATACGGCGTTACTCAGAAACAATAATTTTGGGCTTAGATTCAGATTTTGCTGGAAATAAGGCAGCAATTAGAAGCGTCGAATTGGCTGATAAAATGGATTTTGAAATTAAAGTTTTGGATCTAGAAGGAAGATTTAAGGACCCAGATGAAGCGGCTAGAAATGATAAAAATTTTTTGATAGAGAAAATTAAAAATGCAGAAAATATTTGGGATTTTATCTTAAACTCAAGTGTTAATACTTACGGAACAGACAGCCCACGAGGTAAAAAACTAATTTTGTCAACGATACTCCCCTTTTTAACTAAAATTAACAATAAGGTAATCCAAAGCGATTATCTGAGAAAGACAGCACAGGCAATAGGCTCGGAAGAAGAGAGCGTGGTGGCAGAATTTGAAAAATACTTGGGAGCAAAAAGGGTAAGTGAAAAAACAGAAGAAATAAGAGATCAAAAACTAGAAACTAGAAATGAGAAGCAGGAAGGAAGAGTTTATAATTTAGAAAACAGATTGATGGAAATAATTTTGAGGTTAAAAAAACCGCAAAATATGGCTAAAAAAATAAAATGGCAGAGTATAAAATTAAAAAAAATATCTGAAGTGTTGGGGGCGATGAAAAAATATTCAGGGACTAGGTTGGCGGCAAAATTGCCACCTGAACTTCTGGAAGGATTTAATGAAATATATTTAAGAGCAATGGAAGATCAAAGTGAGGTCGAAGAACGCAAAAAAGAAAGGGTTAAAATACTAAAGCAATTAGAGGAAATCCATTTGAAAGAAAAACTAAAAAAACTTAGTGGTATAATTGCACATCTGGAAACCTCAAGGAAAGAAAAGATGATTGCAAAAATTGAGGTAGAATACGCTCAAACTCTAAAAAAATTAGCTGAGTTGCAAAGAGCTTAGTTTCAGATGATTTAAATATGCCAATCACAATTGATATTGCTAGCATCAAAAATAAATTAATAGCTCAGGCAAAAAAACTGAGATATTTAACCAACGAAGAAATTTTGGCTCTTATCCCTGAACCCGAAAAGCACATTGAGCAGATTGATCAGCTATTTGATTATCTTTTTGATAAAGGCATTGATGTTTTTGATAAAGTTGAGTCTAAGGAAATAGTTGAGGCAGAAAAAAGTAAATTGAGCAGCGCTGATTTGATGGCGCTATTGTCGCCAAAAAGCGGCATGGACTCGGTGAGAATGTACCTAAAAGAGATTGGAAAAATTGATTTGATTAACTTTGAAAAAGAAGTGGAATTGGCAAAGGAGATAGAAAAAGGGTCAAGCAAAGCTAGGGCAGATTTGATTAACGCTAACTTAAGGTTGGTGGTATCTATTGCTAAAAAATATATTGGTCGTGGATTAACATTTTTAGATCTGGTGCAAGAAGGGAATCAGGGATTGATGAGAGCAGTGGAAAAATTTGATTGGAGAAGAGGTTATAAGTTTTCTACTTATGCCACGTGGTGGATTCGACAAGCAATTACTCGGGCAATTGCCGATCAGGCAAAAACTATTCGAATTCCAGTACATATGGTAGAAACTATAAATAAAGTTTATAAAGCCACCAGAGCGTTGACGCAAAGATTAGGGAGAGAACCATCAGTAGAAGAAATTGCTAATGAAGTGGGAATAACTACCGATAAGGTGGAAGAAATTTATAGAATATCTCAGGATACAACGTCATTGGCAACTCCAGTGGGAGATGATGAAGATTCTTTTTTGGGGGATTTTATTGAAGACACAACTCAACCTAGCCCTTATGAAGAAACCTCCCGAGAATTACTACGAGAATCGATTGAAGGGGTTTTGGAAAGTTTGGATGAAAGAGAGGCAAAAGTACTGGCACTACGTTTTGGATTAGTGGGCGAGACAGCAAAAACCTTGGAAGAAGTAGGTAAAATCTTCAATGTTACTAGAGAAAGAATTCGCCAAATTGAAGCTAAAGCGTTGCGAAAATTGCGACATCCATCAAGAAGTAAAAAACTTAAAGATTATCTTGAATAAATATTATTTTGTAGGCTATTTGTGATTTTTAAACATAGTCACATAAGCTTCGGTCGAAATGGAGTAATTTACTTAACTTTTGAGTATGTTTTGATAATTTCTAAAACATGTTCAGGTTTATCAGCAAAATAACATATTTGTTTTTCGATTTTTTCAAAATTTAACTCAGATGTAATCGTGTGGATAATCTTGCGCCATTTTTTACCATAAAAAATAATAGGTTTACTTTTAGGATAGGCAAATTTAGCTTCACTCCAAACATAGGTCATTTCTGCTAAAGTGCCGGTACCACCATAAAAAATAACGTAGGCATCCCCCATATTGATTATTTTTCGTAATCTACCAGAATAGGATTTTAAGGGAATTATTTTTTGTGCGTTGGCAATATTTTCGGGATGTTGGCCTTCGTAATGTTTGGGAGGTTGGTGACCATTTTCTATTACTATTACTTTGACTCGACCGGAAACAGAAACAGCTCCCAGTGTAGAAGCAAGCATTACACCAGGACCACCTCCATTTACGATAACGTATTTATGTTTAGCCAATAATTGAGCAGTATCGTAAGCGTCAACAAAGGTAGGATCGGTTTTTTTTATTTCCCCATCACCAAAAAAAGCAATTTGAACACGGCGTTTTTTCTTAATTTTTGTCATAAATTAATTTTAAAAAATAATTGCCGGAATAAACGATATCAACACCTGTTTCTTCAAATAATTTTATATTATCGGGTGAAATACCCCCATCGACCGCAACCATAAAACCAAGATCTTTGAAAAATTTGATACGATCAAAAATCTGGGGATTTAGAGGAGCTGGAGTAAAACCCATGGGGCGACCCATTAAGAGTATATAGTCCGTGTCTTTGGGAATATTTTTATCTAAAGGCGTAAGGGCATCAAAAGCTAAAGCCGCTTCCAAGCCATAATCTTTAAGTGTGTTTATAAACTTGTTTCGATTGCTCATCATTTCTACTTGACCGGTAATTCTTGAGGCTTGGATATGAAGACATTTTTTAATCCAATTTTGAGGCTCTTTGACCATTAAATGGACATCGAAAAGATTTTTTTCTAAATTTAGATAAGTTTTATTTATAAGTTCTAGGGGAAAAGATGCCGGTTTGACTAAAATACCATCGGTGGTGTCTATTTGAATCCAAGAACTTAGGTCTCTTATCTCAGTTAAACGTTTTTCTACTATATCAAAATCGGTATTAGGATTGGTGGTGGGTATTATTTGCATATATACATGGCCATTTCTACCAAACGACAAGAATAGCCATATTCATTGTCATACCAAGCACCAACTGAAAGCATGTCATCACTAACGATTTTGGTCATGCGTGAATCAATGATGCATGAACCAGAATTACCAATAATATCGGAGGAAACTAACGGTTCATAAGTAATTTTTAATATACTTAGTAATTCTTTGCTAACACTTGCTTCCTCAAAAATGGAATTAATTTCTTCAATAGTAGAACTACGTACCAACTTAAAAGTGAGATCAGAGTAGGAGCCACAAATGACAGGTACCCGAATGGCAGTGCCAGCAAAACGGCCGCGGGCATCTGGATAGGCAGCAACAACTGCTTCAGCAGCCCCAGTAGATGTAGGTACGATGTTGACGGCAGCTGCCCTAGAACGACGAGGGTCTTTGATGGCGCCATCTACAATATTTTGGTTAGTGGTATAGGCATGAATAGTGGTTAAAATTCCTTCTTGAAAACCAATTTTTTCGTCAATTAACTTAACAATGGGAGCAACACAATTAGTAGTACAAGAACCGTTGGAGATAACAGCTTCATTCTGATAACGATCTTCATTAACCCCTAAAATAAAAATAGGAATTTTTGGATCTTTGGGAGGAGCAGAAATAACCACTTTTTTGGCGCCAGCTTTTAGATGAAGATCGGCTTTAGAATCGGTGAAAGCTCCGGTGCATTCTAAAACAACATCGACTCCATAGTTTTTCCAAGGGACACGGGAAGGATCCATTTCGCCAAGGACGGGGATGGAAAGGTCATCAATTACTAAACGCCCGATTTCACCACCTTTTTTTGGATCTTCATAAGATACCTTATTTGGAAAACGACCGTAGACGGAATCATATTTAAATTGGAAGGCATAAGCCTCCATAGGGAGATCACCCTTGGTATTGATGGCAACTACTTCAACCGGATACTTTTCAGTTAAAATGGCTCGAAGAGCAACTGAGCCAATGCGACCAAAACCGTTAATGGCAATCTTAATAGTTTTTTCTTTTGATTTGGGCATAATTAATGATATCAAACTGAGATAAAATTAGATATGGAAGGTGGAGAATTTTCGGGAGCGGGAGAAAAAGAGATAGATTAGCTGATAGCAAGTTAATCCCAAGCGGGAAGATTTTGATTAACTAAAAATTCCAGTAAAACTCCCCCACCAGAACAGATGAAATCAAAGTTTTCTTTAAGATTAAGTTTTTCTACTGAAGCACCTGTATCGCCTCCGGCAATAACTTTATAGGCGTTGGCATGAGCAATAGCGAAGGCAATTTGTTTGGTTCCATTTTGATATTTTTCATCTTCATATAAACCCATGGCTCCCGCCCAAATTATAGTTTTTGAGTTATTAATTAGTTCACTAAATTTAGCAATAGATTCTATATCAATATCTAAAGCTTCAGGAATGAGGGTGGCGGTAGTAATTTTGGGATGTGTGAAGCTGATGAAGTGGGGTAATTTTCCACCAATTAAAATGCGGTCACAGAGTTTAGTTAGCTTAGTTAAATTTTTTAATTTATCCTCTTTAGCACCTCCTAAAACTAGGGTTAAAGGACGTTGAGGGTTGATAACTAGTTTTTCCAAATGGTTGACTTCATCAATAAAACTTAATCCATAAAAAGTTGGTAAATACCGCCAAAGTGTAATAGAAGCATGGGCTCGATGAGCGACAGCGAAGGCATCATTAACAAAGGCCTGACAAACTTGAGAAAGGGGTGATAAAAAGTTTTGGTCATTGGCTTCTTCCCCTGGCCAAAAACGAAGATTTTCCAAAAAAACAATTTGATTTTGAGCTAAGGCTTGATCAATTTGCTCAAGATCAAATTGGGGTAGGAAAATATTATTGATTACATTTTCATCCCAAGGTTCCAACAAAGACATTAACTCCAAGTAAACAGGACGTAGAGTAAAATTTTCATCAACCCCTTGCGGACGACCACGGTGACCAATGACTAAAATTTGGCATTCCTTATCTAAAAGTAATTTTATGGTGGGAAGAGATTTTATTAGCCGAGAGTTATCTAAAATCCGACCATTATCGATAGGTAAATCTAAATCCAGTCTTAAAACAACTCTGGTTTGAGGAATAATGTCATTTACATTTCTTAGATTCATAATCGTTGATCTGCTCAATTCGGCGAATATGACGATCTTCCCCCGAAAAGAGAGTGTTGATAAAAGTTTTAACAATATTTTCGTTTTCTTCAAGAGAAACCCAATCGGCGCTTAGGCATAAAATATTAATATCATCATCATTTCGTGAGGCTTGAGCTTGCCTAAAAGAAGTACAGAGACCTGCCCGAGAACCACAGACTTTATTGGCTGCAATGGAGGCACCAGCGCCTGAGCCACAAACAAGAATTCCTTTTACCTTATCTTTTACTACTGCTTTGGCTAATTTTATGGATATTGTAGGGTAATCGTCATCTTTATTATATTCAAAAGCCCCCAAATCACGATAATCATAAATATCGCGTTCAAGCATCTTTTTAATTTCTTCTTTTAATCTAAAACCACGATGGTCGGCGGCAAGATATATCATTCCTGATAATATATTAACAAATATGGAAAAAATTAGTCTTCTTGGAGAAGAATTTAATTTGGTAATTGAAAGAAAGGCAGTACAAAGCCTAAAGTTGAG
>CAZQUM010000012.1:12122-13602 GCA_964596585.1 uncultured Gammaproteobacteria bacterium
AATATAAATTACATGTAAGCGCACCGACATTTACTCCACTATTTTTGATAAAAAAATTTATCAAAGAGCATGAAGAATGGATAGTTAAACATAATCAAAAATTAACTAAAGTAAAAGATATAAGCAAATTAAAAAAATTGGAAATATTGGGTGAAAGATATAATATAGAATATCGACAAGTTTTGAGAGAATCATTGGTAATTTTGGACAAAAAAATTTTTATAAATTATACGGACAGAAAGAAAATTAAAGCTCTTATAGACAAAAAAATGAGGCCTTGGGCCTTGAAAATAATTCGAGAAAAAGTGTCGGAAATGGCTCAAAAAGAAAATTTAGAATATGGAAGAATAAGTGTAAAAAACCAAAGCTCACGATTTGGCTCGTGTTCACATGGGGGTAATTTAAATTTTAATTGGCAAAT
This sequence comes from uncultured Gammaproteobacteria bacterium, assembly GCA_964596585.1. Lineage (GTDB taxonomy): Bacteria > Patescibacteriota > Microgenomatia > UBA12405 > UBA12405 > UBA12158. The sequence continues at coordinate 12,544 of CAZQUM010000012.1, forward strand.
AATTCTGTTTCCTGAAGAAAAATTTGAGCATGTGCTTTGGCATGAATTAGCCCATTTGACGGTAAAAAACCATTCAAACGTTTTTTGGAATTTGATGGCTAAATATGATCCAAACTTTCGTCAAAATAGGAGATGGTTAAAAACCGAAGGCCCAAAAAGGTTTATTGTGTAATTTATATTTTTATCTCTATTCCTACCGGGCAGTGGTCGCTGCCGGTGACATTGGTGAGAATAAAGGCGTCGGTGATTTTGGATTCTAATTTTTTATCAACAAAAAAATAATCAATTCTCCAGCCAATATTGCGAGGACGAGCACCACTGCGCTGGGACCACCATGAATATTCAATTTTATCTTTATTGATGAGGCGGTATGTATCAACCCAATTGTGAGTAATTAATTTATCCATCCAGGCACGTTCTATTGGAAGGAATCCGGAAGTTTTTATATTATCTTTTGGTCGGGCTAAATCGATTTCTGTGTGGGCTGTGTTAACATCACCACAAAATATGACCTTTTCTCCCCTCTCTCGAAGCTCATTTATATATTTTAAAAAGTAATCATAAAATTTCATTTTAAAGTCAAGGCGGCCTAAATCCCGTTTACCATTAGGAAAATAGACATTTAGTAGGGTGAACTCGTCGAATTTGGTGATAATGACACGGCCTTCGTCGTCCCAATCATTGTCGTGGTTACCGACAATGACAGTTTTAGGTTCAAGTTTAGTAAAAGTAGCCACTCCGGAGTAACCAGCCTTAGCGGCAGGATTCCAAAATTTGTGATAGCCACTTGGGGAATCAATTAATGGTACTTGATCTTCTTTGGCCTTAACTTCCTGAAAACAATAAATATTGGCGTTGTCTTCTTTGATAAAATCCCAAAGACCTTTTTTGATAGCAGCGCGCATGCCTGCTAGATTCCATGATATAAGACGAAGTGACATAAGTGATACTATTTTACCTTAATCTTTTGATATAATTTGAGGCAACCAGCTGGTGCCGGACGGTAAGGCAGCGGTCTGTAAAACCGTTTTAAGTAGGTTCAACTCCTACCAGCTGGAC
>CAZQUM010000013.1:0-13445 GCA_964596585.1 uncultured Gammaproteobacteria bacterium
TTGATTGAAAACCAGAAAGATTATTGTAACTTTCTATATTTTTTGCGCCAACTTCAGTAAATACCTTATAGCGCCGTTCCATTTCGTTAACTGCCCACTTTAGAGCGGAAACAACTTTTTCCGGTTCAACAATAACTGGAGTTAGAAGATGGGGAATGCCGTTATACCTAGACAATTCAACTCTTTTTGGATCCACCATAATCAAACGAAGTTCGTCGGGGGAGGCTCGAAAGAGAAGGGAGGAAATCCAAGAATTAACACAAATTGATTTACCGGAACCGGTCTGACCAGCAATTAGAACGTGGGGCATTTTGCCGATATCAGCAACTTTTGCCTGACCACTGACATCAAGACCAAGGGGTACGGTAATTTTACTTTTAGCATTTTTCATAACATCAGATTCCAAAACAGAGCGAATGGGGACAACTTCTAGGGATTTGTTGGGCATTTCAATACCAACCAAGGAACGACCGGGTATAGGAGCCTCAACACGGATTTGACCGCCGGGTGCAGCAAGAGCCATAGCTAAATCATTGCTCAAAGATAGTATCTTAGTCAATTTTGTTCCCAAAGCAACTTCTAGAGCATATTGGGTAACTGAAGGACTATTGTTAATATCAGACACTCGAGCAGTGATACCGAAAGAATCAAGGGTTTGTTCGATAATCTGAGCATTTTTGCGGACATCCCCGCGATCTGCTTTGGCTCCGGGAGTATCATCAAAAATAGATAGAGAAGGATACACCCAAGCTTGGTTTGAAGAAGAACTAAGTGCGGGGCTTGGTTTTAAAATTGGAGTAACACCAGCAACACCTAAATCGGCTTTGTTTTCAGATTTTACTTCATCTTTGGGTTTTTTGGAAAAAAGGCCAGAAAGAGGTTTAGAGGAAGGGGTTTTTGTATCAAAAGAGTCATTCTGAAAAATACTTTCTTGAGAGTTTTTATCGGCTTTTTTAGATTTAGATTTTTTATCATCACCAATAGTATATTTTTTAATGGTCGCAAAAACCTTGCCGATGGTTTTGAAAATTTGGGCAATATTAGTATCAAAAAGAACAACAAAACCAACAATAAAGCTAAAAAAGAAAATTATAAAAGCGACAACTTCAGTAAAAATTGCCAAAAATTGCTCCCATAGAAAGAGACCAATAGTGCCTTGTTTAAAAAGTGCCAAGGAGGCAATAAAAAGAATTAAGAAACCAAAAAAAACATTGGCTTCTTTGAGAGGGGTTTTTATTTTGGCGAAAAGAAAGGAAATTAATAGTAACATGAAAGGAATCATGACCGAGGCAAAACCAAAATATTTTTCTAGATAAAAATTTATTTGGGTAGCTAAGGGACCCTGTTGAAGAAAAGAAAATATAGTAATAATGGCTAAAATTACAAAGAAAATAAAAAAAATTGATTTAACGGTATCTGGTTTGAGTTTGAGATTGGGTAATATTTTATTTTTTTTACGACCTCGGGGCATAGTGTAAGTATAAAGTAGAAAGAATAAAGTAGATAGTATTATTTATAAAATGACTTTATTTTTTTGAGTATTTGAGGCGGTGAAATGATTTCAACTATATTAGATGAGCGGAGTTTAAATTCAATTCCACCTGCCGCCTGACTTTTTTTGCTAACTACCAATCTGATGGGAATGCCAATTGAATCGGCATCAGCAAATTTAGTACCAGCAGAAACAGTATCACGATCATCAAAAAGAACCTCAATATTTTCTTTTTCTAGGCTGTGATACAAATTTTCACCTAAAGAATCGAGACCAATTAAATGAACTTGGTAAGGGGCAATATTTTTGGGCCAGATAATACCCTTATTGTCGTAAAAGTTTTCAACAATAGCCCCCATGGTGCGAGAAGGACCTAAACCATAACAACCCATCTGAACAATCTTTTTTTTGCCATCATCATCAATAAAAGTAAAACCAAAAGCTGTGCTAAATTTAGTTTTTAATTTAAAAATATTGCCAACTTCAATTCCTTTGATTTCTTTTAAATCTGGATTGCCACACTCTGGGCAGGTTTTTTGGGTTTCAATAATCTCCTTGTTAACTGCAACTTGACACTTTTCGCATAGGAAAATAGTGTCTTCCCCTTGAGGAGTTATTGTTTGGAATTCGTGTGAAAATGGACTAAAACTACCTCCTGACGCATAGGTAAGAACGGTAATTTTTCCCAAACCCAAACGCTGATATATTTTGAAATATGCCACCTTAACTTTTTCATAATAAGTGTCTAAGTCGGCCTCATCACGATGAAAGGAATACAGATCTTTCATACTAAATTCTCTGCCACGGAGCAAACCTGACTTAGCCCGAGGTTCATTTCTGAATTTAGTTTGGATTTGAAAAAGGGCAAAGGGTAAATCACGATAAGAAAAAGTGTATTTTTTGGCCAAAGGTGTGACTACTTCTTCGTGAGTAGGATTTAAAACTAAATCGGTATTACCGGCGCCTTTTAGTTTGAAAAGAATATCTAAAGTGTCTCGCCCACTAATTTGCCAATTTTCAAGTTGACTTAAAACGGGCATAAAAATTTCCTGCCCACCAACGGCAACTATTTCTTCACGGATTACATTTTGGATTTTTGTAAGTACTCTAAGGCCAAGAGGCAAATAGGTGTAAATTCCTGATAATTGCTTTGAAATAAAGCCACCTTGAGTGAGCAATTTAGCATTAATACTGTCGGCATCTGAAGGAATGCTTTTACTAGTTTTGCCAAATAATTGAGAATATCTCATGGCCGATTATACCTCAATTACTAAAGGCAGGACCATGGGTTGGCGGCCGGTTTTTTGTTTAATAATTTCTTCTAAATGGGCTTGGAGCTGAGTGCGGATATATTCAAAATTAGCCGGTTTACTAGTAAGTTGGCTAAATTTTTTGATTACTTCATCTTTTAGAAAATTAATTAAATCAGTATTTTCCTTCATAAAAACAAAACCACGAGAAAGAATAACGGGTTCTTTATATATAACTCCGGTGGCTTTATTTACCATAACAACAACACTAAACATACCGTCTTCGGCTAGAGTTTTACGATCACGTAATACTGTAGCACCGACATCGCCAACCCCCAATCCATCAATAAGAACCTTGTGAAGTGGAATATGAAAATCGGTATCTACCTTACCGTTAGCATAAAAGGTAACGGCAGAATCAAAATCAGGGGTTATGAACTGGTCATCGGTAAAACCCATGATTTTAGCCATAGAGAAATATTTTTTTATATGTCGGTAATTTCCACCAATAGGTAAAAGATAGCGAGGGGTTAATAGGCTGATTAAGAGAGCGTGTTCTTTTTGGTAGCCATGGCCAGACACATGAAGCTCCTCCTTGTCACCATAAGCAACCTCAACACCCATTTTGGAAAGAGTATCAATCATTTCATAAATATTCCCAGTGGTACCTGGAATGTAATCAGGAGAAGAAAAAATTACTTTGTCTCCTGCTTTAATTTTAATTTTGTGTTTACCCATAACCATTTTACTAAGAGCCGAATCGGGCTGACCAGCAAAACCGGCAACTAAAAACATTAGCTTGTTGTCAGCAAAATTTTTGGCACGATCGGGGTCAACCATATCTGCATCTGTTAGTTTTATATAACCCAATTCTTTGGCAATGTTTATCGCCTTGTCTACAGAATAACCCACCACACAAATTTTACGACCAGCTGATTTGCCGTATTCAATAGCTTGAGACCAACGAATGATATTGCTACTTATGGAAGTAATAAAAACCCGACCTTTAGTCTCTAAAATTTGTCGACGGAAATTATCGGCAATATCCCGCTCTGAAGGAGAATAGCCCTCATGATCAGAACCAAGAGAGTCGGACATTAGGGCGACAACTTTTCTATTACCAACATTGGCAATTTTTTTGAGTTCTGAAGCGTTACCATCAAGGGGAAAAACGTCAAATTTAAAATCGGAACCATGATAGAAAACTCCAATAGGGGTTGAAATAGATAAATGAAAAGTATCTGGAATAGAATGAGTGACTCGTATAGGTTCAATAGTAAAAGGCCCTTTGGTGAAAATATCCCCCGGTTGATAGATGTGAATAGCGCCACGAACATTATTTTCAGCTAGCCGAGATTGAATAAAGGCTGAGGCTAATTTAGGTGCATAAATAGGAATATTTTCCCCCAAAATTGGAAGAACATAACGAACAGCACCAATATGATCTTCATGACCATGAGTAATAAAAATACCTAATATGCGGTCTTTTTTATCTAAAAGATAAGTAGTGTCAGGGATTTGTAGGTCGACACCAAAGGCGTCTTCCTCGGGGAAACCGACTCCACAGTCAACAATAATAATTTGAGATTTAGAAAAATCTCCTTTGGGAGCAAACTCATAGATAAACATATTTTGAGTAACATCCCCAAAAGAACCTAAAGAAGAGATGCGGAGGGCATCTTGACTTGTAGAAAATGAAAAATCCTTTTGAACAGCTGGATTAAAAGCTGGTTTTTGATATGTTTTTTGTTTAATCATATTTTTAATTAATTTTTTAAATATTTTCCAATGTTTATAAAATCTTCCTGCAAAGCTTTGAGCATGGATCCATTTCTAAGACCAGCTGAAGGGTGATAAACAGGAATAATAGTTAATGATAAATCCTGCCAGATTATAGATCTGATTTGCCCATGGCTTCGACTAATTGATTCTCCTGGAAAAAAATAATTCATGGCAAAACGCCCCAGAGTAATAACAATTTTCGGTCTTATTATTTTTAATTGAGCTTTTAGGTAGGGAACACAGACCTTAATTTCTTCGGGGTCTGGATCACGATTATTAGGAGGACGGTGTTTTAAAATATTGCAAATGAAAACCTCGGATCGTGGCACTTCAATCGTACTTAAAAGCTTGTCCAAAAGTTTACCAGAATTACCAACAAATGGCAAGGCTTGGAGGTCTTCTTTTTCACCGGGGGCCTCACCAATAAAAACAATTTTGGCGTGTGGGTTGCCGTTTCCGGGCACTGGATTAGTAGCAGTTTTGTATAGTGGGCATTTTTTACACTGTCCTACTAGATAGGCAATATATTCGAGTTGTTGGTCTTGGGTAAGAGTCATATTAAAATTTTTCGGTTAGTTATTTTCTTATATAGTTACCATTGAGGAACAAAATTCTTAATATTATTTGCGTCAATAATAATTTGCTTTTGCCCAGAAAGAATCATGGCGGCGACTTTTCGGCAAAGGCCTTCAATGTTTCGCTTTAAAGTTCTGACTCCAGCGTCAAAACCTAATGGACGGACTATATTGATCCAAACATCATCACTAATTTTTAAATCTTGTGGAATAAGTCCGGCATCCTTTAGTGCCGAAGGTAAAATATAGTCCTTACCAATAACAATTTTTTCTTCATCATTATATGAAGGCATTTGGATTACCTCTAAACGATCCATGACAGCGGTGGCAATACGATTAGTATTGTTACAAGTGGCTACAAAAAAAGCTTCAGAGAGGTCGAAGGGAAAATCAATATAGTAATCCATAAAACGAGAATTTTGCTCCGGATCTAGGAGCTCGACTAAAACACCCATAATAGTGTTTAGAGCATCATCTGCCACCCGATCAATTTCATCTAAAAGAATCACTGGATTTTTTGTCTGACACTGAGCCAAAGAACGAATAATAATACCGGGTTCAGATTCGCTATGTTGACGACTTTGTCCGCGAAGATAAAGAGGGTCGCCTAAACCACCAAAAGGAATACGGATTAGTTCTCGACCCATGACTTGGGCAATGGAAGCTGCCATAGTAGTTTTACCAGTGCCAACTAAGCCGGTAAAAAGCAAAATTGGAGCACGAAGTTTTTCTCCTGGATTACGATTTTTTTGCAAGGTGAGAACGGCAATATATTCGATAATCCTTTGTTTGACCTCCTGTAAACCATAATGATGTTTGTCCAATTCTTCTTTGGCAAAACGGATATCTAAAATATCCTGAGATCGTTTATCCCAAGGAAGAGAGGTTATCCAATCAAAATATTTGGCGTCTGACTGATAATAATTCCAAAAAGTACTTTCAGAATTAGCATTAATTTCTAATTGAGCAAAAATATTATCCAATTTTTCGTGTAAATCCTGAGGTAAATCGATATTTACAACTTTATTTCGAAGCGTTTCGATGGCAGCAGGAATAGTAAGTTTATTGTCCACAAGAAAAGTATATACGAAAATATGTATAATATTAATTTATGATGGACGGAGAGATATCAATATCGCCGAAGATTGATTTAGATAAAAACAAGAAGCAAGACAGAAATTGGTTAAAGGCCTTACCCTACCCTCATATTATTTCTAGCACAGATAATATTTTTAGTTACGGAGGAATGATTGAAAGAAATGCGGACAAGTGGTATGGAACTTATGAGAAGAAGGAAGACGAATATTATGGACAGACAGGGGTATTAATATTGGAGCCTTATGTTGACGAAAATATTACATCATTACCAAATGGATATTTTGTGGATGAGCGGATAGCCAAAATTGAGGAGGACGGAAGTGTTGTCCCAAAATTTGACGAAGGGTGGAAAAAATTGCTTCCTAGAGTGGATGGTTCTGATAGATATCTCCCTTTAACGCGACCGCTAGAAGGAGATATTCCAACAGAAAAAGACGGTAAAGCTTTAATCTGGCGCGGAGTAGATTATAAGGCGATGCGAAGATTTGTAGAAAATAACAAAATGCGATCGGGTGAAGTGGAGTTGGGATTACCTCAACTGGACAGTTCAGATGAATTATTTTTTGCTAATGAACCTTGGACTGCTTTTGAATATGCTCACGGATCTGGCTATACCCAACCAAGTTTTGAGCAACCTTCTTATGTAATTGCAATTAAAATGCCAGATACAAATGTGGAATTGAGGGAATCCTCGGAAGTAGTTTTACGTACAAATACCGGTATAAAGCTGGAGGATATAGAACATCTTTATGAAGTAAGACCATATAGAATTAAAAGGTCTAGAGAGATACCTGTGCGCGAGATTCCTGGAAAGAATAGTTTAGCGATTTTGAGTGACGACCAGTTGCATTATCCACCACAAGGAGAATCTGTATATCGGGAAATTGATATAAAGAAACTTATTTTTTCTTGAAGCTAGTTCGATTTGGACCGGAAGTGAAGTTTTTAAACTCACGTCGAGGGGCTTCAAAACGAGGTCTATCTTGTCTCATTGGGGGTCGTGATTGATCACTTCGGGGTTGACCCGGATGGGCAGCTTTAAATTCAGGAGAACTAAGTTTGATCTGATGATTATCGTTAAATCCTGATATTTTTACTTTAAGTTTGTCACCTATTTTGATGATAGAAGCGGGGTCAGAAATAAATCCCCCACTCAATTCTGAAACATGAAGCAATGCTTCACGACCGGGAAGGAATTCAACAAATGCTCCATAAGCTTCAACCCTAGTTACAACACCATCGTATTCTTCACCAATTTGAACTTCTTTAATCATTGATTCAATTTCATAGGCAGCGGCTTCAATTTTATCTATATCTGTGGAATAGATAGAACAGTGGCCATCATCGTCGATGTCAATTTCAACAGTATGTTTTTCCATTAAAGCTTTAATAGTTTTACCGCCAGAACCGATTACTTCGCCAATTTTGTCTTCGGGTAGATTGATCATTTTAATCTTGGGGGCATAGGGAGAGAGTTCTTTTCTAGCCTCTGGCAAGACAGAATCAATTTTGTCTAAAATTTGAAGACGGGCTTTGGTAGAAGCTACAAAGGTATCACGAATCATATCCATGGAAAGACCCATCCTTTTAATATCAAGCTGTATAGCAGTAATGCCATTGCGGGTACCAGTAATTTTGAAATCCATATCACCACAATGATCTTCGATACCAGCAATATCGGTTAAAAGTAAGTATTTATTTTCATCGGAAATCATACCGATGGATATACCAGCAACCTTGTCTTTAATCGGCACACCCGCATCCATTAATGAAAGTGTGGATCCACAGGTCGAGGCCATAGAAGAAGAGCCATTCTGAGACAAAACCTCAGAAGTTAAAGTAATAGTATAGGGAAACTCATCAATTGAAGGAATGACTGGAATTAAAGCTTTTTCGGCTAAAGCGCCATGGCCAACTTCACGACGTCCGGGGCGACCAAAGCGACCAGTTTGACCAGTGGAAAAAGGAGCAGCAGAGTAATAATGAATATAGCGCTTAGTAATTTCTCCATTACTATCCTGAAGATATTGTTGTTCGGAAAGAGAACCTAGGGTAGTTACTGTTAAAGCTTGGGTGAGGCCTCTTTCAAAAAGAGCCGAACCGTGGGTACAGGGGAGAATTCCAGCCTCAATGTTGAGAGGTCTAATTTGATCAGGCGTTCTTTTGTCATAACGATTGCCTTGCAAGGTGGCTTCTCGTAAATATTTACGAATTAAAATATCGACAGCTTCCATAAGAAAATTGCTTTCAATTTCTTCTGCTTTTACTTTAGCCTCATAATGATCTTTTACCTTTTCTTTAATGGCTTCTTCTGCAGACATGTGTGCACCATCAAAACCACCACTAACAAATTGTTCTAGGTCAGTTTTTATAAAAGTTTCAACTTCATTAATTAAAACTTGCGTCGGGGCCATGGGCTGATATTCAACTTTTTTCTTGCCAAAATTTTTGGCAAATTCCGTTAATTTTGTATTGATATCATTGCCTGTATTAAAGCCCATCTCCATGGCTTGAAGAATGGTGTCGTTGTCAACAATATTGGAATCAGCTTCAATCATATTAATCCCCTCTTTGTCTTTGCAGACTAAAAGATCAAGAGATGATTTTAGCTGTTGAGAAATGGTGGGGAAAAGAGTAATTTTTTTATCTTCCAAACCAAGGCGGACAATAGATACGGGGCCATTAAAAGGAATATCAGAAATCATTAAAGCTGCAGAAACGGCGGTAAAGGCGGGAATAACAACATCGTGATCTTTGTCATTACTAAGCACTGTAACTACTACCTGCACTTCATATTTAAAATCGGAGGGAAAAAGTGGTCGAATGGAACGATCAATGATACGGCCAAAAAGAATGGCTGTGTCAGAGGGGCCACCCTCACGTTTAATCCATTTACCACCTTTGATAAGTCCTCCGGCATAAAGCTTGTCAACAAATTCAACTGATAGGGGGAAATAATCTTTACTTTTATCTATAGCTCCTAAAACCACTGTAGCCAGAACTACAGTCTTACCCATTTGGGCTAAAACGGAAGCATTGGCTTGGGGAGCTAATTGACCGGTAGTAAGAGTAATTTTTTGGTCGCCAAAAGCGATGTCAAAGGTATTTTTCATGAATTTTATTTTTTCAAGTTGAGGCTCTTGATAATTTTGGTATAACGTTCCTCGTTGTGAATAGACAAATACCGGAGTAAACGACGACGTTTAGCAATTTTACTTAAAAGGCCTCGTTTGGCTGGAGAATCATGCTTATTTTCACCCAAATGTCCTTGGAGCTTTTCAATTTCCTTGGAAAGGATAGCAATTTGAATTTCAGGAGAACCAGTATCACCCTTTGCTTGGGAATATTTATCTATAATATCTTTCTTTTCTTCAGTAGTTAATGCCATAAATATAAACGCTAAGACTGGTAAAAAATAATATTTCAGAATGACAACTGAAAAACCAGACTTAGTGCAGAGCTATTATAACACAATAAGTAAATTTTAAGCGGTAGGAGTGGGGTTTGGCTGACTAGTTCCCGGAATTAAATTTCCCGACTTTTCAATATTTTCGATAGGAGTATTTTCCTGATTTTGATTTTGAGCTATAAACTCACTTTGGGTGGCTCGAAGACAAATGGAACCAGCTTCAAAGGTTTCGGGAGATACGTTAATGCTAAAAGATTGGGTGGCAACTCGAAGAGCAATTAGAAGATCTTTGCCAGAATCAGCATCTAAAGTTAAGCCCAACATGGGAATTAAAAAGGTTAAAATTTCTGAAAAAGGAGCATCTGGATCAAAAATGGTAGCTTTAGCCCAAGGTTTTTGAGCTTGAGTTGGAGTAATAAGTATCCAATTACCATTATTGACCATATCGGCTTTATCACCCAAAAGGGTCTCATCGCCCAAAATAAAGGATAAGTCAGCAACTCCAGCACTATTGTTGATTTGAATCTGATTGGTTTCAACTTTATCAGCACCAGTTTTAGTTTTGACAACTAGGTTAAGGTGACCACCATCGTCATTGTAAGAAACTGATTCAATTTGAGAAACTGGATAATCGAGGGAAACAATTAAATCTGAATTAGAGTAATTATCGGTTAAAAGTTCGAGACCACTAAGTTTAGAATAATTTTGGTCAGGTTTTTGAGGACAAAAGACTTGAACTTGTTTACCAGCTTTTTTGAGAGATACAGCCAAAGCCAGAGCAGAGCCTAAGCTGTCAACCGATAAGTTCGGCACAGCAATCAAAATAGATTTGGCGATGTCAACTAAGCCTTTGATTTCATTAATATTATAGTTTTTCATAGGTATTATATAGCTTATTTGTTATTCTTATAGGCTATTATAACATCATCTAATTTAAAGTCAACATAGGGGATAAAAGTCATGCCGCACTCGTTACCTACTTTAGTTTTATCGACAATTTCTTTGCCTTGGCGAATACCACCTACACGGGTATTTTTAATAATTTCTCCTTCCCTCATTAAATGGATAGTGTCACCCTTGCTAATTTCGCCTTTTGTAACTTTTAATCCAGCAATCCGCACTTTATCGATTTTAAATTCAGCAATAATTTTTCCTTCTCCTAAAATAGTATCTTCGATTGTAGGATCAAGCATTTTTAAAACTTGAGATTGAATGTTTTCTATAATTTCATAAATAATTTTGGATTCAAAGATAGAGACACCTTCATTGTCGGCTAAAGTTTTAACGATTTTGCTTACTGGAGTATTGAAAGCAAAAAGTTGGGCATGGCCAGTTTTGGAGGCAATAATGTCATTGTCGTTTACTGGACCAACACCACTACTAATAATGCAAACATCATCGCTTAAACTATTTTTAAGAGCCTCGAGGGTACCTTCAACATCAGCTTTTAGGACAATATTAAGGTGGGGTAAATTTGTATCAATAGGATTTTGACATTGGGAATAATTGGAAAGAGGCTCAGTTAAATGGTCGGTAACTAATGCCCCAACCATAGGAACTGTTTCAAAACCTAAAATTTCTACAGGGGTGCTTGGACCGGCTTCCGTAATCGGTTTACCATCGGAATCAGTAAGAGCTTTGACCTTACCGGCGATATTTTCAGCAAAAAGTTGATCGCCTAACCGAAGAGTGCCTTTTTGAATAATAATAGAAACAACGGGACCACGGTTTTTGTCAAGTTTAGACTCAATAATCATTGCTTGAAGCGGAGCATCTGGCTCATTTTTTAGTTCCATAACATCGGCATTAAGAAGAATATTTTCTAAGAGAGTGTCTATCCCCTCTCCGGTTTTAGAAGAAATGGGAATAACAGTAGTTTGTCCACCATATTCCTCAGGTGTAAGATCCATTTCTACTAATTGACCTTTAACCATTTCTGGGTTTTTAGTGTCTAAATCAATTTTAGTCATAGCCACAATTACGGGTAAATCACTTTTTTTTATTTGACTAATACATTCTTTTGTTTGGGCCATGACCCCATCGGTGGCGGATATTACCAAGACAACAATATCAGTAATAACAGCTCCACGAGAACGCATGGCACAAAAAGCAGCATGTCCTGGAGTATCAATAAAGGTAATCTCCCTAGGACCAGTGGGGGTGGTAACAGTAGTCTGATATGAGGATATATGTTGGGTAATACCGCCAGATTCTTTTTGAGCAACACGAGCATGTCTGATCTTATCCAAAAGAGTGGTTTTACCATGGTCAATATGACCCATAACAGCAACTATAGGTGGTCTAAATTGATTCATATTTTTAATCTTTAATGTTTATTGTTTGGCAGCGCCGACTTTTATGTCGATATCAGTGAGAATACCAGCCAAACGGACATTTTCACCACCAGAACCAATGGCTAGAGCCAGCTGATCTTCTGGAACTTCAACAATGGCGATGGAATCTTTGATTTCAACAACATTAGCATTTTCTGCTGGAGAAAGGGCGTTGATTACAAATTGAGCTTTATTTTTAGAAAAAGCAATAACATCAACCTTTTCCTCTGAAGGCAATTCATTGAGTATTGATTGAATGCGAGAGCCTTTTTGACCTATACAGGAACCAACGGGATCAATACCATTTTGGGTGGAGGATACAGCCACTTTAGTCCTTTGACCACTATCACGAGCAACTTTTTCAATTTTAACAGTGCGATTATTGACTTCCGGAACCTCACGAGCAAAAAGCAGTTTAATAAAATCTTCATCATTGCGAGAAAGAATGATATCTTTACGACCGGTGATTTCATCGGTGCGGATTTCTTTGATTAAAAAAAGTTTTTTATCTCCAAGGTGAAGTGATTCATTTTTTATCTGTTCTTCTTTGGGGCAAATACCTTCAGTTTTACCAATACCGATAGTGATTTTATAAGGATCAATACGCAAAATTACACCTAAAGTTAGGCTATTTAGTTTTTGTTCGTATTCTGAAATAATGGTATCTCTCTCAATTTCGTGAATTTTTTGGTCAATAACCTGTTTTGCGGTCATGGCGGCAATTCTGCCAAAGCCGGGAGGGGTGACATTTTTTCTTTTCTCTCCTGTGATTTCAAAAATGGAAAAGGAACCGCTTTCAGGAGCTAGCTCAACTTCAAATTGAATTTCTTCGTCAATTATTACTCCATGTTCTTTTTGATCTCTTTTATAGGCAGATACTAGACCCTGTTCGATGGCATCAAGAATTTCCTGAGGATTGATATTGCGCTCACCAGAAATTTGAGCAACGGCAGCGGCAAACTCAGTCTTTGGTAGTTTTTTAATATCCATTTTTATCTCCTTTGGTAAATAAAAATGGGGACACGCCGGTCCCCATTCCGAATACCACAGATTAACTTGGCTATTATAACAATAAAAAGACTATAACGCTATCTTTATATTCCCAATTCTTTGACTAAATCTTTTTGACGGGAAGTAAGACGGGAAGGAATATTCAAACTGAGTCGGACATAAAAATCACCATATCCGTAGCCACCTACATCTTTTATACCTTTGCCACGGAGACGAATAAGAGTTCCGGGCTGGGTACCGGATTTTACTTTAATTTTAAGATTCCCTTCAAGGGTGGGAACTTCAATTACATCACCCAAAATTGCCTGTGTTAAGGAAATGTTTTGATTAACAAAAACATCATTACCTTCACGGCGGAAAATTTTATGAGGAAGAACGTCTATGTATAAATTGAAATTAGTGAATTTTATTCGCTGGCCATCGTTGACTCCAGCAGGAATTTTAATTTTCTGAGTTTTACCATCAACTTCAACTTCTTTTTCTGCACCAAGAGCT